>CALCQG010000147.1 GCA_937897575.1 uncultured Synergistales bacterium | reverse complement strand
AACAGGTGCGGAAGCCGGCCGAAGACCCGGTCGTACTCCTCTTCGCTGAAGCAGTCGCCCGAGAGGCGGGGTTGGTTCCGGTAGAAGTCGGCCTGGTTCATGAGCAGGTTGCCCACCTCGTCGCCGGGGTAGGAGAGCAGAAGGTGGATCGTGCCGCGGACCCCCCGGATGATGCCCCGCAAGATATGGCCGAAGCGGTTCCGGCTGAGGATCGGGAAGAGCAGCACCACATCCCCCTCGGGGACGAGACGCTCGACGTCCTCCCCTATTTCGTCGAGGGTCACATAGTTGCCCTGGGTCCTTGCGAGAAGGGATTCCGTGACGCCGATCACGTCCCGGTCCCGAAAAAGAAAGGGGTCGCGCTCCGACCGGGCGGCCTTTTCCAACTCCTCGGCGATGATCTGAACGAGATCCGCCCCCTGACAGAGGACGGGGAGGCGGATGCCTCTCGAAGTAACGCCTACATGTCGCATTCCACGCTCAATCCTTCCTGAACCGCTCGAAGGTCCCCCGGAGTCGCGGACTCCAGGGCAGAACCATTGTAGTATCATCCTCGTCGGCCTGCAACGGCCGATCAGCCGAGAGCCACGTCCAGGACCATCATGACGGCGAAGCCGGCCATGGTCGCCATGGTCACGAAGTCGATGTTCTCCTCGATCCTCTGGGACTCCGGGATGAGCTCCTCCACCACCACGAAGATCATGGCGCCGGCGGCAAAGCAGAGGGCGTAGGGCAGGACGGGCTGCATGCGGACGACGAACAGGGCGCCGATCACCCCGGCGATGGGCTCCACCACGCCCGAAGCCTGGCCCATGAGGAAGCTCTTCATCCGTCCCGTCCCCTCTCTTCTCAGGGGGAGCGAGACGGCCGCCCCCTCGGGGAAGTTCTGAAGGCCGATTCCCAACGCCAGAGCGACGGCTCCGCCCAGGGTAGCGGACGGCATTCCGGCAGCCGTTGCACCGAAGGCGACGCCCACGGCCAGCCCCTCGGGGATGTTGTGCAGCGTGATGGCCAGGACGAGCAGGGTGCTCCGCTTCCAGGAGGTATGGGGACCGTCATAGTGGTCCGCCGACACCCCCATGTGCAGGTGGGGCATGAGGGCATCGGCGAGGCGCATGAAGATCCCGCCGCCCATGAACCCCACGAGGGCCGTCAGCCAGGGGATCTGGCCCATGCGCTCGGCCATCTCGAGCCCCGGCGCGAGCAGGGACCAGAAGCTCGCCGCGATCATGACGCCGGCGGCAAACCCCAGCATGGCATCCAGCACCTTCTGGTGTACCGTCCTCGTGAAGAAGACGAGCCCCGCCCCGGCCGCCGTCACGCCCCAGGTGAAGAGCGTGGCCATAAGAGCCTGCATGACCGGATCTGATTGACGAAGAAAATCCGACATGACCCATGCCGTCCTTTCCGGAAGAGGTGAGACGTTTCTTCAAACCCGCCCCATTATACGACAGGGCCGTCGTGAAGAAGCAGTGGACAGTGCGGAGTCGGCCGCGTCCTATCGAACCAACCCCATGTTCCTTTGTTCAGGGCTGGCGCCGTATGTCCGTCACACCGTACCCGTCAGAATCCGCAACAGGGCGACGTAGTCCGCTCTTGTCAGGACCCTCGGGTTGTCCGGGTTGGACAGATTCGCCTCCGCCTTGGCGGCGATGATCTCGAAGTCCTCCTCCCGGACGCCGAACACCGCAATCGAGGGGAGCTCGAGGTCCCTGGCCATCTGCTGGACCTCCCGGACGGCGGCCCTCGCCCCCTCCTCCGTCGTGGCGAAGGAGAGCCCCAGGCACCGCGCCACGTCGGCGTATCGGTCCACGCAGGCCTCCATGGAGTATGCCATGACGGCGGGCAGGGCGATGGCGTTGCAGGCTCCGTGGGGGGCGTCGTACATGGCTCCCAGGGCCTCGGCGAGGCAGTGCACCGCCGCCACGTCCGAGTGGCTGAAGGCCATGCCGGCGAGCAGGCTCCCGAGCAGCATCCCCTCGCGCGCCTCCATGTCGCGGCCGTCCTGCCAGGCCCGCCGCAGGAACCGCCCGATGAGGTCCATGGCCACCAGGGCCGGAGCGTCGGAGAAGGGTGTGGCCACCCGGCATGTGTAGGCCTCGATGGCGTGGGTGAGGGCGTCCATGCCCGTGAAGGCCGTGAGGTTTCTCGGCATGGTGGCCGTCATCTCGGGGTCGGCCAGGGCGACCTTGGGCGCGAGGGCAGGGCTCTTGACCGTGAACTTGAAGTGCTCGGCCGTATCGGTGATGACGGCCCCGAAGGTCAGCTCGCTCGCCGTGCCCGCCGTCGTGGGAATGGCGATGACGGGCAGGGGCGTGACGGCCGGGACGAAACGCCCCTCGTAGTCGCGGATGCGCCCGCCCGCCGCGGCCACGATGGCGACCCCTTTGGCGCAGTCGATGGGACTGCCCCCGCCCACCGCGAGAAGGCAGTCCGCCTCGAAGGCGCCGGCCGCCTCGGCGGCCCGGTGGACGTTGTGGTCCTTCGGGTTGGGCTCGATGTCGAGAAAGAGCTCGTAGAGGACGGAGGCCTCGACGAGATGGCCCGTGACGATATCGAGAAGTCCCGCTTTGCGGACCCCTTCGTCGGAGAGAATCAGGACCCTGCTGCCAAGGGCGCTAACCTCGTGCCCCACGTTGCGGACCACACCCCGGCCGAACTCCACCCGAGTGGGCATCTCGTAGCTGAAGGAGGGAAACATGACGCGCCCCCCGTTGCTCTTCAGCACGTGACGACGGCGAGGAAGACCAGTTCGCTGTCGTCCGAGGCCTCGAGGCCGTGGGTCCCCCCCTGGTACAGGACGAGGAAGTCGCCCTCACGGACGGGGTGGGGCACGCCGTTCTCGTAGTACACGCCCTTGCCCTTCAGGATGTAGTAGAGCTCCTCGTCGGCGTCGTGAGGGTGCTCTCCGATGCTGCTCCCCGGCTCGAGGCGGATCCGGGCGATCATCTTGAAATGGCTCCCCGACACGGCGCCGTCCACGGCGTAGGTGAACAGGCCGCCGCCCCTCCCTCCCCGGACGTTCTCCTTCCGTAGGGTCGTTCCTCCGTCGTTCAGCACGATCATCCCTGCATTCCTCCCTTTTTTGTCTTCGTCGAACAACAGTGTGACGACGGCGCACCGTCCGTCTCTGTCGTCTCTTCGTCCCGCTGCCTGGGCCGCCACTCCGTGACGAAGCGGGCCTTTCGTTCGCCGTCGGAGCCCACGATGGCATGACCGTAGACCCGCCCCTCACCCTGTTCAAGAAGGACGGTGCGAACGACGATCTCCCCGTGTCCCTCCGTCGGGCGCTCGTACTCCGCCTCCACCCGCCGCAGTGCGAGCGAGGACGCCACGTCGTCCGGAACGGCCTCCGCGGCCCAGGAGAAGTACACCGCGTTGTTCACGTGGTTGTTCCTGTCCAGGTCCCACCGGCGCACGGAGAACGGACGCTCCTCCCGCCACCGGTCCATCGCCGGCAGGCTGGAGAACTCCATCTCCATGGGGCAGGACTCGGCGATGTAGAGCTCCGTGGAGTGCCGGTCAAGCCGGAGCGGCCGCCCCCGCTCCAGGTCGATCAGGATCCAGCTCGTCTCCGCGGAGGCCACGGGACCTCGTTCGTCCCGAACAACGAAGGCCCGGAGGGAATAGAGGTTCTTCCGGGGTCCGTGCCATGTGCGGACTGTCAGGGTGCTGTCGTGGGTCGGATAGCGGTCCACGGTCACCCGGTACTGTCGGAGGACCCAGCTCACCCCCTTCGTGATGAGGTTCGCCACGGTCATGGACATCCTGGCGGCGTCCCGGTCGGCCATATCCTGGAGGACATCGAGGAGGACCGGCAGCTTCATCCGGCCGTCGGGGCCGATCCCGCCGTAGGGGATCGAGTAGGTCGATTCGAGCATTCCGTCACCGCTTTCATGCCCCCGCCGCCCGACAATGGGGGCAGGCTCTTCGTCCGATCGCCCTCATTATACCTCTATACCCCTCGGATGCGGGGCTGTGCGCTCCTTTCCTCCCAAAGGGGCAAGACGATATAATGAGAGAAAATCATCACACCGGGAGGGCTCATGAAAAAGACCGCCTGTACCGTCGTCCTCTTCTTCGTCCTTCTGACCTCCGCCGCAGCCGCGTCGGAGCAGCCCTTCACCGTCCACGCCGTCCGGGAGGGGGAAACCCTCCAGTCCGTGGCAGGCGCAACGGGCATGAGCGCGGACAACCTCGCCTCGGCCAACGGATACGCCGGAACGACGGACGCGCTGGCCCCGGGGACCACGCTCCTCGTCCCCAAGAGCCCCCGGGACGTCCTGGCCACCCTGTACGAGGCGAAGCGCCGCGGCCTTGGCGGCTGGCCGAAGCCCAGATACACCAGCGAGTTCCTCGCCCCTCTCGTGCCCGAAGGACCAGGGGCGGAGGTTGCTCCGTCCGAGATGCCCGTTCTGGAGGGACCGCCACCGCAGCAGAGGACATTGAGCCGCCCCTCGCCGGAGACACCGCCCGAGGAAGGTGAACGACCTTCGCTGGCTGCGACGGACGACCGCAACGAGGTGACGGATCGGCCCGAGGCGGCGCGCGAAAGCGGCGAGGAATCGCCAGCCGCCCCCGCCCCATCGGCTGACGGCTCTGCGGGGACCTACCGGGTGCAGGAGGGGGACACCCTCTACCGCATCGCCAAGAATCACGGCGTCCCCCTCGCGGTGCTCCTGGAGGCCAACAACCGCACCGAGACGTCCGTCCTCCGGATCGGCGAGACGCTGACCATCCCGCCCGGGAAGGACGCCGCAGCCCCGGCGGTCGAGACCGGGTCCGCACCCGCGCCACAAAGAGCCCCCGGGGTGTCCCCTTCTCCACAAAGCGCTCCGGCGCAGCGGCCGTCGTCCTCGTTGCGCCTCACCTGGCCGCTCCGGAGCAACCGCGGCGCCGGTTCCGTGACGAAGGACCAGTCCTCCGGCATGACCATCGCCGCCGTGGAGGAAACAAGCGTCCTCGCCGCCGCCGACGGAACGGTGCTCCACGGCGGATGGATGAGGAGCTTCGGCAACGCCGTCTTCATCCAGCACGACGGCGGCTTCGCCACCTTCTACGGCCACCTGGGGATCCTCTACGTCCGATCGGGGCAGAAGGTCTCCGCCGGCGACCGGATCGGCCTCGTCGGCACGGGGCCATCACCGAAGCTGGCCTTCCATCTCCTGAAGAACGGCCACTCCGTGGACCCCGCACCCTACATGACGACCTCGCAATAGGAAGCGCCGAGCCCTCAGCTTTTCCGAACCGAGGCGACGGCCGCCCGTTGACAAAAACATCGCCTCATGAAAAAATGGGACATATTGTCCCATTTAAGGAGAGTGCACCGTGACCTCACACCTCCATCAGACGAAAATGGACGGGGCCGTCAAGACGGCGGCCATCATGGAGGCCCTCTGCGCCTCCCCGGCCCCCCTCACGGTCCGGGACGTGGAGGAGCAGGCCTCCATCCCGAGAAGCACAGCCCATCGCTTCCTCCTCTCCCTCGAGGAGACGGGCTGGGTCTTTCTCGACGGGACCAGCGGCGGATACCGTCCCGGCATCCGTTTCCTCCTCCTCTCGAACAGGATGGACCTGTATGACGAGCTGATCCGGACGGCCGACCCGGAGATGAGGGCCCTTATGGCCGAGACGGGGAATACGGCCGTGCTCAGCGTCCTCGAGGGATCGAGGGGGTTCTGCATCCATACCGTGGAGCCCGCGACGCCCGTCAAATTCACCGCCCACCGGGGCATGGCCGTCCCCCTCCACGCCGGGGCGACGGGAAAAATTCTGCTGGCTCACGCCGCGCCCGAGGTCCGGGAGCGTGTCCTCGCGGCACCGCTGTCCGCACCGCTCGGAGGCGATGCCGTCGACACCCGGAGGCTGAGGGAAGAGCTGGAGGACATCCGCAAGGCGGGGTACGCCACGAGCAGCGAGGAGTGGATGCCCCACGCCGGCGATATCAGCGTTCCCGTCTTCGACCGCAAGGGCGTCTTCGTCGCTCAGCTCGGCGTGGCGGGCATCGCCGAGAGCGTTTTTCACGACAGAGAAGGGACCGTTCGGCTTCTGACGGACGCCGCGCGGCGGATACAGGCACAGCTGTAAAAAATTTCGCGGAGGTGACGACATGTATCAGATGAACGAGATGAACCGGGACGCCATGACCATCGGACTCGAGGGCTCCCTGCCCGAGTATCCCGAGTTCGCCCCCGGCATCCGGCGCGCGCCGGACAGAGGGTGGACGCTGAACAGATCCGAGACGGAGCTCGCTCTCAGGAACGCGCTGCGCTACGTGCCCGAGGAGCACCATGCCGCGCTCATCCCCGAATTCCTCGAGGAGCTCAGGACCCGGGGGCGGATCTACGCCTACCGCTTCAGGCCGAAGGGGCGTCTCCAGGGGCTGCCCATCGACCGGTACAAGGGGAAGTGCCTCGCCGGCAAGGCCTTCCAGGTGATGATCGACAACAACCTCGACTTCGAGGTGGCCCTGTACCCCTACGAGCTC
The DNA here is from genome assembly GCA_937897575.1 of uncultured Synergistales bacterium. GTDB lineage: Bacteria > Synergistota > Synergistia > Synergistales > Aminobacteriaceae > CALCQG01. The sequence continues at coordinate 11,783 of CALCQG010000147.1, read as the reverse complement.
GTCACCTACGGCGAGACGGGGCAGGTCTGCCAGAACTGGCTCCAGTACCGCCTCATCAAGAGGTACCTCGAGGAGCTCACCGAGGACACGACCCTCGTGGTGGAGAGCGGACACCCTCTAGGTCTTTTCAAGTCCCGTCCCGAGGCCCCCAGAGTGATCATCACCAACGGCCTGCTCGTGGGCCTCTTCGACAACCAGGAGGACTGGCACAGGGGCATGCAGCTCGGCGTGACGAACTACGGCCAGATGACCGCCGGCGGATGGATGTACATCGGCCCCCAGGGCATCGTGCACGGCACCTTCAACACCATCCTGAACGCCGCCCGCCAGAAGTTCGGCGTGGGACCGAGGGACAACCTGGCGGGCATCCTCTACGTCACCTCGGGCCTGGGCGGCATGAGCGGCGCCCAGCCCAAGGCCGCCGAGATCGCAGGCGGCGTGGCCATCGTGGCCGAGGTGGACGCCTCGCGCATCGAGACCCGCCACAGCCAGGGGTGGGTGTCGAAGACCTCGGCCTCCCTGCCGGAGGTCTTCGACATGGCGAAGAAGGCCCTGGACGACAAGGTGCCCCTGTCCATCGCCTATCACGGGAACATCGTGACGTTGCTGGAGTACGCCGACGAACACGACGTGCCCATCCAGCTCCTGTCGGACCAGACCTCCTGCCATGCCGTCTACGACGGCGGCTACTGTCCGGCCGACCTGACCTTCGAGGAGCGCACCGAGATGCTCTCCCGGGACCCCGAGGAGTTCAGGAAGCGCGTGGACGTCTCCCTGCGGCGGCATTTCAACGTCATCAAGAAGCTCGTGGACAAGGGAGCCTACTTCTTCGACTACGGCAACGCCTTTATGCGCTCCGTGTTCGACGCGGGGGTTACGGAGATCGCCAAGAACGGCGAGAACACCTACGACGGGTTCATCTGGCCCTCCTACGTGGAGGACATCATGGGCCCCGTCCTCTTCGACTACGGGTACGGGCCATTCCGCTGGTGCTGTCTGAGTGGGCGTCCCGAGGACCTCAGGAAGACGGACCAGGCCGCCATGGAGTGCATCGACCCCAACAGGCGCGCCCAGGACTACGACAACTGGGTCTGGATCCGGGACGCCGAGGAGAACAGGCTTGTTGTGGGCACCCAGTGCCGCATTCTCTACCAGGACGCCGAGGGGAGAACGACCATCGCCCTGAAGTTCAACGATATGGTCCGCAAGGGCGAGATCGGCCCCGTCATGCTGGGGCGGGACCATCACGACGTCTCGGGCACCGACGGCCCCTTCAGGGAGACGTCCAACATCAAGGACGGCAGCAACATCTGCGCCGACATGGCTACCCAGTCCTTCGCCGGCGACGCGGCCAGGGGGATGACCCTCTGCGCGCTGCACAACGGCGGCGGCGTCGGGATCGGCAAGTGCATCAACGGCGGGTTCGGGCTTCTTCTGGACGGGTCGGAGCGCACCGACGAGATCATCCGCTCCGCCATGATGTGGGACGTGCTGAACGGCGTGGCGCGGCGGGCGTGGGCCCGCAACCCCAATGCCATGGAGGTCATCCGGGACGTGAACCGCAGATATCCGGAGGACTACCACGTCACCCTACCCTACTCCGCCGAGGACGAAGCGGTGGAAAGGGCCGTGGAGGAGCTCTTCGAAAAGCACGGGGACCGGCAGCGGTCATGAAACGAGTGAAGAAGGGCCCGGCCGACTTCAGGGCCATGCCCTGGAGAAACGGCCTCGGCGTCACCAGGGAGATGCACATCGCCCCCGAGGGGGCCTCTCTCGGGGCGGGCGACTTCCTCTGGCGGCTCAGCTCCGCCGACGTCGCCGCGGGCGGGCCCTTCTCACCCTTCCCCGGTTACGACCGCGTCCTCTTCCTCCTCTCGGGAGAGGGGATGGACCTCTCGGTGAACGGGTCGGGCGCGTCCCTCGCCGAACCCTACTCGTCCATCGCCTTTCGCGGCGAGGACGACGTCCACTGCTCGCTGCGGGGCAGTCCCGCGGTGGACTTCAACATCATCACGAGGCGGGACCGCCTCGCCTGCGCCTACGAGCTGATGGACCAGTTCGCCGGCGAGACGCCCATCCGGCTGGCGGGGGACATCACCGTCCTCCTCTGCCTCCGGGGCGAGGTCGACGTTCGCGGCGCCCTGCAGGAGCGCCTGAGAGCCATGGAGCTGGTCATCCTCGAGGACTACGAGACGGGGACGGCGCTCTCGATCGGGGGCCCCGGGGCGTCCAAGGTCCTCCGCATCACGCTGACAGAACGATAGACAGAGGCCCGGTTCCCGCGAACCGGGCCCTCTTCCTGTTTCTACGCCAGGGCGTCGAGCAGAAGTATCCAGAGTGGAACCGTGAGGGCCGAGAGGAACGTGCTGGCCATGATCGTATCGGCGGCGTAGTCGCCGTCCATGCCGAGGACCCGGGAGAGGATGAAGCAGTCCACGGCCACGGGCATGGCGGCGATGAGGACCACCGTCCGGAGGACGACGGGCGGCACGGGCCACAGCAGGAAGAGCGCCCAGGTGAGCGCCGGCAGGAAGAGGAGCTTCAGCGCCACATCTCGCCAGGACCGGACGACCATTCCCGGAATGCCGGAGACCTGCAGCGAACCGCCGAGGGAGAGGAGAGCCATCCCGCTGGCCACGTTGCCGAGGAGCTTGAGGGTCTCGTCCATCCAGGCCGGGAAGTCATTCCAGCCGAGGACGGCCAAGGCGAACCCCAGCACGCTCGACACCACGAGGGGGTTGACAGCCAGCCGCTTCAGGCTCGACCGCACGACGGGCCACGACAGTCCGCCCGAAAGGGCGCAGGTCCCCCACCAGAGCGAGATGATCTGATACCCCACGAAGGTCACCGCCACGTACATGGACAGGATGTCCACCCCGGCCTGACCGACGGCCAGCGTGACCACCGGCAGGCCCATGAACACAGTGTTCGATCGGATGAGCATCAGGGTCGACGTGGCGGCCCGGTCGCCCGCCGCGCCCGACCATCTGCCCAGGAGCCACGCCACGGGCGGCGCCAGCAGGAAGGAGAGGTAGACCACGAGCACCATGTTCCCGTCCGAGAGGGTCGACAGGTCCGCTCCGCTGGTCATCCTGAATATCAGGGCCGGGATGGCCGTCCAGAAGACGGCCCTGTTGATCTGGGCGAAACCCTCCGGCGTCACGACGGAGAGGCGGGCAAGCACGTTCCCGATGGCGATGACGATCGCCACCGGGAGCATGACGAGCAATCCGTGCATCGGTCAGCCGTTCAGCTCCTGGTGTTTCTGCAGGATCCGCACGGCGTTCGTCGCCGCCCCGACCCGGATGTTGTCCGCCACGTTCCACATGAGGAAGTGGGTCCTGTCGAAGCTCCTGATCCGGGCGACGTACACCGAATCGCTGCCTGCCGCGTCCACGGGGGTGACCATATCCTCCGTGTGGATCACGCTCTGGCTTCCGTCCAGGGCCTCGGACAGCTCGGCCATCTCGAAGGCGCTGCGAGTCTCGACGAAGATCGCCTCGGAGTGCCCGTACAGGACGGGCACCCGCACCGTCGTAGGCCAGATGTCGATGTGAGGGTCCCGGAGGATCTTCCTCGTCTCGTTGACCATCTTCATCTCCTCGTCGGTGAAGCCGTTCTCGAGCAGGGCTCCGATCTGGGGGACCACGTTCAGGTGGATCTGCTTGACGAACTTCTTCGGGGCGATGACGCCCTTCATCTGCTGCTAGAGCTCGTCCATTCCGTTTTTCCCCGCGCCCGACACGGCCTGATAGGTGCTCACGACGATGGAGCGGATGCCGAAGCGCTTGTGCACCCCGTACAGCCCCAGGACCATCTGGATCGTCGAGCAGTTGGGGTTGGCCACGATGCCTCGCCTGTACCCCTTGAGCAGATCGCCGTTGATCTCGGGGACGACGAGGGGGACATCCCCGTCCATGCGGAAGGCCGACGAGTTGTCGATGACCACGCTGCCCGCCTCCGCCGCCACGGGGGCGTACTCCCTTGAGACCGAGGCCCCCGCCGAGAAGAGCACGTAGTCGTACCCCTCCTTCATGACCTTCCTGGTGAGCTCCCGCACCTCGTGCTCCTCTCCGTTGAACGCCATCGTGGACCCGGCGCTCCTCGCCGAAGCATAGAAGGCGACCTTCTTCGGCCGCACGTTCCGTTCCTGGAGAACTCGCACCATCATCCGGCCGACTTCACCCGTCACACCGACCACTGCAAGCTTCACTGCACTCTCCCCCTTCGGTTTCATGTTCTGCACAAAAAAGGCCCGCCCCATGAGGGACGAGCCTGAACTCGCGGTACCACCCTGCTTGAGCGCCCATCACAGCGCTCCGCTCGGACCCTGTGACGGGGGCCCCTCCCGGGAGACGTACTCCGAAGGCCCATCAAAGGCCCTCTTTCCGTTCCGGCTCATCGGATTTTCGGCTCCGCCCGCCTCGGCGAGGGCCTCTCTCAGCCGTGAAGCCCCTCTCTGTCGCCGATCTCGCGGGAAGGCGCTCCGATTCATCGCCTTTTCGCAATAAACTGATGGTCATTGTAGACACAGACGGTGCGTCTGTCAATCGGACGAAATCGTCGGCCGCGTCCGCCGAGCGTTCCCGACGGGGACGAATCGGAGGACAACGGGTCCGGCACGAAGGACACACTCCTGTCCCGGGCAGCGAAGCAGACGAGTTCGGATTCTCGCCCCCGCGTTGACCGGAGGGGTTCCAGGACGTACAATGCAGAGGAACAATCGAATAGACGAAGGCATCTTCAGGGCAATCCGGTGCGGAACCGGAGCGGCCCCGCCACTGTGACCGGAGCGATCGGCTCCGGAAGCCAGAAAACCTGAGGATTCCAGTGGATGGTGTGCGCGGGCATAACCCCATCCGGAGCATGGAACAGAGAGGACCCGCAGGGGTCCTCTCTCTGTTGTGGCGTCACCCGCAGAGGAGAGAGAATGAGAAGAACCCTTTTCACCGCCTTGTTTTCGGCATGTCTTGCCCTCGTCCTGGCCGGCGGCAGCCTCGAGGCCGCGCCGGAGCGCATCGTCTCCCTCTCGCCCGTGGGGACGGAGATGCTCTTCGCCCTGGGGCAGGGCGAGCGCATCATCGCCGTGACGGAGTTCTGCGATTATCCGCCCGAGGCGATGGAGCGGCCGTCCATCGGAGGGTTCGCCACCCTCAACCTCGAGGGGCTCCTCGCCATGGGGACGGACCTGCTGGTCATCCAGGACCTGCACGAGCAGTTCGTCCCTCAGCTCGAACGGCTCAACATCCCCCACGTGCTGCTCCGCCAGGACGGCATCGACGACGTCTACGCCGGGCTCGCAGACCTTGGCCGGGCATGCGGGGCCGAGCCCCGCGCCTCGGCGGAGATCGAACGGATCAGGGGCGAGGTGGAGGCCGTCCGAAGAACGGTGCGCGCCGCCGCATCCCGCCCCTCGGTCCTCGTCTCCGTCTCGAGGGAGCTGTCGGAACCCACGGTGACCGCCTTCTACGCTGCGGGGCGCCGGACGTTCTACAACGAGCTCGTCGAGCTCGCCGGAGGCGTCAACGCCTCTCATGAGGAGCGCATCGCCTACCCCCGCATCGCCCAGGAGGGGCTCGCGATCCTGAACCCGGACGTCGTCCTCGACCTCGTCGGAGACCGCCGTTTCTACCACTCCGGCGACGGCCTCGACGTGGACGCCGTCTTCCAGAGGGACGCCCTCGTCCGCCAGTGGACCGCGGGCGTCGCGACGAACGCCGTGCGCTCGGGGCAAATCCATATCCTCGAGGGGACGGTGTACCTCCGCCCGGGCCCCAGGATCGGGGCGATGCTCCGATCCTTCGCCGAGCGGATTCACCCCGAGCTGGAGTGGGCGCCGTGACGGCCTTTCTGGAGGTCCTGAACCTCGGGTTGACCCTCGACGGGCGGGAGATCCTCCACGGGATCTCGTGCTCCGTGCCCCGGGGCGAATGCCTCGGGGTCATCGGCCCCAACGGGGCCGGCAAGAGCAGCTTGCTCCGGTGCCTCGGCCAGGTCCACCGAAGGTATTCAGGCGATGTGCTCCTCGAGGGGGCTTCCCTTCGAAGCCTCTCGGGAAAGCAGATCGCCCGGCGAATCGCCTGGGTTCCCCAGGGGGGAACGGACTCCCTCCCCTTCACGGTGCGCCAGTTCGCCCTCATGTCGAGGTACCCCTGGAAGGAGCCCTTTCGGGGTGAGACGACCGAGGATGTCCGAATCGTCTCCCGAGCCCTCCGGCTCGCCGGGATGGAGCCCTTCGCGGAGCGTCCCATGGACCTCCTCAGCGGCGGAGAACGCCAAAGAGCCCTCATCGCCGCCGCGCTCGCCCAGGAGGCGGACATTCTCTTTCTGGACGAGCCCACGTCCTTCCTCGACTATCGACATCAGGTGGAGACCGTGGAGCTCATCGGACGGATCATTCGGGACGAGGGGAGGACCGTGCTCCTGATCACCCACGACATCAACCTGGCCCTCCAGTGTTCCGACAGGATCCTCGCCCTGAAGGGCGGACGGGCCCTCCTCCAGGGACGCCGGGACGACTTTCTGAACGAGGAGCTCCTCTCCTCCATCTTCGAGACGCGTTTTTCCTTCGTCCCGGTGCCCTTCCCCATGCGGTTCCGAGAGGAGATTTCCGATGAGGCGGCTCGTTCTCCCCGGGCTCCTCGTCTTTTCCCTGGTCACCCTCATCGTCTGCCCGCTCGTGGGGCCTCACACACTGTCCCTCGACGGGCTGCGCGGGGTGGGCAACGACGCCAGGATATTCTGGGAACTTCGCCTTCCCCGGGTACTCCTCGCCTGGATCACGGGGGCCACCCTCTCCTTGTGCGGCATGGTCTACCAGGCGATCTTCCGCAACCCTCTGGCGTCCCCCGACATGCTCGGCGTCTCCACGGGGGCGGCCTTCGGCGCCGTGCTCGCCATACGCCTCGGAGTCACCTTCACGCTCTTCGGCATCATCCCCGGGATCTCCGCGGCGGCATTCATCGGCGCCGTGGCGGCCACGGCGGTGATCTCCGCCGTGGGGACCCTGCGCCGGGGGGGGATGTCCGAGGCGTCGCTGCTCCTCGGCGGCGTGGCGGTCAGCTTTCTCTTCGGAAGCCTCAACATGATCCTCCAGTACGGAGGGGGCTACGTGGACACCTTCCGGATGATGCGATGGTCCATGGGAGGGATTCAGGCCGTGGGGTTCGTCCCGGTGCTCGCGGCGTTCCCCGCCCTTGCGGTCATATTCGTCACGGCGCTGGCCTTCGCCCCCGAGCTGGACCTCTTCACGTGCGGCGAGAACATCGCCGCCGCGCGGGGGGTATCCGTGCTCCGGCTTCGCCGCCTTCTCTTCCTGGCCGTCTCCGTCTCGGTGGGCATGAACGTGGCGCTCTGCGGGCCCATCGGGTTCGTCGGACTGCTGGGGCCTCATATCTGCCGGATGCTCTGCGGAGGCGGCCACCGGCGCCTGACGTGGAGCTCCACGCTCTTCGGCGGAGGATTCCTCGCCGTCTGCGACACCATCGCCCGCACCCTGTGGGCGCCGGCGGAGATCCCCGTGGGCATTCTGACCTCCTGCCTGGGCGCCCTGTTCTTTCTCTGGCTCCTCATGAGAAGGCAGGCTCCGTCATGAGCGGGCGGATCTCCTTCCCGGGTCTTCGGATCGGCGGCACGTCCTGGGTCACGCCGGGAACCCTGGCCGACAACCTTCGACAGCTCGCGCCGGACCTCGCGGACATGGAGGTCGTCCTCTTCGATACGCCCATGGCCTCCAACATCCCGTCTCCTGCGGAGGTCGCGGAGCTCGCCGCCCTCTGCGCGGAGCTGGACATGACCTGTACCATCCACCTTCCCGCGGAGATGGACGGGACCGTCGGCGAGAGCGACCGGCGACGAGCCGAGGACCTCTGTCTCTCCGTCATGGACCGCCTGTCGCTTCTCGCCCCCTTCGGCTGGGTGGTGCACCTGACGGGATCCGGGATAATCGGCCGGCCAGCGGAGGACATGAAGACCTGGACGGAGGCCGTTCACCGTTCGGCGGCGCGGCTGGCCTCGGCCCTCGACGATCCGTCCCTCCTCTGCGTGGAGACCCTGGGGTACGACTTCCGGGCCGCAGAGCCCGTCATCGGCAGCCTGGGGCTCTCCATCTGTCTGGACGTGGGTCACATGGTCCTGTACGACCTTCCGGCGCGGGAGCTGATCGTCCGATATCTGCCGCGGACGAAAATCCTGCACCTTCACGGCGTCGACCCCGACGGAACGGATCACCGGGACCTGCGCTTCGTCGACCCCGGCCTTCTGGACTTTCTGCTCGAGCGGTGCGCCGACGGAAGGGAGCGGGTGCTCACCGTGGAGGTCTTCGGAAAAGAGGACTACGAGGCATCGCTCGGCGTGCTGAAAAACAAGAATGGAGGCTGATTCTATGTACCAGTATATGCAGGCCGGAGGGGTCATCATGTGGGTCATCGCCGCCCTGTCCGTGGCGGCCTTCGCCGTGGCCGCCGAGCGCCTTTTCTTCTTCAGGAGAAGTTCGACGGACCCCGAGCGCCTCGAAGCCCGCTTCCAGGAGGCTATGGACCGGGATGACCGCGGGACCCTCCGAAGTCTGCTGACGGAGTCGGACAGCTCGCTGCACCGCCTCTTCCGCGTCGCGCTGCTCCACTGGGGCATCGGACGGGAGGACATGAAGCTGCTGATCGAGCAGACCATCCGCAGCGAGATCTACCGATGGGAGAAGCACCTCGCCTTCCTCGAGGTCGTGGGCCGGATCGCCCCCATGCTCGGCCTGCTCGGGACGGTGCTCGGCATGGTGGACATGTTCGCCTCCCTGAACACCGAGGGGCAGATCACCGCCACCGCCGTGACGGGCGGCATTTGGAAGGCCCTCTTCACCACCGTGGCGGGCCTCTTCGTGGCCATCCCGGTAGTCTTCGTCTACTGCCTGCTGACGAGCCGGATCGACGCCCAGGAGGAGTGCCTGAACCGCGGCGGCGACTTCCTGCTCCGGGCCCACTTCGCGGCGCCGGAAAAGGAGGGGGGGCGGCGGTGAGCCGACGGCGGCAGAGGAATTTGTCCATCGACTTCACGCCCCTCATCGACGTCCTCTTCATGCTCGTCATCTTCCTGGTCCTCACGGCCTCCTTCGGGACGGGGCGCATCGTCGTGAACCTCCCGCAGGGCGACGCCATCCGGCAGGAGCGCGCGGCGCTCACGGTCACCGTCCGCCGGGACGGCGCCCTGCTCTGGGGCGAGACGCCCGTGGAGCGGGAGGAGCTCGTCGCCCTGGCCCGGGATGCGGCGGCGAGAAAGGAGGATATCCTCGTCGCCGGAGACCGGGAGGCACCCTACGGCACCGTGGCCGAGGTCCTGGACCTCCTCAGACAGTCGGGCGTGGAGAGCGCCGCCCTCGCCATGCAGGGAGGGGGCGAGCGGTGAACCGTTGGGGTCTCCCCGTGGCGGCGAGCCTGGCCCTGCACGGGCTGCTCTTCGCCCTGCCGGGCACGGCCCTCCGAAGCGCCGTGGAGCCCCCCGCCATCCGCCTGGTCCTCCGGGAACTTCCCCCTCCTTCGCCGGTGTCGGCAAAGAAGCTTGAAGCGCCCGGCGCGGCGGCCTCCATACCCTCTCGCTTCCCCGCCCCTCCGGCGCAATCGTCGCTGGCCGTCGAGGCTCCCCCGCCCGTCGCCCAGCCGATCGACCCCGTGGCGCCTCCTGCCGAGCCTGCAAGGGAGGAGCCGAAGAAAATCGCACCCACGCCGACGGTGCAGAGGCCAACGCCTCCACCCGTCGCCGAACCGACCGCCCCTGTGGCGCCTCCTGTCGAGTCTGCGAGGGAGGAGCCGAAGAAAATCGCACCCCCGCCGACAGTGCAGAGACCAACGGCCCCGCCAGCCCCGAAGAACGTTGTGAAGACCGCTCCCCCGGACCAGAGGACCCCAGCCAGGCCCGCGGCAGCATCGGCGGCAAAAAAACCGGCGCCTGCGCCCGCCGCGCCTCCCACTCCGACGCAGACCCAGGGCGGACAGCCCGCCGCGACACCGACGCAGACCGACCCGTCCCCCGCGTACTCGAGCACACCGGGCGAGGCGTCTCCGGGAAAGGAACCCGCCGTGCCGACCTCGGCGGGTCCGGTGGACGTGGCGGTCCTCAAAGCCCTGAAGAAACCGGCGCCCACGTACCCCATGACGTCCCGGAAGCGCGGCGAGGAGGGCACGGTGACAGTCCTCATCACCATCCGGTCGGGCAGGGTGACGGAGGCCTCCGTCGAGCAGAGCAGCGGCTTTTCAAGGCTGGACAACGCCGCGATTCAGGCCGTCCGGCGATGGACCTTCGACCATCAGGGCACCGTCAGGGCCAGGGTGCCCGTGCGCTTCTCCCTGAAATGACGAGCGGGGGCGGTTTTGGCCGCCCCCGCTCTCCTGTACAGTCCCGCCTCAATGATCAGAAGGTATGCTCCCAGGAGATGGTGAATCGCCGCTCCGGCGCAAGGTACCCCTGGGTGTCGAGGACGTACTCCTCGTCGAAGATGTTCGTGCACGAGAGCCGCACCGTATCCCGTTCGGCCATCCAGGCCACGGAGGCGTTCACGAAGATCATGTCGTCATCGTCGTAAAAGGCGCTCTTCAGCTCCCGGTCGCCGTAGTAGTGGACCGATAGCTCGGCGTTCCAGGGGCCGTTGGCGTAGTTCAACCGTCCGGACACGTCCCACCGCGGCGTCCCGGACCGGCCCCACCGGCTGCCGCTCCCGACCTTCTCCTCGGCCTTCGTCCAGGAGATCCCCTGGGTGTAGCTCCAGTGCTCCCCGAGGTGGAAGGTGATCGTCCCCTCGGCCCCCCATGCCCGGTATCTGTTGATGTTGACGTACTGACCGAACCAGGTGACGGGGTCGTAACTATAGTCGATCTTGTCGTCCATGTCCACGTAGAAGAGGCCGAGGCTCCAGGGCGTATCGGACGCCGGGTCGCGGACGCCGAGGTCGTAGGTCCAGCCCTGCTCGGGTCTCAGATTGGGGTTCGGAAGGCCCATAGAGCGGGACGGCATGAAAATCTGATAGAAGCTCGGCATGGCGAAGAACCGCCCGGCGGTGAGGTACCAGAGCTTCCCCGTCGGGCTCTCCCAGTTGAAGGAGACTCTGGGGATAAACTCGCTCACGCTGTCCCCCTGGTCCACATTCCAGTACTCGTACCGGAGGCCGAGATCCATGGCCACCTCCCCGAGGGGGACGGAGAACTCCACGTAGGGGGCCAGGCCGTCTCGGGTCAGGTCGTAGGGCGACGCATCGCCCCACGGGTTGTTCAGGTTTTTGAAGTCGGCCATCTCCCGGCGCAGGTCGAGCCCCCAGACGGCGGAGAGGCCGAACAGCCTCTGTCTGCGGTTGAAGGACAGCCCCCAGGCCGAGTCGCCGTAGGTCGTGCGCCCGGTGTCGTCCAGTATCTCCCGCTCATGGACGTTGTGGTACGTCTTCACGGTGTTGACGCCGTCGGCGTAGCCGAGGACGAAGCGCCGGTAGTCCATCTCCTGAACGTTTTTGGCCTGTACCCCGGTCCACAGGTTCGTGTAGTCCCATTCGGAGTCCGAACGCCCCCATCCGGCCTGGAAGAACCATCGGTTGGCGTCGAGCCGGACGACGTAGTCGTCCGCCCTGTAGTCCAGCGAGTGGTCGTAGCCTCCGCCCGGAAGCAGCCGGATTCGCATATCGCCCTCCTTGGTGCGCGTGTAACCCAGGGTGGCGGAAAACCCGTCGCTTGCGGCGGTGCCTCGTATACTCCCCCGGAACCAGTCAGCACTCCCCGTCCACGCAGATCACAGCACGATCGCGCTGGTCA
>CALCQG010000146.1 GCA_937897575.1 uncultured Synergistales bacterium | reverse complement strand
CGACGATGGAGATGACGAAGAGGCCTCCGGTGATCTCCACCTCCACCTCGACCTTGAGCGCCTCGATGCCCCGAAGGGTGATGCCCAGGATTCTGTTCACCGTCCGATCCTCCCGTCCGTCACGTCTTCAAAACGCTCCACCTCCGGCTCGGCGCCGTCGCGCACCGTCACGGAGACGATGTCGATCCGCCAGGGGCCCGTCCAGCCTGCGGCGTTCACGTAGCGGCTCCCCTCGCGGACGAGGCGGACGAGCTTCTTCGGGCCGACGGACTCCTCGCCCCGCTGCATCCACCCCGCGGACCGGGTCCGGACCTCCACCACCACAAGTTCACGCCCGTCCCGGGCTACGATATCCAGCTCGCCCGAGGGCGAGGTCACGTTTCTGGCGAGGATCGTCCATCCGAGGCGGGCAAGATACCGGACGGCGGTCTCCTCGCCCGCCCGGCCCAACTCGAGGTGCTTCGCCGTCACGGCGGCCCCTCGGAGCGGGAGACGGCCGTCCACGAGAAGGACATGCGGTGCACGGGACAGGGCCCCCACTGGGCGATGGCCCGCCGGTGCGCCTCCGTGGGGTAGCCCTTGTGGGCGCAGAAGCCGTACTGGGGGTACAGCCCGTCGAGGGCGACCATGGCCCGGTCCCGAAGGACCTTGGCCACGACGGAGGCCGCCGAAACGGCGGGGACCAGGGCGTCGGCGCCGGCCATGGGTCGCTGGGGGAAGGGCAGGCCTGGGATCGGTGCCGTGCCGTCCACGACGACCACATCGAAGGGCTCGGGGAGCTTCATGAGGCTCCGGCCCATGGCCCACAGGGAGGCCCTGAGGATGTTCATCCGGTCGATCCGCAGGCTCGAGGCCGCCTGGGCCCGCCAGCAGACCCGAAGGTCGATCATGCGCTGAAAGACCCTCTCCCGGCGGCGGGGCGTCAACTTCTTGGAGTCGCCGAGGCCGAGGGCGAGAAGCTCCTCCTCCTGGGCGGGCAGCAGGACCACCGCCGCCGCGACGACGGGGCCAGCAAGAGGGCCTCGCCCGGCTTCGTCCGTTCCGGCGATTACGGTCCCCTTCGTCAGGACCACGGCGGGTCTCCCGGAAGCTCGAGGGTCACGGCGCCCAGGCGCCCCGTCGAGAAGGCCTCGACGAACCGGCGGCCGGCGGCCGAAAGGTCCACCCCGCCGCCGGGAACCAGGCACCCCAGCCGGCGGCCCAGGGCCTCGAGGACCGTCTCGGCGGGCTGATCGAGCGGTGCCGGGACACCCCATTTCTTCTCGACCATGGGCCAGAGGTCCCTCCGCCGCAGGGCCTCCACCAGGTCCAGGGCGATCACGTCGTATCCGCCGATCACATCGGCTTTGCTGCTTCCGAGCCATGCGAGCGCCCGCTGGACGCCGTCCCCGGCGCGGGGGTCGAGGATGCCGGGCGAGTCCACGGCGAGAATGTTCTTGCCCCTGTACCACGAGACGCCCCTGGTGATGCCCGGGATGCCTCCCACGGGCGCCGACGACTTCCCCACCAGGGCGTTCAGGACCATGGACTTGCCCACGTTCGGGATGCCCACCACGGCGAGGCGCACCTCGCGATGTGCGGGGCCGAAGGACGCAAGGTCCTTGCGGACGGCGTCCATCCGGGGTTTCAGAAGGTTCAGGGCCCAGCACTTCGTCCCCGACGAGGCGAACCACGAGACCCATCGGGCCGTGCCCTCCTCGTCGGCCAGATCGCGCTTCGCCAGGACGACGGCCACGGGACAGGAGAAGGAGAGGTCGTTGATAATGGGCGATGAGGTCAGCAGAGGAGCCCGGGCGTCCCGGACCTCCAGGAGGACGTCGAGTTTTCCGGCCAGGTCGGAGAGAGCCCGTTTTCCCTTCGCCATATGGCCGGGAAACCAGGCCGTCCGCCCCACCTTACTTCACCAGCCCTATGCGGGACAGGGGCCAGTAGCGGAAGATGACGGGGCCCCGGACGTTCTGTTTGGGCACGAAGCCCCAGAAACGGCTGTCCTGGGAGTTGGGGCGGTTGTCGCCGAGGGCGAGGTAGTGATTGTCCGGGACCTTCACCGGCACGTCTCGGAACACGGGACCGGCGCTGAGCGAGAAGCTGTCCCGGTTCTTCACGTACTCCTCCCTCAGGGCCGTGCCGTTGATGTAGACCACGCCGTCCCTGATTTCGACGGTGTCCCCCGGAAGGCCCACGATGCGCTTCACGAAGTCCCGCTTCGGGTCCACGGGGTACTTGAAGACGAAGATCTGCCCCCGCTTCGGCTCCTGGAAGTGATACCAGAACTTCGCCACGAGCACCCGGTCCCCCACCTCGAGGGTGGGCAGCATGGAGCCGCTCGGGATCCAGAAGGCCTGCACCACGAAGGTCCGAAGCACAAGGGCCAGAACGAGAGCCCACAGGATGGTCTCTATGGTCTCCCTCCACCAGGGTTTCACCGCCGCCATAAATGACTACCTCCGTTTCCGATACAAAGAGATAAAGACGCGATATCGTCTCGAACCTCTTTAGTATATACCCTGAATGGGCGCGCGTTTCAATCCCGGGGCGGCGTTTTTCGAAAATCCACGTGACAGAAGGGCGAGACCACGACATACCATGCGGGGCGTCGAACCTCCGCCGACGTCCCCACCTCCACGGTGAAGGCCGGAGTGACCATGTTCCACTTCGGGTTGTAGGTACAGTAGGCGCCCGTGCCGCTGTAGTTCGTGAACCAGACGATGCCCTTGCCGTCGTAGGTCTCCGTCGAGTCGTCCGCCCACCGTATGTCCAGGGTCCTTTTCGGGGCCGAGGGCGAGAGGCGAAAGACGAAGGATCGCCCCGTGAGGAGCCCCTTGTGGAAGACCCTCTGCAGCCACATGGCGGCATGTTCGCCCTCTCGCCGAACCCGTTCGGGGGACGGAGGGCCGAAGAAGGAGGACCGAGCGACGAGAGCGACCCCGCCGAAAAGGATGCCGACGATCAGAAGGACCACCAGGAGTTCGGCGAGGGAGAGACCTCTCCGTACGCGAACGGGGACGCATGCGCGTCCCCGTTCCGTTGCCTCATCCATTATTTTTTGTGCGTCGCCTCGCGGCCGAGCTCGAGGACCTTCATATTGTCCTCTTCGAATTTGGACGGCGAGAGGTCCTTCACGGCCTTCGCCACCTCGTCGTAGGAGAAGTCCCCTATCCCCGCCCCGGACATGGCGCCCAGGAGCAACACGTTCAGGAAGAGGAAGTTGCCGCCCATGTGCTTCTTGAGGAGATCGTACCCCTTCAGGCTCCGGACGTCGATCCCCCGCGCCTCGATGTAGCTTCGGAGGCTCGCGTTCTCGAAGGCCTTTTCGTCGTGGACGTTCACCACGAGAGTGCCGCCCTTCCTCAGGTACTGAAGGTTCCGAACGGCCTCGTTCTGGTCGAAGGCCACGAGAATATCGGCCTCGCCCACCTGCACGAGGGGGCTCTTGTACTCGCCGATCTTGAAGTGGCTGATGACGGAGCCGCCCCTCTGGGCCATGCCGTGGACCTCGCTCCCGGCGACGGAGAGCCCGCGGTCGATGGCGATCTTCCCGAGGACCTTGCTGCTGAACAGGATGCCCTGCCCGCCTATTCCAACGATGATGTACTGCATCTACCGACCCTCCCCCGACGCTTCCACGATGGCTCCGTGCGGACAGACGGACCGGCAGACTCCGCAGGAGACGCAGAAACGGTCGTCGATTACGGCCTTGTTGGCTGCGTCGTTGAACACGAGGCCGGGACAGTTGAAGAAGTTGATGCAGAATTTGCACCCGACGCACTTTTCTTGGTCCACCATCACCCGGATCTTCGCCTGTTCATGGCGCAGCAGCATGCATGGGTAGCGGAAGATGATCACGGCAGGCTCTTCATGCTCCTTGGCGTACTCCCAGGCCTCCTTCACCGCCGCCTTGCCCGCAGCCACGTCGTAGGCGTTCAGGGTGACCACGTGCGACACGCCGCACCCTCTGCAGGCCTGCTCGATATCCACCACCCGCCCCTCGTCGCCCTTCCGGAGCTTCGTCCCCACGGCCGGGTTGGCCTGGCCGCCCGTCATGGCCGTGATGCTGTTGTCCAGAACGGCAAGGACAAGAGGGTGCTTGTTGTAGACGGCGTTCACGAGGCCGAGCAGCCCCATGTGGAAGAAGGTGGAGTCCCCTATGGTGGCCACGATGGGCCGTTTGTCGTCCGTAATCCTGCTCACGAGGGAGAGCCCCGAGCTCACCGTCACCGAGGCGCCCATGGCCACCACGGTGTCCAATCCCTTCTGATTCACTCCGAGGCTGTAGCAGCCGATATCCGACGGGTTGATGGCGTTCGGAATGGCCTGGCGGATGGCGAAGAAGCTCGCCCGGTGCGGGCATCCGGGGCAGAGCATGGGCTTTCTGGGGGTGATGCCCAGCTCCTGGATGGCGCTCTTCAGCATCTCCGTCTCTGGGGCCTCGGGCGCTCCAGGGCCCAGGACCTTCGACACGATCTCGGCGATGACCTCCGGAAGCAGCTCGCCGGCGCTCGGCACGACGCCGTTCCACCGCCCGAGGATCTTCGTCCTGTCGGGCATCTGCATCTCCATCACGGGGTAGGTCTCCTCGAGGAAGAGCACCTTGGGGTACTTCTCCATGAAGGACGCGACCATCTTCACGGGAAGGGGCTGGGGTGTCCCGATCTTCAGGATGCCCACATCCTCCCGCCCCATGCCCTTCAGGATGTCCGTCACGAGGGAGAAGCTCACGCCCGAGGCCACGATCCCGAGGACGCCCTCCTTCTTCGGCGGCACCTCGTAGTTGTACTTGCCGAACTCCGTCTCGAAGGCCTCGCGGATGTCGGCGATCTTCTTGTTCAGCTTCGGATGGTTGATCCGCACCTTGGCCGGCAGGCTGACCCACCGGGAGGCGTCCTTCTCGAACCGGACGGTCCCCGGTTGCTTCTGCAGTTCGCCCAGCTCCACGTCCTGACGGCAGTGGTCCACCCGGACCGTCGGACGGAGCATGGTCATGATCTTGAACCGCTCCGACAGCGCGAAGGCGTCGAAGACCATCTCCTTCGCCTCGGCAGCCGACGCCGGATCGAAACAGGGGATCTTCGCAAACATGGCGAAGTACCGGCTGTCCTGTTCCGTCTGGGAGCTGTGGGGCCCCGGGTCGTCGGCCACGACGAGCAGCAGGGCGCCGTTCATCTCGTAGCTCGCGACGCTCATGAAGGGGTCCGCCGCCACGTTGAGCCCGACCTGCTTCATCACGGCGCAGGATCGGGCACCTGCAAAGGAGGCGCCCATGGCCGTCTCGAAGGCCACCTTTTCGTTCACGCCCCACTCCACCGCCATGGGGGAGTTCATCTCGTCGGCGTATTTCGCCACCGCGGGAAGGATCTCCGACGATGGGGTTCCTGGATACGCCGTCGCCACGAGACATCCCGCCTCAACTATTCCCCGCGCGATCGCTTCGTTTCCGAGCAGTATGGCCTTCTTAGTCACCGTCTGCAACACCTCCGTCATTCTTCTGCGCCTCGATCCAGCGGCGCATGGGGTTGTCTCCGCGAATGAGCCGACCCTCGCGGTCCGCAAAAACATGACGCGTCCATCCCGCTGCAAGAAGTTTTCCGTCCGATGTCCTCGTTACCCGACATTCGAAGGTTATGGTCGTGGGGCGAAGCTCCCCCACTCTGGTGTGAAGGGTGATCTCCTCGTCGTACCTGGCCGGGTGCTTGTAGCGGCAGTGGGCCTCCACCACCGGCAGAAACACGCCCTCGCCCTCCCAGAAGGCGTAGGACTTCCCGAGGGACCGGCAGAACTCCGTCCGCCCCACCTCGAACCAGGCCAGATAGTTGGCATAATAGGCGACGCCCATCTGATCGGTGTCGCCATACCGGACTCGTGTCGTGTAGGAAATCTCGATGGACACGGCTCAACCTCCTCGCCGGACTCGTTCGGACAGGAGTGTTTTTTTCCGGAAAGTCCGCTCTCTTTGATAATTATATAACAAATAGCAAACGGTTCGCAACGAAGGGATTTTCAGCGGCAACAACCCTTGCGGAGGGCCATGAGGCATTCCCCCGATACCACGTCGTACCCTGCCTCCGCCAAGCTTCTCTCGAGCTCTTCATTCTCGGCTCCCGGCTGAAACCACACCACGGGCTTATCCGGCAGGGTCTTCAGTTCCTCATGGAACGCCGACTGCATCTTCGCCGACAGAAAGAGGGCAACCACGTCCACCGGAGAAGCGATGTCCCCGAGGGAGGAGACGCAGGCCGCCCCGTGGATCTCCGTCCCGGCGTAGGCCGGGTTGACCGGAAAGAGGGTGAACCCCTCGCCCTTCAGGTACTCCATGACGCCGAAGACCGGACGTTCGGCCTTCGGCGAGGCCCCCACCACCGCCACCCGGCAGGGCGTGCAGACGCACTTCGTCACGATTTCGTCTCTTGTCATGACCGAACTCCCTCCCTCCAAAACACAGAGAAGCCGCGAGCCCTGTCAGCGCTGCTCCGAAGCCTTCTGTTTGCGATGCTGCCTGAGGTGGTTGTAAATGGTGCAGGGGCTCTTTCCGATCTCCCGGGCGAGGACGTTCACCGCCCCCTTCATCATGAAGAATCCCTGCTCCTCGAGTTTCCCGACCACAGTCCGCGTCTCCTCCGACGTGAGCCGGTCCAGAGAGGTCGGAAGCGACCCCTTGAGCTCGTGGAGGAGGTGCTCCCATACATCCCCGAGCTCCTTGTAGAAGATCTCCGTCTGGATGGGTACTCCGTTGCCTGTGTCCGCCGCGCAGGGCGGGCTTTGGGGAACCTCCGCCCCGAGGGAGGCCCCGGAGTGTTCGTCCGCTCCGAGAAAGGCCTCCAGGAACCCCTTGGCCTGGACCATATGCGTCACGTCCATGTTCACGCAGATCATGCCCACGAACTTGCGCTCGTTGTCGCGGATGAAGATGGCGCTGCACTTCAGCAGCTTGCCGTCGTCCGTCCTTGAATAGTAGTTATAGATCCCGTCGCGGTCGGCGTACTCCTTCGACGAGAGCAGCTGCCTTCCGAAGGCCGTCATGGGAGCGCCGACGCTCCTTCCGGAGATGTCGGCGTTTTCGCAGGCGATGACGGAGCTCTCGGGGGTGGACACATCGTGCAGCAAAACCTCGCAGTTGGGGCCCAAGATCTTCGCCAGCCCCTTCACTATGGGGAAATAGGGGAGCAGCAGAGGGTGAACGGGTCGCTCTTTTTTCATCTGATCAACACCACTTTCAGTTCAATCTCCTCCCGAACCGTACTATGTCGGTGTTTTGTGTCCAGGTGCCGTTGTACCGAAGTGTATCATATTTCCCCTTGACTTCTTTCCCACACCATATTAAAATTTTTTTGAATCAGTATAATTATTTATTAAAAGCGTATCGTGCCTGCACTGAACATCACGACGTTGCCCATCGCACCAGGTATGAATCCCCTTCGTCCGAAGGGACGAGGCAAAAAACGGAGAACACAGGAGGATGAGCATGCTTATACTGACCGCGGAGGATATCAGGAGCGTCATGACCATGGAGGACGCCATACGGTCCGACAAGGAGGCATTCATCGCCCAGTCGGAGGGGAACGTCGAGCTGCCGGTGCGCATCAGCTTTGCCGTACCCGGCAAGGGGCTCTCCTCCTTCATGCCCGGCTTCGTGGGTTCTCTTCCCCTCGTGGGGTGCAAAGTGGTCTCCACCTTCCCGGGGAACAGGGACAAGGACCTCCCTGTCGTCCCGGCCACCATGGTGCTTCTCGACCCGGAAACCGGCATGGTCAACGCCATCATGGACGGTACGGAGCTGACCCGCATGAGGACCGGAGCCGTCTCCGGGGTCGCCACGGAGCTCCTCGCCCGTGAGGACGCCAGAATCGGCGCTCTTTTCGGCACGGGAGGGCAGGCGTTCTCCCAGCTGGAGGCCATGCTGACGGTCCGACCCATCGCCGAGGTCCGCGTCTACGATGTTGACCCGGGCCGGGTCGCCCATTTCATCCGCACGGCGGCCCCTCTGACGGAGCGTTTCGGAGCCTCCCTCATCGCCGCCGCGTCCCCCGATGCGGCCATAGACGGCGCGGACATCATCACGACCGTCACCACGAGCGCCAAACCCGTCTTCGACGGAGGCAGAGTGCAGCCCGGGACCCACATCAACGGTATCGGGAGCTACGAACCCCATAAACGCGAACTGGACGAGACGATTATCCTGCGGGCGAACCGGCTGTTCGTCGACAACATGGACGCCGTCCTCTCCGAGGCGGGTGACGTGCTGATCCCCATATCGGAGGGGAAACTCAACAGGAGCGACATCCATGGCGACCTCGGAGACCTGCTCCTCGGACGGGTTCCGGGGCGGACATCCAGAGACCAGATCACGGTGCTCAAAGCCGTGGGGTTCGCCACTCTCGACATCGTCATCGCCGGCAACATCTACAGGAAGGCAGTGGCGGCGGGGGTAGGCATCACCATCTGATCTTCTCCGACATGGTCCGTACTGAACCGTTCTCCGTTGAGCGAAGACAGGCAAAACCACATGAAAGAGGGAGAAAAAGCATGCGCCGTTTTGGGAGATTCGTTTCACTTCTGATTCTGCCCTTGATCTTCGAGATCGTATACAGCGCGTTGAAGTCCTTGATCCTCAACAAGCCGCCCATATGGAGCTTTGAAATTTCCCTGTTCCTGTACGGCTGTTTTTTCATGCTCGGCTCGGCGTACTGTCATATGGACAAAAAGCATGTGGCGGTGGACATCATACTCCACTACCTTCCCCCGAAGGGAAAGAGACTGCAGCGTATCTTCTCCGAAGGGGTGGTACTCTTCGTCGCCCTCGTGATGCTCTGGGTGAGCATCCCCGCCGCCTGGCGGGCGACCCTCATCGAGGAGCGCTCCACCCATCAAACGCCCTTCAACCCCGAGGTCTGGTGGTACCGGTGGATCATCCCCTTCTCCTGCGCCCTTCTCTCCGCGCAGGCCCTCAAGGACATGATGATTGCCATCTTGAAACGCCCCTCCCGGACTCCTGAAATCCGGGAACCGGGGCAGTGAGGAAACAGCCATGGCTCGCGAACTATACCCTCTTCTGATGTTTCTGATCCTCTTCCTTCTTCTCGCGGCGGGAGTGCCCATCGCTTTCTCCCTGGCAGCCGTATCTATCGCGTTCTCCTTTTTCCTCTGGGGCCCCGGAGCGCTGAACATCCTGGTCTCCGCGGCATGGGGTTCCATGAACAACTTTGTCATCATCGCCGTTCCCCTGTTCATCTATATGGCCTACATCTTGCAGAAGACGGACGTCGTTGCGGATATGTACGACGTCATCTACAAATGGTCCGGCAAGTTGCGGGGAGGCCTGGCCATCGCCACCATCGTCGTTGGGGCCATTCTTGGTGCCGTCTCGGGAGTGGTGGCCGCAGGGGTCATCGGTCTCGGCCTCATCGGACTTCCTCAGATGCTCAAACACGGGTACGACAAGAAGATGTCCCTGGGCGCGGTGCTGGCTGGAGGAACGCTGGGACAGCTCATTCCCCCCAGCACGAACATGGTTCTCTACGGATGCGTCACAGGAGTCTCCATAGGGGGACTCTTCGCCGGAGGTCTCGTGGGGGGCATCTTCCTGGCGTTTGTCTACATCATCTATATTCTCATTCGAGGGCTCCTCAATCCCGCCTTCTGCCCCTCCCTCCCCCCCGAGGAACAGGTGTCCTTCAAGGAGAAAATTCGGGCGCTCAAGGGCATCATCCTTCCCGGCGTGCTGATCCTGGTGGTCCTCGGGTCCATGCTGAACGGGGTGGCCACCCCCACCGAGGCGGCCGCCTTCGGCGCCGCAGGAGCCCTGTTCATAGGCCTGTGTAAGAGAAAACTCACCTGGGATATCATCTATTCGTCGTGTTACGAGACCCTCAGCGTCTCCTCCATGGTGGGGTGGACCATGATCGGCGCCGGCGCCTTCGGCTCGGTGTTCTCCGGACTGGGGGGCAATACGCTTGTAGCCAACATCGCTATGAACATGCCCGGCGGCCCCAACATGGTGCTGGCCGTCTCCGGAGTGTTCATCTTCGTCCTCGGCATGTTCCTCGAACCGGGAGCCATCATCTTTTTGGCGGTCCCCATCATCATTCCCATACTCACTCGCATGAGCTTCGATCCGCTCTGGTTGGGGCTCGCCTTCAACTTCATCCTGCAGACCGCCTACCTCTCCCCTCCCTTCGGTCTGAGCCTCTTCTATCTGAAGGGGTGCGCACCGGACGACATCGACATCGTAGCGATTTACAAGTCCAGCGTGCCCTTCATCCTTCTGCAGATCCTCGCTGTGGTGATCATCTTCTTCTTCCCGTCCATCGTCATGTGGCTGCCGAGGTACCTCGGCATAGGGGTTTAGGAAATCCCGATACAGAGAGGAGGGTATATGCCGGAACAACGCGTTTTCCGCAAGACGGGTACAGTCATTCATTCGTGAAGGGAGTTGAGGGGTAGAATGAAAAAGTTCCTCGTGCTTCTCGCGGTTCTCGTGCTTTCCATGTCGGGGATCCAATCCGCCTCGGCCGCCAAGGTGAACTGGCGCCTTGTGACCCATGCCATGCCCGGGACGGAGCAGCAGCACATCGCGGAGGTCTTCTGTGAAACGGTGAAAACGCTCTCCAAAGGAGAGTTCGTCATCGAGCCCTTTGCCGGGGGCGTCCTTTTCCCGGTATTCGAATCCTTCGACGCCATAGCCAACGGAGTGGTGGACGCGGGACTCGTGTACAGCGCGTACTGGACGGGCAAAGACCCTCTGTTCACCCTCACCACACAGCCGGGAAACCCTCTGGGGACTTTCGCCGAAGCGGCGTACTTCGCCGACAAACTCGAACCATGGTTCGCCAAACTCTACGCGAAGCACAGGATCACCTATCTCGGACACGCCGTGATCAGCCCCATTCGGGAGCAGTTTATGTCGGTGGTCCCCATCAACACCTTGGAGGACCTGAAGGGGAAGAAAGTCCGCACCGCCGGCTTCGGTGCCAGATTCTACGAGGCGTTGGGAGCCACCACGATCTCCCTCGCCGCCCCGGAAATCTACACAGCCTTCCAGACCAAGAACATCGACGCCGCAGAGTGGACCTTCTGGGATGAAAACCTGCGCATGGGTTTCCACGAGGTCGCGAAGTACGTCATCGACCCGGCCATCCACACAGGCGCCCACGAGAACTGGCCTCTTCTCGTGAACCCCGGCCGGTGGGACTCCCTCTCCCAGGAGAACAAGGACATCCTCCTTGCCGCCAGAGACGTCATGCGGTATCACGCCGCCATGCTCTACGTCCTTGAAGTGAAGGCCCGGCAGAGATGGCGGGAGGTCCCGGGGATCACCATAAAGAGCTGGAGCCCTGAGGATGAAGTCAAAGCCAGTGACGTGGGCAACGCGCTGGTCATAGAGGAGTGCAACAAGAGCGCGGAGGGCAAGGAGTTCCTCGATATCTACCGCTCCACCCTGTGGGAACTGGGGTACAAGGACCAGGCAAAGAAACTCGGATATACCGAGTAGACCAACCGAACCCTTCGATATTCTGACGATGAATGCCCCCCGATTCTCTCGGGGGCATTCGCATTCTGCGGCACACTCTTCGTTAACTTTCCTCCCCTGGACCTCCTTCAGGAAAAGAAAACGACTCATGGCTGTCATCACATTCATGAATCAGCCACCACCATCACATGGACTTGGTTGGCGCTCGCGGCCGAAGGCGTGTATAATGCTGGTCGTGAGCGGAGGGCTGGCCGAGTGGTCGATGGCGGCTGACTTGAAATCAGTTGGGTGTTGAGCCCCAGGGGTTCGAATCCTCTGCCCTCCGCCAGCAATACGCAAAGTCTTTCATTTCGAAGATATATGTGAAAGACTTGTAAAACAGAAAAACTTGCTCATACGAAAGATCACTAAGACATAAATAAGGGGTCCCGAAGGCTTTCTTATCGTATCGTTTCTCCCACGGCCATCGCCTCTTGCAGCGTTTATACAAGTACGCTCTAGCCCCCACAACACTTGGATGTTTCCTATCCAACTCCATACATACTGTACCGCTGCGGATCGCAACCAATAAGGTAAGGGCGGGGTCTCGTTTTGTATTGCCATAATCGCTGGACGAGACCCAACTCAACCGTGAAATTGCCCGCACCGTGATTCTTCAACCCATATCCGGCGATCTCTTGTTGGACGACGGCAAGATATTCGCACTCTTTTTCAGATGAACGATGTACGTTTGACCAGCAGAACAACTCTGGTGTTCCTCGTGTCGCCGGGTTTCCTGGTTGCCTCTTCGGTGCCTTTCGGCCATAATCAAGGGAAATGTGGAGGTGGCATGGGA
The DNA here is from genome assembly GCA_937897575.1 of uncultured Synergistales bacterium. GTDB lineage: Bacteria > Synergistota > Synergistia > Synergistales > Aminobacteriaceae > CALCQG01. Next base: position 4,868 of record CALCQG010000146.1, on the reverse strand, counting down.
TGAATCAGTACTGGTTCCGGCGACGGAAAGGGCTGTTCACACGGGATCTTGGCTGGGGGTACACACCGATCAGCTGGGAGGGCGTGGCGCTGAGTTTCTCCGCGGTCCTGCTCTTCGTCGGCGGAGCGTTCTACTTCGACATCGACGACGGATCGACGGAGCGGGTCGTCCCCTTCTTGCTCTTCATGGCTGTCGTGCTGGTTCTCTTTTTCCTGGCGGCAAAGAAGAAGAGCAGAGACTGAGGGCACGATACCATCAGGAGCCGCCTTGCCGCCCCTTACCCTTTAGCCCGCACTTCGCGGACCATCCTGAAATAGAGAAAAAGGGCTATTGTCTCGGCAAGGCAGGCGAAGGCCATGATCATTCCCGTCTGGTTCCGGTCGTACAGCCACCCCATCAGCGCCGATCCCACCAGGAGCGCCAAACCGTAGCCCGTGTTGAAGACGCCGTAGCTGGTCCCGCGTTTGTAAAACGGCGTGATGTCCGCGATGGCCGACCGCATGACGGCCTCATGGGTCCCCATGACGACGCCGAAGAGCATCATGCCGGCCACGATCAGGGCCGTGGAGTGCCCGATCGTCAGGAACGGCAGCAACAGCGTGAGGAAGGGGATCCCTATCAGGACGACGAGCCCGCCCGTCCTGACCCCCGTCTTTTCCTTCAACCGGTCGTACCATCGACCAATCACCAAGGCCGCCAGGGCGTCCACAGCCATGGCCCCCGAGTAGAGCAGCGTGATGCGGCCGTCAGACATCAGGTGATTCGCCTTCAGGTGGTAGCCGATGACGCTGAAGTTGACGAAGCCCAGCGTGCAAAAAAAGGTGAAGGCCGTGTAGATCCAGAAGATCGGCTGCAGCCGCTCCGAGCGAAAGGCCCTGCGATTGATGTTAGCCGCGAGGCCGTTGTTTTTGATCGTGCGGTGGGAGTACAGCACGAAGAGCATGAGAAGGACGAAGGGGATGAAAAGCAGCCGGTACCCCAGCTGGTACTGGGGAAGTCCGTTCTGTTTCGTGAACGAGAAGACCAGCGTGAAGATGAGGGGCCCGAGCAGGGCACCGATCTGATCCAACGCCTCCTGAAGGCCGAAGGCGAACCCCGTACCGACCTGATTTTCTGCCACCCCGGACAGGATCGTGTCCTTGGCCGGATTCCGCAGCGCTTTCCCGATCCGCTCCATGAGGATCAGCACGACGAGGATATTCCAGTTCATCGTCCAGCCCATGAAGGGCACGGCGAGGAGCATGCCGTATCCTGAAAAGATGAAGAGCCAGTGTCGGCCGCTCCTGTCCGACGCAACGCCCGCCAGCAGGCGCAGGAAGTACCCGATGAACTCGCCGACGCCGAAAACCAGCCCCACCTGGGCCGCGCTGACGCCCAGCAGGTTGAAGTATTGGCTGTTGGCCCCGCGGGCGCTCTCGTAGACCATATCGCCCAGCAAGCTGATCACGCCGAACAGGATGATCACCCGTATGGCCGGAGAGAAACTTTTTCCGATCATGTCCATCCCACCCTTCCGTTACAGACCTTCAACGGTCCACATCTCGTCAGGATCCGGCACAACGCCCCCGCCCGGCTCCGGAACAGAACACCCTGAACTCCGGCTTTTCGTGCCCTCCCATCGCTGCAAGTACCTGATGGAAAAAGCGGCCTCTGGCGGAGTGGAGACGGCCCTGCCCGGCTCCGGCACGGGGTTGTGAAGTGTTACTATCCTCCGCAGCACGGCCACACAGTGAAGCAGGCTGCCCGGCCGATCGGGGTTGTGTCTTGTCCGAAGCATCCCGATGTGCCTCTTCTCGCAGACATCCCTGGAGGCTCTGGCCTGCTCAAAGTCCGGAATAACACCATGCGCCGGCTGCATCTTCTCCCACTGCAAGACAGGTATACTGCGTCGCTCTTCTCCAGTCAACGGTGCCGGGAGGAATGCACAGGGTGGCTTACTGTGATACGTCGCTCTGCCCTCCGGACGATCTGGTCTCGAGCTGAAAGGGAGTGTCCCCCTGCGCGACGCCGTCGCCTCGGATTCTGAGCGTTCGAAGGGGTATCTGCCCCAGCGCACGAAACGCGTGCGCGTCATGAGGAGCGCGGAGCAGTACCATCCGATCGAGGCTAAAGGTACGATATACACGGCCCTCACCAAGGGAAAAGGGTGCCCCGCCCATTACAAGCAGGAGGCCCTGCCGGTCCTCGTTCCGTCTGAGCCCTGACTCGCCCGGCGGCCGCAGAGGACTGCCGCACCGTCCTCCAGGGCCAGGTTGTCCAGAAACTGCTCCGTGCAGGCGTCCCAGGAGAAGGAGAGCGCATGAGCCCTGCACGCCTCGCTATCGATGGCGAGGGCCTCAATGCAGGCTCTTCCGAGGTCCCGATCCAGCACGCCCGTCATTCCGTTCCGGACAACATCCAGAGGCCCCTGCACGGGGAAGGCGGCCACGGGGAGGCCGCAGGCGGCCGCCTCGAGCATGACGACCCCGAAGGTGTCCGTGCAGCTCGGGAAGACGAACACGTCGCAGGACGCGTAGATGGCGGCCAACTCCTCCCCTCTTTTGGCTCCCGTGAAGAGCGCGTCGGGGTAGGAGGCTCTGAGGTGATCGAGAGACGGGCCGGCCCCCGTGACAATCTTGCTCCCGGGGAGGTCCAGCCTCAGGAAGGCCTCGATATTCTTCTCCACCGCCACCCGACCGACGTAGAGAAACCTCGGCCGGGGCGCCTCGAGGGCGTCGGCTGAGCCGGGGGCGAACAGCTCCGTGTCCACCCCCCGGGACCAGAGTTTCAGGTTGCGGAACCCCTTACTGGCCAGTTCGTCGCGCAGGGAGACGGTGGAGACCATCACGCCCGACGATGGGCCGTGGAATCTTCTGAAGCACCCCGTCAGAAGATCGGGCGGCAGGCCGAAGCGCATGGCGATATATTCGGGAAAACGGGTCATGTAGGCCGTGGTGAAGGGAAAGGATCTGGCGAGACACCACCGTCTGGCGGCGAAGCCCAGGGGCCCCTCCGTCGCGATGTGGACGGCATCGGGGCTCTGTTGCTCCAGACGCTTGCCGACAGTCCAGACGTCGACGGCCAGGTGGATCTCGGGGTACGTGGGACAGGGGATGGTCCTGAACTGTTCGGGGGCGATCACCTGAACGGAGTGGTTTTGCCTGCGAAGACAGCGCACCGTGTGGACGAGAGTGTTCACCACCCCGTTGATCTGCGGGTACCAGGCGTCCGTGACTATGGCGATCTTCACCCCGTCCCCTCCCTTCGGGCCGTTCCGTGACGGAGAGCTGTGCAGGCCGTGAGGATACCCCTCCCTCAGAGGGACCATAGCGCTTCGGTGGTACGGAAACCTTTCGGCAGCGCAACGGTTCTGTTGCAAAAGAACCCCGTCGGTCCGAAATCCATTCCTCGGTTGTGGCGAACCGGCCCCATGGCATAGAATAAAATGGCAGGGAAAGCGCCCCGCAGGGGCCTTCGAAGGGAGAGGTGCCGCCATGAAAAGAGTCAGCATCCTGAACAACGTCGTCGGGCCGGTCATGCGAGGCCCCTCCAGCTCCCACACCGCCGGTCCCTGGCGGATCGCCAGGACGGCGGCCGATCTCCTCGGGGGCCATGTCCGGTCGGCGACGATTGCCTTTCACCCGTCGAGCTCTCTGGCCGTCTGCTATCACGACCAGAGAAGCGACCTGGCCTTCGCCTCGGGGCTGCTGCGGCGGTCACTGACGGACTCCGATTTCGGGGATGCGCTCCGCCTGGCTCCGGGCGAGGGACTCGACATCCGCTTCGAAGCTCGCCCCTTCCCCGAGGCGGACCACCCCAACAGTGCCCTCCTCGAACTCACCGGCGAGCGCGGCGGGAAAATCGTCCTGCACAGCCGGTCCACGGGCGGCGGCTCCTTCGAGATCGCCTCCCTGGACGGCTACCCCGTCCGCATCACCGGCGAGTCCTTCGAGGTGCTCGTCCAGTGCGACGGGGACGCCGCACCGGCAGTCCTCGAGCTCCTGGAGAGGAGCATGGCAAGCAGCTCCCGGACGGACGGGCCCGAGGGGGCGCTGTGCCGGGGCTCCTCGGCCACCCCTCCTTCGGAGGCGATGGTGCGTTCGCTCCGAAGCCACGAGGGCGTCCGAAGGGTCCTTCGGTCCGACCCGGTCATGTTCCCCCTCAAAGGGCGGGCGATCTGCCGGTCCATGGACGAGCTGGCCGCCTTCGCCTACGCGGAAGGCCTCTCCCTCGGCCGGGCGGGGCTCGCCTGCGAGGCGGCGCTCCTGGGCATGAGCGAGGACGAGACGATGAGGGCCATGGACGGCTACCTGGACGTCATGCTGGGTTCCGTGGCGCTGGGTCTGTCCGACGACCTTCCGCCCATGCGGCTTCTCCGGCCCATGGCGGCGTCGATCCATGAGGCCGAGCGGTCGGGGCGGCTCTTCACGGGCGGCCCTCATGCGCGGGCGGCCATACGGGCCCTGGCGGCCATGCACGCCAGTTCGGCGGGGGGCGTGGTGTGCGCCGCGCCGACGGGCGGCTCGGCGGGCGTCCTTCCGGGCGTCGCGGCCACGCTGCTCGAGGACATGGGGCGGTCGAGGGAGGAGGTGCTCCTCGCCCTCTGGGCGGCCGGCGCAGTCGGATGGGGGCACGACACGGAGAGCACCTTCGCCGCCGAGGTGGCGGGGTGTCAGGTGGAGATCGGCATGGCGGGGGCCATGGGCGCCGCCGCCGTGACGGAGGCGGGCGGCGGGACGGCTGGACAAGCCTGCGACGCCGCAGCCATCGTCCTTCAGAACGTCATGGGGTCCGTGTGCGACCTCGTCCAGGGCGTCGTGGAGGTCCCGTGCCACAGCCGAAACGCCGCCCTGGCGTCCCAGGCCCTCCTGTGCGCCGATCTGATCCTC
>CALCQG010000145.1 GCA_937897575.1 uncultured Synergistales bacterium | reverse complement strand
ATCGTCAACCAGAGGATGCTTTTGCAGCAGGATATTGTCAGGCACACTTCCAGCACGTCGCCGGACTCGGAGGCCTGCGCGAGGGCCTCCTCGAGGGAGAGGAAGCCCGCGGTGTCCGACGGCTCCTCGCCGAGGACGGCGTACCGACCCACGGCCTCGAGGTTGTAGAAGGGCGTGTCGTAGGGGAGGTCGCAGCCGGGGGAGAGGATGTACCCCTGCCGCCCTCCGATCGCGATGCGATTCTTCACGTCGGCCACGCACTCCTTCGGCGAGCCGAAGAGCAGGGTGGTGGTGAGGGGGATGTTTCCCTCGAAGCAGACCTTGTACTTGTGGGCGAGGTCCCGGACGAAGGCGAGGTCCACCTGTTCGTCGAAGGCGACGGCGTCGGGGGCGCACTGCATCATGAGCTCGATGTTCTTCGTGGCGTTTCCGCAGCAGAAGAGGGTCACGATCCCTCCCTTGCCCCGAACCTCGTCGATGACGGGTTTCACGTAGGGGGTCACGAAGGCCTCGAAGTGCTTCGGGGCGATCTGGCTCGTCATGGGGTCCACCACGGCGATCACGTGAGCCCCCGTCTCCATGTACCACTCGCCCATCCTCCGGATGATCTCGGCGCAGAACGCGAGCACCTTGTGGGCCTCGTCGGGCCTCTTCATCATGTCCATGATGAAGGCGGACCCCCTGAGGTGGAGCGCCAGGGTGAAGGGGCCGCAGCAGAGGGCGAAAACGGCCGTATCGTGGCCGACTCGCTCCACGAGCTTCCTGGTGGCCTCGAAGAACATGGGGAGCCGGCCGCTCTCCCTGGTGAAGGGGGGAAGGTCGTCCAGGGTCTTGCCCTGGGCCAGCACGTGCCCCGTCACCGCGGGCGGGTTCTTCTTGGACCATGTGAGGGTGCACCCCAGCGCCTCGGCCTCCGCCTGAAGGTCGAAGGCCGAGCAGACGCCGTCGGCGAGGTACCGTTCCGCCGAGGCGGCTACGGCGTCGACGAGCACATCGGCGTTCTTCAGCATCGTCTCGGCGTCGCTGTTCACCAGCCGGGCCACGTGGGCTCCCGTGAAGGGCACCCAGGGCACTCTGTCCGTCTCCTGGAAGCGCAGGGCCTGGAGCACTCTTTCTCGTCCTGTCATATCGTCACCCCTT
>CALCQG010000144.1 GCA_937897575.1 uncultured Synergistales bacterium | reverse complement strand
TGGCCCGGGTGATGGCCTGGCGGATCCACCAGGTGGCGTAGGTGCTGAACTTGAACCCCTTGCGGTAGTCGAACTTCTCCACGGCCCGGATGAGGCCCAGGTTCCCCTCCTGGATCAGGTCGAGGAAGAGCATCCCCCGTCCGATGTACTTCTTCGCGATGCTCACCACGAGGCGGAGGTTGGCGTCCACGATCTTCTTCTTGGCCACCTCGTCGCCGGCCTCCACGCGTTTGGCCAGCGCCACCTCCTCGGCGGCGTCGAGGAGAGGGACCTTCCCGATCTCGCGAAGGTACATGCGAACAGGGTCCGTCAGGGGGATGTCGTCCAGTTTGCCGAGCTCCATGTCCAGGGAGGGCGGCTCGAGCATGTCGTCCTCCGTCGGGGCGGGGGCGGCCTTGGGCAGGTCCTTCTGGTCGTCCTCCACCACCTCGATGCCCAGGTCCATCAGGTTGCTCACCATGTCGTCGAGCACCTCGGGGCTCCAGCTCTCCACGGGGATGTGCCGCTCGATGTCCTTCTGGGTGACGAAGCCCTTGCCCTGTCCCTCGGAGATGAGCTCCCGGACCTTGCCCGCGTACTCCGTGATCTCCTCCCTGGAGAGCTCCGCCGTCACACCGCCCTCCTTCGAGGCCGGTTCGCCCTGCACCTCGTCCTTCAGTTCCTGGTCCATGTCGTCGTTCATCTCATCGGGCTCCTTTTTTTCCATAGGGTGCAGCATAACGGAGAACGGCCATAAAAGACCATTCCGTCGACGCAATTTCGTCGAAAGGGGTATATATTATACCATCTTTACAGGGAGAGCATGAGGCCGACGAAGGGCGGGAAGGGGACCTCCGGCGACGGCCCGACGGCCCGCCTCGTCTCCCGGAACTCCATCTCGTAGAGGAGCTTGCTGATCTCGAGGCCCACCGGGTCGTCCGTCTCGTAGGGGATGGAGCAGCGCCGGTAGCCGAACCGTTCGGCGAAGTAGGAGACGTTCTCCCGCACGGGGGCTTTTTCCATGAGCCCCTTCTCCAGCTCCTCGAGAAAGCGGTCCTCGGAGAAGAAGGGGTCGCCGCTCACGAGGACGATGACCTTGAAGGTGTCCAGAGGGACGCTCCGGTCCCAGAGGCGGCAGTAGGACACCCCCGCCTCCACGTCCTCCCGGCCGTCGAGATGATCGGCCAGGAAGTCCTCCATGGGCTCGGAGTAGCCGAAGATCATGGTGAACCCGAGGCCGACGCGGTTCCGCATGCCCGGGAGGAACATGCTGTCCCGGAACAGGTTGCCCACGGTGCCGCTCATCAGGCTCGACAGGCAGAAGAACTCACTGCCCAGCCCCATGGACAGTGCGGCCACGTGGCCGAGGCGCAGGCTATGGTGCGCGTTCACCGAGACGGGGTCGTAGTCTATGCCCAGGGGCAGCCAGGAGGCCACCTCCATCTCCACATTCGTGCTCCAGTAGGGCAGACCGGCCATGTTCACCACCCTCTCCCGTCGCCTGGGAGCGTCAGGGCGACGGCCAGCAGGTGGGTGTGCCCCAAGGGCGCGCGCTCAACGTCCGCCGCGAACGCCCCTCCCGTCCTTCGGGCGAGGGCGGCGTATCGTTCCATGCCCTGCTCCGCCAGGAGCGCCATGGCCGCCATGGCCACGGCGTTGCCCGAGGGGATGGCGCCGTCGTAGGCCTCCCGGCGCCGCATGAAGAGCAGGTCGTCGGGGCGCGACTGGTAGAAGCCGCCCGAAGGGGCGCTGAACTCCAACTCGAGGCTGTCGAGAAGACCGGCGGCCCGACGGACGTGCTCATGCGCGCCCGAGGCCCTTCCGAGCTCGGCATGGCCCCAGGCGAGGAAGGCGTAGTCGTCCAGGAAGGCCGGGATGCCCGCCGTGCCCCCCCGGTACCGGTGCATCAGCCCCTGTGGCCCGTCGAGGCACCGTGCGACGAAGGCGGCGGCGCCCTCGGCCGCCTCGATCCACTCGGGGCGGC
>CALCQG010000143.1 GCA_937897575.1 uncultured Synergistales bacterium | reverse complement strand
ATGATATTGAGGTGTTCCACCCGGACCGCATCCTGCTGGACGAGATCCCCCAGGCCGTGGACTCCGTCGGCCGGATGCTCCCCGAAGAGCTGCGGTGCACCTCCCGCGGCGGCCTTGCGCTCTGCCCGTCGGCCCTGAGGATGAAGAAACTGCAGTGACGCTCCGTCTCTGGGGTCCAGTGACGGCCGGGACGACGGATGGCCGTACCCCGTCGCCGTGACGGGTGCAAGACGATCTTGACCCCAACCTGAGGCCAAGGCGGGATGTACCTGAACATGAGGGAGCCCTTCTTTCCAGCCACGTCGAAGCTCCCGCTCGCGCGGATACGGATCCTTGGCCTCCCTATGGGACACAGAGGGGCCGTCTTGTACTGGGTGCGCAGGGGGAGGACGTGCTTCTCCCCCCTTCCGTCACCGGATTCTGTTCGAAAGACGGCCGACGTTCTCTATCTCCACCTCCATGAGGTCCCCTCGCCGCACGGGGGCGATCCCCGAGGGGGTTCCCGTGATGATCACGTCCCCGGGGAGCAGCGTCATGACGCGGGAGATGTGGCTCACCAGGACGTCCACCGGGAATATGAACTGGCCGGTTCGGGAGTGCTGCACCACTTTGCCGTTGTGGAGCATCGTCACCTCCAGGTCCGAGGCGTCGATGCCCGTCACGAGGACGGGCCCCAGAGGGCAGAAGGTGTCGAAGGACTTCGCCCGGGTCCACTGGCCGTCCCGTCCCTGAAGGTCCCTGGCCGTCACGTCGTTGGCACAGGTGTACCCCAGCACGTAGTCGAGAGCCCTTTCGGGGGAGACGCCGCTGCACCTCTTCCCGATGACTACGGCGAGCTCCGCCTCGTAGTCCACCCGTTTGGACATGTCGGGGTAGAGGACGTCGTCGCCGTGCCCCACCACAGTCGTGGAGGGCTTCAGGAAGATGAGGGGCTCCGACGGGATGGGGAGCTTGACCTCTTCGGCGTGGTCCCGGTAGTTCAGACCCACGGCCACGACCTTCGTCGGGTCCGTGGGGGGGAGCCACCGCTCGATCTGGTCGACGGAGCCGACGGCCGCGCCCCGCTTCGGGTCGTCGAAGAGACACCCCTCCAGGGCGTAGACCGTCCCCTCGTCCATCAAGCCCGTCACGGTGCGCCCCTGTATGACACATCGAACATAGGTTTTCTTCATCATATCCTCCGTTGGGTGAAGTACGCGCCGCAGCGCGTTGGCCGTATCATATCAAATAGAGGCGGCCACCGGAAGGCGCCTCGGCGGCGCATGATGCAGACGGAGGACCATCGCCGTGCAGCGAGCGAAAGTCGGCCTCGCCCGATGAGGCCCCTTTATCGGCTGGAGATCGGGTTTTTCCTCGACAGTACGGCCGTTTCATGGTACTTTTATGGTGTTTCATATTCCGTGTTTTCGTGACAAGGGGATGACCACATGGACAGTGGGCCTCAAAGGATGGACAGGATCATAGGAGCACGGTAGGCGTCGGACAAGGCAGGATCGTTTCTCCCCCTCCTCCCGGCGTTTGCCGGGTTTTTCACGTTCCAAACCGAAAAACGCAATGAAAATCCGTCTCAGGACCCGGTGAGCCGCCGCTCGCGGGGTTGCCCCTGCGTCCTGGGTCGAAGGAGGGGACATTATGGAGCACATCAGGGACGAAGTTCTTGTCCAGGTGGAGGATCTTTTCCAGAACAGGCGCTTCAAGGAGCTGAAGAGCCTTCTCGCGGCCATGGAGCCGGCGGACGTCGCCGAAATTGTGTCCGACAAGCCCCAGGCCGAGCGGGCCTTCCTCTTCCGCCTGCTCCCCAAGGACCTGGCCATCGAGGTCTTCGAGTTCCTCGAGGGGCAGGAGCGGGAGGAGCTTCTTCAGAGCTTCACGGACGTGGAGACGGCGTCCATCATCGAGGAGATGTCCGACGACGACCGGACGGCCCTCTTCGAGGAGCTCCCAGCGAAAACCGTGAAAAAGCTCCTCGCCCACCTCTCCCCCGAAGAGCGGCGACTGGCGAACACCCTCATGAACTACCCCGCCGACTCGGCGGGGAGGGTGATGACCCCGGAGTTCATCGATCTCAAGGAGTCCATGACGGCCGAGGAGGCGCTCACCAGGATCCGTCGGACCGCGGCGAAGAAGGAGACCATCTACACCACCTTCGTGGTGAGCCCCGACAGGAGGCTCAAGGGGACCCTCCATCTGGAGGACCTCATCCTCGCCGCACCGGAGACCCCAGTGCAGGAGCTCATGGACGAACAGCCCATCTTCGTGGAGACCTCCACCGACCAGGAGGAGGCCGCCCAGACCATGTCGAAGTACGACCTTCAGTCCCTGCCCGTGGTGGACCTGGAGGGGCGCCTCGTGGGGATCCTCACCTTCGACGACGTCCTCGACATCGTCGAGGAGGAGGCCACGGAGGACTTCGAGCGCATGGCGGGCATCCAGCCCCTCCAGGACGACTACCTGGACACCAGCATCACCTTCGCCGTGGGCAAGAGGCTCCCCTGGCTGCTCGTGTGCATCGTGACCCAGTTCATCTCCTCCTTTATCCTGAAGCGATATACTTTTGCCCTGGAGAGCGTCGTCGCTCTGGCGTACTTCATCCCCATGCTCATCGACACCGGAGGGAACACGGGGACCCAGGCGTCGACCCTCGTGATACGGGGGCTCACCGTGGGGACCGTGCAGACGAAGAACCTTCTGCGGGTCCTCGGCAGGGAGGCCGCGGCGGGGCTCATGATCGGCGTCGTGCTGGCCGCCTTCGGCGCCCTCAGGGCCTGGTTCATGGGGACGGGCGTGGGGGTCGTCTTCGTGGTGGGGGTCTCCGTCACCGCCGTGGTCGTCACGGGCAGCGTGATCGGCGCCCTGCTGCCCTTCATCGCGGAAAAGATGAAGATCGACCCCGCCGTCATGTCCGGCCCCTTCATCACGACGGTGGTGGACGTCCTCGGCTTGCTGCTCTACTTCGAGGTGGCCCGGCGGGTTCTCGCGCTCTCGTAAAGCTCCTCGGACACCGACGGGGAAGGGAAAGATCCGGACGAAAGAGGGAATACTCCATGGCAGAGCTTCTGACGGTCTCCGAAAGATGGAGACAGGAGCACCCGGAGGCGGCGGGCGCCTGGCTGGAGGCCTTCGTCCCTCCGGGGACGGGAAGGGAATCCCGCCTTCTGGAATTTCAGGAGGCGACCCTGAAGGAGATCCGGGCCGCCCACTCCTCCCGTTCGCGGGGGGAGCTCCGCGCCCTGCCCGTATTCCTGGCCTACGAGCGGTACTATAAAAAGTTCAGGAAGACCTACCACGTCTTTCTTCAGTTCCGCTCCCTCGTCCTCGAGGGGCGCCCCTTTCCCCGGACGCCCCCGCTCGTCCGCGTCATGTTTCTCTCCGAGATGAGGACCTTTCTGCTCACCGCCGTGCACGACCTCCAGCAAGTCCGGGGGCCGGTGATCCTCGATTCGGCCGAGGGGGGCGAGGAGTACGAGGCCCTCGGCGGCGGAGAGCAGAGGCTCAAGACGGGGGACATGTACATGAGGGATTCCGACGGCATCGTGTCGAGCGTGCTCTCCGGCCCCGACGGAAGGACCATGACGACGGACGGCACGACGTCGGCGCTCTACGCGTCCTACCTCCCCCAGGGGGTCGGCTTCGGCGAGGGGGAGGCCCATCTCGACTTCCTCACCGAAGCCCTGAGAGCCTATTCCGACGGCCTGGAGATCCGTTCCCGGGGGATCGTCGGCGGCAAGACCGAGAGCTGACCTCCCCTCCGCTCTTTCTACAGCTTCATGTCCCCGGACTTGATGTGGCCGGATTTCCGCAGAAGCTCGGAGAAGAGCAGGGAGAGCGCGGCGGGGAGCAGAATGTGCAGCACGATGATCCCGGGCCAGGCGGCGGACCCCATGACCTCGAGGGCCGAGACCTGTCCCACGAGGCCGCTGGTCCCCATCCCCGCCCCGACGCGGCTGTTCTCCATCCTGAAGACCATGGTGGACAGAGGCCCGAGGATGGCCGAGGCCGCCGTGGGCGGCACCCAGATCCAGGGATTCCGGATGATGTTCGGGATCTGGATCATGGACGTCCCGATGCCCTGAGCGATCAGGCCGCCCACGCCGTTCTCCCGATAGCTCGACACGGCGAAGCCCACCATCTGACAGCAGCACCCCACGACGGCGGCCCCCGCCGCGAGGCCCGAGAGCCCCAGGGCGATTGAGAGCGCCGCGCTGCTGATGGGGAGCGTCAGGACGAGGCCCATCACCACCGAGAGGATGATGCCCATGGGGAAGGGGTGCAGGGTCGTCGCCAGGTTCAGCCCCTCGCCGAGCCAGGTCATCATCCCGGCGATCGGGGGCCCGGCCAGGATGCCGACGAATCCTCCGAGGACGATGGTCCCCGCCGGGACCGCGATGATGTCCACGCCCGTCTTGCCGGCGATCATCCGGGAGAACTCCGAGCCCACCCATGCCGCCACGAAGGCGCCCACGGGCTCGCCGATGGCGAGAGACGCCGCTCCTCCCGCGAAGGTGACGGACCCCGCTCCTATGGCCCCTGCGGCAAGGGATGAAAAGATCCCGAGGGGCGGAGCGCCCACGGCGAAGGCAACGCCGGCCCCTATGGCCGGTCCCATGAGGACTTGAGCCACGCGGCCGAAGAGCTCCACGGACGGGATGCCCAGCAGCTGCCCCGTCTGACGGAGGATGAGCCCGATGATGAGGGAGGAGAACAGGCCGAGGGCCATGCCGTTGGAGACACGGATGAGGTAGTCACGTACGCCGGAACCCTTGGACGCCATGATGGGCATCGCTCCTTTACAGAGAATATGACAGATGTAAAGTATACGCTCCTACCGTTCGTCCAGCAAGTACCCCAGGTCCCTCAATCCGCGGAGGACCGTCTCCCAGGCCGCCTCGTCGGGGAGCTCCAGAGTGTGGAGGTGCACCCCGTCCGTCAGGGAGGAGAGAGGTTTCCCGCCCTCCGTCCGAACCTTCTCCATGAAATAGTCCACGTCGCTCTCCGTGGACAGCATGAGATTCCCGGTGATCTCGCCGTAGAGGGGGTGCTCCACGATGACCTTCAGCACCGTGGCGCCGGAGCGCACCATGACGAGCAGCTCCTCCTCCATCTGCCGGTCCGTGCCGTGGCGCGTGACCACCGTCCGGACGAGGCTCGTCTCCTTGGGGCCGAGCAGCACGTACCCCTGGGGCGTGGCCATGACCCGCTCCCCTTCCGCCCGAAGGATTGCCACATCCTGCACGATGGCCTGGCGGCTCACCTCGAAGGCGTCCGCCAGCGTTCCGCCCTTCACCGGGGCGTCCTCCTCGGCGAGCAGCCGAAGGATGGCCCTTCTCCGTTCCGGTCCGTTCATGATCGTCCTCCCCGGGTTCTGCAAAAGAACGGGTGCAGAATCGCCGTTTCTATGGTATAGCATAAAGAACGCGAAAGTGCGAAATTCGCCGGGAGGGACGACTGTGACGACTTACACGGAGTATCTCTGGTTCAACACGGACAAGCGCCGGGACCTGATCCGGATCACCCCGTCCCTGGAGGCGATTCTGGGGAAAAGCGGCGTTCGGGAGGGGCTGATGCTCGTGTCGGCCATGCACATCACCGCCGGCATCATCGTGAACGACGATGAGCAGGGGCTTCATCGCGACATCATGGGGTGGATCGAGCGGGTCGCACCGGCGGACCCGTCCTACGAGCACCACAGGACGGGCGAGGACAACGGCGACGCGCACCTCAAACGAATCCTCGTCCATCATCAGGCCATCCTCCCGATCACGGAGGGGCGCCTCGACCTCGGCCCTTGGGAACAGTGCTTTTACGCAGAATTCGACGGCCGGCGGAGAAAACGCGTCGTCGTCAAAATAATGGGGGAATAGACTATGAAGACATCGTACGTACTGGGGATGCTCGTCATCCTCGCGCTGATGGTGCCGCCGACCTCCGAAGCCAGCGACATCATCCCCATGGAGGACTTCTTCCGGAACCCGGAGAAGAGCGCCTTCCAGCTCTCGCCCTCGGGCGACCTCCTGTCCTTCCTGAAGCCCTGGGAGAGCAGGATGAACATCTTCGTGCAGAGGATCGGGAGCGACGAAGAGGTCCGCGTCACCTCGTCCACGGACCGGGATATCCCGGCCTACTTCTGGTCGGGAGAGGGGCGCCTCGTCTACCTCCGGGACAAGGGGGGCGACGAGAACTACCACCTCTTCTCGGTGAACGCCGACGGCACGGGAGAGAGGGAGCTCACGCCCTTCGACGGCGTCCGGGCGTCCATCATCGACCGCCTCGAAGAGCGGGACGACGAAATCATGATCGGCCTGAACCGGCGGGACCCTCGTCTTTTCGACGTATACCGCCTGAACATCGTGACGGGCGCCCTAGCCCTCATCGAGGAGAACCCGGGGGACATCGCGGGGTGGATGACGGACCACGACGGGAAACTCCGGGTGGCCATCAAATCCGACGGCGTGAACAGCTCTCTGCTCTACCGCGACCGGGAGGACCAGCCCTTCCGGACGCTCCTGACGACGAACTTCCGCGAGTCCGTCATTCCGCTCTACTTCACCCCGGACAACAAAAAGCTCTACGTCTCGTCCAACCTCGGGCGGGACAAGCAGGCCATCTTCCTCTTCGATCCGGCGACGGCGAAGAACGAGGAGCTCATCTTCGAACACCCCGACGTGGACGTCCAGTCCCTCTTCTACTCGAAGAAGCGAAAGATCGTTACCGGGACGGCGTACGAGACGGATCGGGTCCACTACCACTTCTTCGACGAAGAGCGGGGGGAGCTGCAAAAGGAGCTGGAGTCCCGGCTGCCCGGTTTTCAGGTCGCCGTGGTCTCCATGAACAAGGAGGAGGACAAGGTCCTCGCCTGGGCCGGCCATGACCGGACGCGGGGGGCCTACTACTTTTACGACCTCGGGTCGAAGGAGTTCCGGAAGCTGGCGTCCCTCTCCCCCTGGCTGCCCACGGAGAAGATGGGCTTCATGAAACCGGTCGCCTACCAGGCTCGCGACGGTCTGACGATCCACGGGTACCTCACCCTGCCGCCGGGCGTGCGCGAGGCGAAAAATCTGCCCGTGGTGATCAACCCCCACGGCGGCCCCTGGGGAAGGGACTCCTGGGGGTACAACCCGGAGGTCCAGTTCTTGGCCAACCGCGGGCTCGCCGTCCTGCAGATGAACTTCCGCAGCTCCACTGGGTACGGCCGGGCCTTCTGGGAGGCGGGCTTCAAGCAGTGGGGACGGGCCATGCAGGACGACATCACCGACGGCGTTCAGTGGCTCATCGACCAGGGCATCGCCGACCCGAAGCGGATCGGCATCTACGGCGCCTCCTACGGCGGGTACGCCGTGCTGGCCGGCCTGGCCTTCACCCCCGACCTCTACGCCTGCGGGGTGGACTACGTGGGCGTCTCGAACATCTTCACTCTTCTCGAGACCCTGCCCCCCTACTGGGAGCTGGGGCGCCAGATGATGTACGAGCAGATCGGCGACCCCGTCAAGGACAAAGAGCTGCTCCGCGCCGTCTCTCCCGTCTTCCATGCAGACAAGATACGGGCCCCGCTGTTCGTTGCGCAGGGGGCCAACGACCCGAGGGTGAAGAAGGCCGAGTCCGACCAGATCGTGGAGGCCCTCAGAAAACGGGGCATCGACGTGGAGTACATGGTGAAGGAGAACGAGGGGCACGGCTTCCACAACGAGGAGAACCGCTTCGACTTCTACCGCGCCATGGAGCGGTTCTTCGCCGAGCACCTCGGCAGCCGGTCCGGGACGGAGTGAGGATGCCGTGACGGTACCGCCACGGACGGCCGAACTGCCCGAGGAGACCCTCAAGATCCTCCGCGACATGCAGAGGAATGAGTCCACCGATGCGGTCATCTACGCCCGATTGGGGGCGCGCACGCCGGGCGAAAACGGCAGGGTGCTCGCCCGAATCGCCGCCGAGGAGGAGAAGCACGCACGCATCTGGAGCAAATACACGAACCGGACCGTGGAGCCCAACCGCTTCAAGGTCTGGTTCTTCCTGCTTCTGGGCGCCCTTTTCGGCCTGACCTTCGTGGTCAACCTCCTCGAAGGGGCCGAGAAGCAGACCCAGCATGTCTACGAGGAGCTCAAGGGGCGCATCCCCGAAGCCCAATGGATCCAGGAGCAGGAGGAGGAGCACGAGGCGCGCCTCATCGCCATGATCGACGAGGAGCGCCTCCGGTACATCGGCTCCATGGTCCTGGGGCTCAACGACGCCCTCGTGGAGCTCACCGGCGCTCTGGCCGGCTTCACCCTGGCCCTGGGGGACACCCGGACCGTCGGCCTCGCGGGGCTCATCACGGGCATCGCCGCCACCCTCTCCATGGCCGCCTCGGAGTACCTGTCCAACAAGGCGGAGGGCGGCGAGAACCACCCCCTGAAGGCCTCCGTCTATACGGGCATCGCCTACCTGATCACCGTGGTCGTTCTGCTCCTCCCCTACTTCGTCGTCCGGAGCCCTCTGACGGCCCTCTTCTTCTGCCTCGTGGGCGCTGCGACCATCATCTTCGTCTTCACGTTCTTCGTCTCCGTGGTCCACAAGAAGCCCTTCAGGCCGGCCTTCTTCGGCATGATCGCCATCAGCTTCGGCGTGGCCCTCATCTCCTTCCTCATCGGATGGGCCGCCAAGCGCTGGCTCGGCGTGGAGGCCTGAACGGGGCGGCGCTCCCCGACAGAATAGAAGATACGCACAAACCCACCGGTTTCATCGGTGGGCTTGTTTGTCTCTGTGGCAGGGCGCGAGACCTCCCCGTCCTCCGACTCCCATCCGTCCCGGTGCAGGGGGCCTTTACCGCGCACCCTCCTCCTTGAGCCAGTCGATCCAGTACAGGTCCGTCCTGCGGCTATGGAGGTTCCGGACGCTTCCCTGGAGGCGCAGCTCCTTCAGAAGCTCCAGATCCAGGTCCGCCACGAGGGCCATCTCCGTGTTGGGGGTGGCCTCCGCCGTGACGGCGTCGTGAGGGAAGGCGAAGTCCGACGGCGTGAAGATGGCCGACTGGGCGTACTGGATGTCCATGTTCTCCACCTTGGGGATGTTGCCCACGCTCCCGGCGATGGCCACGTAGCATTCGTTCTCTATGGCCCGCGCCTGGGCGCATCGGCGGACCCTGAGGTAGGCGTTCTTGGTGTCCGTCCAGAAGGGCACCAGGAGGATGTCCATGCCCTTGATGGCGAGGTAGCGGGAGAGCTCCGGGAACTCCACGTCGTAGCAGATGAGGATGCCGACCTTGCCCACATCCGTCTGGAACACCTGGAGCTCCTGTCCGCCCTGAAGCCCCCAGTAACGGTGCTCGTCGGGCGTGATGTGCAGCTTGTACTGTCTGTCCCAGGTTCCGTCCCTCCGGCAGAGGAAGGACACGTTGTAGAGCTTGTTGTTCCGCATCTCGGGGACGCTTCCCGAGACGATGTTGATGTTGTACGACACGGCCATCTCCACGAGGTTGTTCCGCAGGTCCGCCGTGTACCCCGCGAGGGAGCGCATGGCCTCGCCGGGGTCCTCCTGGTCGTACCGGGCGAGGAGGGGGGCGTTGAAGAGCTCGGGAAAGAGCATGAGGTCCGCGTTGTACCCCGCCTGGGTGTCCACGAAGAACTCCACCTGCTGGAGGAAGTCCTCGAAGGAGTCGAAGCTCCGCATCTGCCACTGCACCACGCCGAGGCGCATGGAGCTCTTCACCTTGGAGATGAGGCGCCGTTTCTCCTCATAGTAGATGTTGTTCCACTCGAGCACCACGCCGTGCCCCCTGGAGCTGTAGTCCTCGGGCCAGTAGTCCTCCACGAGCCTCTTGTAGTGGAAGTCGTTGCTCATCTGGAAGGTGAGCACGGGGTCGGTGATCTCCCGGCTGCTCACCATCCGGATGTACTGCTGGGGCGACTTTTTGTCGGCCCAGCTGTCATAGCCCGGGATGCGGCCGCCGATGATGATGCCCTTCAGGTTCAGCCGCTCGCACAGCTCCTTCCGGGCGTCGTAGAGCCGACGGCCCAGGCGCTTCTCACGGTACTCCGGGGCGACGAAGATATCGATGCCGTAGAGGTAGTCCCCGTCGGGGTCGTGGTTCTTCAGATCGCCGTCCCCCACGATGTCCTTGTAGGTGTGCCGGTCACCGTAGCGGGAGTAGTCGATGATCAGGGACAGAGCCCCCGCCACGACCCTGCCCTTGTCCTCGACGCAGAGCTGCCCTTCGGGGAAACGGGCGAGCATGGCATCGTACTGGGCTCTGGTCCACGCCCCGCCCATCTTCGGGTAGGCGGCGTTCATGACCCGGCGAAGATCGTCGTAGTCACCGGGCGCAAAGGGGCGCAGTTCAAGCTCGTGGACATATCGTTTCCGTGCCACTTGGCGGTCTCCTCCTCTCGCTGGAAGCCATGACGACCATTATACCCCGCAGGGGGAGGAGAAGGACACCGGGGGCCCGGCATTGTACGCCGGGCCCCCGATTCGGTTCCTGATCGCGCCGACGCCCCCGGAACGGAGCGGCGACACGACGCCGCGAGGCTTCGCCTATTTCAGCAGAGAGCAGTTCGGGTCCTTCGGTTTCTCCGGGTCCTGATAGCGGCTCTCGAAGCACAGGCACGTCACGGGGATGTCGTAGGGCCCGTGCACCATGCCCACGGGGCGGCAGGCGTAATACCCCGCCGGGGCGGTCAGCTTCTTCCCCGTGTCGATCATGTACCCCTCGAGGATGTAGACCTCCTCGCAGAAGTCGTGGATCTGCACCGCCGGGATCTGGACGCCCGGCGCGAACCGGACGAGGCGCGTCAGGTTGCCCGTCTCGGGGTCGCGGGACAGGATCTTCTCGGAGATGCCCACGGGAGCCCCCTTGACCTGCCGCCACTCCCCCATCAGGAGGGTGTCGCTGAACTCGATGGTCTGTTTCGCCATGGTGCAATCGCTCCTTTGCTGATATTTTTCCTCACAAGCCGAGGTAGTTGGGCACCCACGTCACCAGCCCCGGGATGTACGTGATCATGAACAGGACGACCAGCAGGGGGATGAGAAGCAGCACGAGATCGTAGAACATCTCCCGGAGGGTCGTGTTGGCGATGCCGCAGGTGACGAAGAGACAGACTCCCAACGGAGGAGTGCACATGCCGATGGTGAGGTTCACCGCGACCACGAGGCCGAAATGAATCAGGTCGATGTTGAAGGCCTTCACCAGGGGCAGGAAGAGGGGCACGAAGATGGTGATGGCGCTCGTGGTGTCAATGAAGGTCCCCGCGATGAGCAGGATGATGTTCACCACCATGAGGGCCCCCCACTGGGAGTGCACGACCTGGAGCAGCGCCTGGGCCACGGTCTGGGGGATCATCTTGACGGTCATGAACCAGATGAAGAGCCGTGCCGTCATCAGCACCGTCAGGATGACGCCGGTGGTGATGGCTGCGTCGATGAATGCGCTCTTGATGGATTTCCACGTCAGTTCGCGGTACACGATGCCTCCCAGGAGGAGCGCATAGGCTACCGCGATGGCGGCGGACTCCGTCGGGGTGAAGATCCCAAGGATGATGCCGCCGACGATGATAAGCGGCATCAGCAGGGCAAGGATCGCATCCATGAAACCCTGCCGGACCTCCTTGAAGGAGGCCTTAACGGGGCGCCCTATATACCCACGTTTTTTGCTGATCATCCAGTTCGCGATCATCAGGGAAAGGCCCATCAGAAGCCCTGGAATGACTCCGCCCATGAAGAGCTTCGCAATGGAGCTCCCCACGATGACGCCGTAGACCACCAACGGGATGCTCGGAGGGATGATGGGGCCTATGGACCCCGACGTGGCAACCAGCGCGGCTGCGTAGTTCTTCGAATACCCCTTGTCGAGCATGGGCTGGATGAGGAGGGCGCCTATGGCCGCCGCCGCCGCTATGGCCGAGCCGGTCACCGCGGCGAAGATCATGGAGGACACGATGACCACCATGCCCAGTCCGCCCGGCCAGTGTCCGACGAGGGCTTCGGAGAAATCGGTGATCCGCCGGGAGATCCCCCCGACGGCCATGAGGTTGCCCGCCAGGATGAAGAGGGGGATGGCGATGAAGGCGAAGTTGCTCACCCCGCCGTACATCTGCTGGACGACGACCTGAAGGGGAAGCTGCGTCCCCACAAGCCCAACGAGGCTGATGATGCCCAGGCCGAAGGCGATGGGGACCCCCAACAGGAAGACGCCGAAAAGAGCTACGATCCACAGCATCGCCGAATCACCGACCTTCCTGGGGCGTTCCGCCGCCCGCGAATCCCCGCAACTGCCGAAGCAGGTCCAGGACGACGGA
Organism: uncultured Synergistales bacterium; assembly: GCA_937897575.1. Taxonomy (GTDB): domain Bacteria; phylum Synergistota; class Synergistia; order Synergistales; family Aminobacteriaceae; genus CALCQG01. The sequence continues at coordinate 9,631 of CALCQG010000143.1, read as the reverse complement.
GACGAGCATGAAGCACACGGTGGCGGGGATAGCCGCATAGGTCAGGCTCATGGGCACCTGCACGTAGGTCATGTACTGATCCATATTGTCCGTCACAAACCGGATGGAATAAAAAAGGACGGCGCTCAGGAAAACGAGGATCACGATGTTGCTGAACAGGGCAAACCACGGCTTCGTCTTCTCCGGAAAGGCCTGGATCAGGACGTCCACGTTCAGGTGGGACTTGTTGAAAACCCCTACGGCCATGCCGAGGAAGACCGAATAGGTGAACAGGATCTGGATGACGTCGTTCGCCCACGGCATGGAGAGCTGGAACACATAGCGCTGGATCACTTGGGCGAAAGTGATGACGAAGACTCCCGCCACACAGGTCCCCGCCAGAAGGGCGAAGATTTTCTGTACTGTTTTCACGGTACCCGCTCCTCTCTCGTGCTGAGAAAGCCGGGCCGGCGAAGCGGCCCGGCTTGTATTCCGCGCGTTCCTATTCCAGGGGGATGTTCTTCACCTTCTCCATGATATCCATGGGAATCGCATCGCCGAGAACCTTATAGAGGTCCTTCGTGGCTTCGGCAAAGGCTTTGATGTCCGGATGCTCCTCGACCTCGACCCCGGCCTTCCTCATGATGTCAAGCCGTTCCGCATCCAGCTCGGCCAGTCTGGCTCTCTGGTAGACGGCGGTCTCCTGGCCGGCCTCTCTCAGGATCTTCTGATGTTCGGGGGAGAGGGCGTTGAACCATTTCGGGTTGGCGAAGACCAGGGCTGGCTCGTAGGTGTGCCCCGTCAGGGAGACGTACTTCTGGACCTCGTAGAACTTCATGGAGTAGATGGTGGCGATGGGGTTCTCCTGGCCGTCCACCACCTTCTGCTGCAGCGCCGAATAGAGCTCGCCGAAGGGGATGGGCGTGGGGATGGCGCCGAGGCTCTTCATGAGCTCCACCTTGATCTTGGACTCCTGAACCCGGATCTTGAGCCCCTTCATGTCGTCGGGGGTCTTGACGGGACGAAGGTTGTTCGACATATTTCGGAAGCCGACCTCCCAGAAAGCGAAGTTCACGAACCCCTTGTCGAGGAGGAGCTTGTTGAAGTACTCGCCCACTTCACCGTCCAAAGCCGTGTAGACCTGCTTTTTCGTCTGGAACAGGAAGGGTACGCCGAAGAGCTCGAGCTCGGGCGCGAAGCCGGACATGTTGCCGGGGCTGGCGCTGCCGATCTCGATGGTGCCCATCCGGACGCCCTCAGCCAGGTCGCGCTCGCCGCCGAGCTGCCCCTGGGGGAATATGGTGACCTGAAGCTCGCCGCCGGACTTCTCCTCCACGAGCTTCTTGAAGTGCTCGGCCCCGATGTGGTACTGGTGCTCCAGGCTTCCCGAGTGGCCGAACTTGATGTTTATGGGCGCCGCAAAAGCAGCCCCGGCCAGAAATACTGCGCAGACAGCCACGATCGAAAGGATCCACGTACTCTTCTTCATTATCTTCCCTCCTGCTTACACGAGTTTTTTATAGACTTCAGGGACTCTGTCCTTGAAGACGGTGAGAAACTGCCTGGTCCTGGTCACTTCATCGGTGTCGATGACGACGTAGCCGGCCTCTTCGCCGTTGCCGCCCTCGAACAGCACCTCGCCCTTCGGCCCGAGGACCATGGACCCTCCGCCGAAGTGGGTATCCCCCGATGTGCCGCACCGGTTGCAGGCCACGACGTACATCTGATTCTCGATGGCCCTGGCCATGAGCAGGGCTCGCCAGTGGTCCGCCCGGGCCGTGGGCCACTGGGCGCTCACGAAGAGGACCTCCGTGCCCTGGAGCGCGTAGCTCCTGAGCCACTCGCAGAACCGGATATCGTAGCAGATGACCACGCCGGCCTGTACGCCCTCGAGATCGAAGCGAAGGTCCTGTCGTCCGGCGGTGAAGTACTTCTCCTCCTCCATGAGGCGGATCAGGTGCACCTTGTCGTAGTGCCCCACGAGGTTCCCCTTCGGGTCGATCACCTGGGCGCGGTTCGCGAAGCCGGACCCTGTGGAGACGAGGACCGTGCCGCCGACGAACCAGACGCCGTACTTCTTGGCGAGGCCGCCGAGGAAGGCCTGCGCGTCGTGCCCTTCGGGGTCCGCCAGCTCCTTCGCCCGCGAGAGGGCATAGCCCGTGTTCCAGAGCTCAGGCAGCACAACGGCCGTGGGGAGGTCCGACGGCGTATGGGTTGCGGCCATCCACCGCTCGATGTTCTCGTAGTTCTTCTTCTTGTCCCCCAGGGCGATGTCCAGCTGGAGGACGGCAACCCGCATCTTCATTCCGATCACCTCAGTTCCGGTCCGGAAGGATCCGGACGGTGTACTCGTGTCGAATTTCCCGGTTCAGGACGGGGTCCTTCAGGGAGAGCACGTGCTCCGTCCCGTAGATGAAGCCCTCGGCCAGGATCGGCAGCGTCCCGCTGAAGAGGGCGATGCGGCCGGCCGGCACGGGCGAGTCGGCGCGGGCCAGCTCGAAGAGCTTTTCGGGGGGGAGCATCTTGCCCAGGGTCCCCTCCTGATAGAGGGTGCCGTCCACCCACATGCGCAGCTCGATGGCGTCCCAGTGGTCCCGGATTTCGGACACCGACCAGAACATGGACCCCACGACCTTCGAGCTGATCTGCTTGGCCTTGGCCACGGACACCGTCTCGAGCGCCCTGTCCGTATGGTCGCTGGCCACCGTGACGAACAGGCCGTTCTCTTTGCACCGCGCGAGGAAGACCTCCGCCTCGCCCGAGGTCCCCTCGCCCACAACCCAGAGCATCCGGGCAGGGGCGACCCGCTCGGGCTCTATCCAGTACATCGACGGCACCTGGCTCGGTGCCGGGACGCCGATGCGCCGAAGCTCCTCCACGTGGGCCAGGACGCTCTTCTGATCCCGCCCCGTGTAGCCCGCCGCAACGCAGGCATCCCACGACAGGGCGACCCTGTGGGAGGTCCCGTCCTTTCTCACCACAACCGACTCCATCCGCATGACCTTTCAACTCCCCCTTTCAGATTCGAACGCCATACCGTCGAGCTTTCGGAGAAGAATGTTCTCCGTGCTGTCAAGGTGCTCCTGCAGAGCCTGTTTTGCCGCCTTCTTCCGCCCCTCCCGCACCGCCTCCACGATCTTGCCGTGCTCCGACAACACGTCGTCGTACCGTTTCTCGTTCATGGCGAGCATACCGAGCCAGATCATCTCCTCGCTGACGGCGTGCCAGAAGGTGCGGAGGCGCGAGTTGCCGAGGACGTGGAAGAGCACTGAGTGGAAGGACTGGTCCGTGGTGATGAAGGAGAAGAGGCTGCCTCTGGCCCCCTCCATCTCCAGAGCGATGGACCCCATCCTCCGGCCCGTCTCGCGGTAGAGCCCCGTGTTCAGAAGCAGATCCAGGGCGTGCCCCTCGAGGAGACACCGGACCTGGAAGACCTCCCGAAGATCGGAGGTGGACACGGAGCGGACCTGGATATTCTTTCTCGAATTGACACGGAGCCACCCCTCCTGGGAAAGACGCTGCACAGCCTCACGGACGGGCGTCCGGCTGACGGAGAGCTCTTCGGCCAGAGCGCGCTCCTGAAGGGTGGAATCCGGGGGAAATTCGAGGGAGAGTATCCCCTTTTTAATTCTCTCGTATACGCCTGAAGCGAGCTTGTTCTTCATGGTATACCACCCTGTGCAACTGGTATACCACAAGAATAGAACGAAAAAAATATCCTGTCAAGAGGAGAACGGCGGTTACGGAGTGTGCAAAAGGCTGAGGAGATTGGAGACGCCCCGGCGCTCCGGTCGCTACCGGCAGAGCAGGAGCATGAGGTCGTTTACGTTGGTCCCGGTGGGCCCTGTCATGACGAGCCCGCCGCACGGGCGTGGTAGGAGTCGTTGTCCGCCAGAGATTTTTCAAGGTCAACCCCCGCGCCGGCGAGCAGACGGGCCGTTTCCCCATCCACAATGCCGCCCGCGGCATCCGTGGGGCCGTCCGTCCCGTCGGAGCCGACGGAGAGCACCGCCGTTCGAGGCAACCCTGCTATGCCCTTCGCCGCCGCGAGGGCGATCTCCTGGTTCCGCCCGCCCCTCCCCTTGCCCTTCAGATGGACGACGGTCTCGCCGCCGAGGAGGACGGCGCAGGGAGGGGCGACGGGGTTCCCCGAGGAACGGATCTCCCGGGCCATGGAGGCGATGAAGGAACCGGCCTCCCGGGCCTCGCAGTTCAGCGTCGTGGTCAGCAACAGGGTACGGTATCCGAGGCGCTCCGCCGCCGCTAGGGCGGCATGGCACAGCGCCCCCACGCTCCCCGCGATGACCGATGTCACGTTATCCACTGTCTTGGGGGTCTCCTCGTCCAGAGCCCGCCGGACCTGTTCAGGGAGGTCGAGACCGTATTTCGCCACCACCCGAAGGGCATCCTCCGCCGTGGAGGCATCAGGGTGGGCGGGCCCTGACGCGATGCTGTCCAGCCGGTCGCCCAGCACATCGGAGAGCACGATCGCGTACACGGACGCGGGAGAGGCCAGGACGGCGAACCGCCCCGCCTTCACGGCGGAGAGGCGCTTGCGGATCATGTTGATCTCCACGATGTCGGCACCGCACGCAAGCAGCTGATCCGTGACGGACACGATATCCGAGAGGTTCAACCCCTCCCTCGGCCTTTCGAAAAGGGCGGACCCTCCTCCCGAGACGAGAAAGAGCACCGTGTCCTCTTTTTTCAGCCCTTCGACGGCGGCCAGAGCCCTCTCCGTCGCGCGAACCGTGTTGTCGTCGGGGATGGGGTGCCCCGCCTCGTGGATCTCGAAGTCCCCGATGGGCCCCATGTTGTGGTGGTACTTCGTGATCACCACACCCCTGTCGCACCGCTCTCCCAGGATCTCGGCGGCGGCCTTCGCCATCCGCCACGCCGCCTTGCCGATGGCCACGAGGACCACCCGGCCGGCGCCCGTCATGAAGGGGGCCCGTTTCAGCGCCTCCCGAACGGCCGCTTCGGGCAGGACGGCCGCTATGGCCTCACGGGCAATCGTCAGGGCATCCTCCCGTACCATATCCGTCACTCGATCCCCCTCCTCCGGTTCTTTTCGTTCAGAAGCAGAGCGTCCACGCAGTTCGCCATCGTGGCCTCCCCGCCGAAACCGCCGGCCTTCGTAACCACGGGCAGCCCATCGTGCGGACCTCCCAGGAGGCGGACGAGGGGGATACCCGGCTCAACCTCCCGGACAAGGCGCACCCCCCGCCCGCCAAGGGCACGAACCACCTCCACGGCGACCTCGCCGCCCGTGACGAAGAGCCCTCCCGTCCCGACGTTCCGGAGCACCTGAGCCACGATGGCGGCGAGGGCGCGGCTTATCCCCTGAGCCTCGTCGGCCGATCGCCGCACTGGGCTCTGCTCCGCGTCGAAGGACGAGGACAGAAGGGCGTTTCGCCCGCTCCGAAGTATGGCCGTCACCGCAGCGGATGCCCGCCGCACCTCGTCGTCGCGGCATTCGAGAAGGGTCTCCACGTCCACAGGAACGGGGTGCGCGATGCCTCGCCCCGAGACGTACCGAGCTTGATCGACGCTTTTCTGACTGAGGCTGCCCACGACGAGCAGCACCGGTTTCGGCGTCACCAGGGCCGCAGCCAGCCCTGCAGACCCGACCCAGAGCACATCCTCCGGCGCGGCTACCTCCGTCACGCCGGCCACGATGGAGCGAAGGTCCTCCTCCGTCTCCCCGTCGAAGGAGAATGTTCCCCTCCCGCCCGCCTCCGAGAGGATGCGGGGGATATATCCGTTCCGTATGGCGTCACGCGCGACGTGACGGACTGTTTCCCAGCCCTCTTCGCCGCGAAGGGTTTTCTGAAGAGACGACGTGACGACGGGTTTTCTCGGGTCGCGCCCCATCTCCGTCTCCGCGACGGGGACACCGTCCAGGAGCAGGAGCCCGTCCCGAACGGTCCGGCCGTTCCGTGGATACGCCGGCGCGAAGACCGTCACGGGCAGCCCGAGGCGATGCTCGAGGACCGCCACCTCCACGGCGATATTGCCCCTCAGCGTTGAATCCACCTTCTTGTAGACGATCCGCCTCCCTCTCATGGGCTCGAGATAGTCGGCCACAGCGCCCATAACTCTCGCTGCCTCGGCGGCGGCGGCGTTCCTCGACTCCGTGTCCACGACCGTCGCACCGTGGTCCTCCAGAGAGGAAAGCTCCGCCGGGTCGAGGATCACCAAGGACCGATAGCCGGCCTCGAGAAACTGTATGCCCGTATCGTTGGACCCCGTCAGATCGTCGGCTATGACCACGTATCGCCGCTCCTCCATGGGATCACCTCTCCGTCGCGTTCTTCGCAAGCTGCACGGCGGCCTGGATGGCGGCGATCATGCTCGACTCGTCGGCCGTCCCTTTCCCCGCCTTGCCGTAGGCCGTTCCGTGGTCCACGGACGTCCGGATGATGGGCAGCCCCACGGTGATGTTCACTCCGCCCATGAAGTCCACGAGCTTCAGCGGGATATGCCCCTGGTCGTGGTACATGGCCACGACGATGTCCGAATCGCCGTTTCTGTGCTTGACGAACACCGTATCGGGCGGCACGGGCCCCGTGACGTCCATCCCCTCGCTCCGGGCGGCCTCGATGGCCGGGATGATCTGGCTCAGCTCCTCGTCCCCGAAGAGGCCCCCCTCTCCGCTGTGGGGGTTGAGCCCCGCCACGGCGATCCTCGGGTTGGCGACCCCCAGCCCGCGGACGACGTCATGGGCGAGACGGATGACGGTGAGCACCCGCTCCTTTGTGGCGCGGTCGCAGGCCTGACGAAGGGAGACGTGGGTCGAGACGTGGATGACCCGCATGGGCCCCCCCGTGAGGAGCATGGCGTAGTTCGTCGTCCCCGTGAGGTCGGCGAAGATCTCAGTGTGCCCCGAGTAGTCGTGACCCCCTTCGTGCAACGCCTCCTTGTGGATGGGCCCCGTGACGACGGCCTCAATTTTTCCTGCGAGGGCGTCGCCGATGGCCCGTTCGATGTAGGTGAAGGCGGCGTGACCGCACTTTCCCTGCACCGTCGCGAAATCGTAGGGTTCGTTCAGGGCGTTGGTGGAGACGAGGTTCACCACGCCGGTTCTGGCCTCCCTCGGGTCGCCGATCACGGCAAGGGGCATCCTGTGCCCGACGATGGGAGCAACCCTCTTCAGCACATATTCGTCCCCGTAGAGGACGGGGTGACATGTCGAAAGGACGTCGGCGTGCCGGAAGATCTTCAGGGCGATCTCCGGCCCCACGCCCGACGGATCGCCGATGGTGATGCCAAGAAGCTTTTTTTGCATGGTCCCTGCTCCTTTCAATGCACTCTTTACCCCTCTGCGCATAGGTTTGCCGGGGCTTCGCCCACACACTCCAGGGATTTATCCGGAGCCGACGGGCCGTCGCTCACGAGTTTCGCCCTTCCGACCCGTCGCCGTTGTATCGTCCCGGTTTCGCGACGGTCATTCTCCCTGTCGTCCGGCGGCCACGATCACGCCCACCCCGTCCGGGACCACCGTGATCCCGGCGCCGGGGTTCCCGAGGACGGCCTCCGCCCGACTGATGGCCGCCTCCAGCGTGGGGGCCCACTCCATATTGAGGCGCTCCACCATCTCCCTCGGGGCCGACGTCACCATGATCACCCGGTGATTCATGAGCACCCGGGCGAAGATCTGGATCTGCCACTGATCCGCCTCCGTCTCGTCCCGCCCTCGCGCCATGATGTGGTCCATGACGTCCTTCGCCGTCTTCACCGCCTCGAAGGTCCGGGAGAAGGCCTCTCCGCCGTGGCCGTCGCTGCACTCCGACGCGACGATGATGACACCGCCCCTCCTGCACGTCGCCTCCCCGGCGGTCATGCTCTTCACCGCCTGATAGAGGTTCTGGTCCAGCGGATACCCTCCGTTGCCCGTCAGGACGATGTCCGCCGGGACGGCCTGCACGCGGGCGAACCGGCCGACAAGGGCGCACCCCTCTTCGTGCGCCCTCTCCATGTCGCCGCTGAAGGAGGCCACGATGCGCTTCGCCGAATCGAGGACCACGTTGCAGATGAAGGCCAGCCCCGCTGTCCGGGCGGCGTGGACCATATCCCGGTGGATCGGGTTGCCCTCCAGAACGCCCGTGCTGGCCCCGTCGCTCGCGATGAACTCGGCGCAGTGGTTCGCCATGACCGTCCGGTACCCGGCGACGCCGGGGAACACGCTCTTCCGTCCGCCGGAGAAGCCGGCGAAGAAGTGGGGCTCGATGAATCCCTCGGCGACGAGAAGGTCCGCCTCGACGGCGAGCCTGTTCAGGACGAGGGCGCCGCCCGACGGCAGCGTCCCCACGGGAACGAGCAGGCCTTCGTCATGGCTGTCGTGGACCACGATCCGCTCCCCTTCGGCGATCTCCTTGCCGTACCGCTCCAGCAGTTCTCGAGGGGTCGTCGCCCTGTGTCCGCCTGTGGAGACAAGAATCGTGACGTCCGCGTCGGGATTTCCGGCGCGGACCTCCTCGAGAAGCAGGGGCATGATGATCCGGCTGGGCACCGGGCGCGTATGGTCGCTCGAGAGGATCACCACGTTCCGCTTGCCGCGCGCGAGGTCGCGCAGCCTGGGAGAGGCGATGGGCTGCTCCAGGGATTTCCGGACGATGCCCTCCTCAGGCCCGTCGGCCTTCAGATCGCGCAGTTTCGATACGAGCACCCCTCTGAGACGATCGTCCGGAATGTCGCATGAGAGGGCGGACCGGCCGTAGGGGATGGAGACTCTCATAAGGGATCACCTCCTCCTGCGTTCGCAGCGTGATCGTGGGGCGCGCGGCATGGGAGAGTCCGTCGCGCCCCTTTGATGAACATTCTACCAAAGCGCCTAAGCGCGGTGTGAGGAGCCCCCTTCGCGGCTCTCATCCCGCGTGATGCCCTCCCTTTGTCCTCAGGAAGCGGGCGGCCTTCGCAAGGGCCTCCTCTCGCGAACGGAGCGCACCCACGAGGTGCTCCTCCCTGAGGAAACGGAGGACCTCTCCGACGGCGGGGCCGGGCGCCAGGGCAAGCCGTTCCATGAGAAGTTCGCCATCGGGGAGCACCTCTCGCTCGCAAGCCGATCGGGCGATCATGGCAACGAAAAGGGCGCGGTTTCCGATCCATCGGGCGAGAGCCCCCTCGCGGGCAAAGACGAGGGCAAGCTGGAACAGGTCGCCGAGGAAGTTCGCCCCCCTGGAGATGAACAGGCGGGCCATGGCCTCGGGCGTCAGAGGTCCATGAAGGATCATCCGCCGACGGACGAGCTCCGTCGTCCCGTCCACGAGGGCGTCGCCCCATCGCCAGGGTGTCAGGGCTCTTCGCGCGCGAAGGGCCCCACCCTCGTCGACGGAAGAGGCGTCTGCCCGGCAGAAGAGGGCGGCGGCGCGCACAGAAAGAGAGGCGCCCCATGACACGAGGCGCTCCATCCGGTTCCTCAGGGCATCGAACTGTCCGTCATCCGGGCGTTCCCCGCCGAAGAGGGCGTCCAACAGCTCCGCCGACCTCAGGGCATCGAGGAAGAGGTGCGCCCGCCCCTCGAGGCCGAGGCGGATCTCTCGCCCGATCCGCTCGCCCGCGCAGCCCCGGACAGGCGGTCGTACGGCCCTGCACGTCCGAAGGGCGGCGGGATCGACGATGAAGCCGGGCAGGGACGAGGCGAACCGAGCAA
>CALCQG010000142.1 GCA_937897575.1 uncultured Synergistales bacterium | reverse complement strand
CTCCTGTTACTATAAATTTGGTGAGAGGCACGACAGCCAGCCGTGCCTTTTTCCATCTTGTTGCCTAAGCTGTTAGAATGAAAGAGCGATGGGTCTGACGATCACCTCCAAGGACTAACCACGTCCGAAATTAAGTCAGTCAGCCGTCCTCTCATTCTGACAGCGTTCGTTTTATGCAGGTAGAACCGCCGGTTCGCCGGGGCGTTCGCGTCATCAAACAGATAGAATCGGCAATGAGGAAAGGATGGAGCCCTCGCAAACGAGGGGGCCAATTGCAAATCTGTTATGGGGAGAGTGTTTCATGAACGCAGTCGGCATTGATGTTTCCAAAGGCAAGAGTATGGTTGCCGTCGTCCGTCCCTTTGGGGAATTGGCGGTCAAGCCTCACGAGGTACGTCACACCGCCACCGAACTCCGGGAGTTGGCAAACTACCTGAAAAGCCTGGACGGCGAAACGAGGGTCATTCTGGAGCACACCGGGCGTTATTACGAGCCGGTTGCCCAAATGCTTCACGATGCCGGGATCTTCGTCAGCGCGGTCAATCCGCTGCTGATCAAAGAATATGGGAACAACTCCCTGCGCCGTGTCAAAACGGACAAGGCCGATTCCTTGAAGATTGCCCGGTACGGCCTTGACAACTGGGCCGATCTGCGTCAACATACTCCTATGGACACGATTCGTTACCAACTGAAAAACATGAACCGGCAGTATGGCCTGTATACCAAGAATAAGACCGCCTTGAAAAACAACCTGATCGCTTTGCTTGACCAGACATACCCCGGTGTGAACGCCCTTTTCGACAGCCCCGCCCGTGAGGACGGGAGCCAGAAGTGGGTGGATTTTGCCGCGTCCTTCTGGCATGTGGACTGTGTGCGGAGCATGAGCCGGACAGCTTTCATCGAGCGATACCGCAAGTGGTGCAAACGGCACGGCTACAATTTCAGCGCTGCCAGAGCCGGAGAAATCCACGAGGAAGCGAAGGACCTGATTGCCATGCTGCCGAAAGACGCCTTGACAAAGATGCTGGTTCAGGAGGCTGTCGCCCAGTTGAACGCTGTTTCCAGAACGGTCGAGGTCTTCCGGGCCGAGATGAAACGTCTGGCGGAACAACTCCCCGAGTACCCCGTCGTGATGTCCCTATATGGCGTGGGAGATTCCCTCGGGCCGCAGCTCATGGCCGAAATCGGCGACGTGAGCCGTTTTGCCCACAAGGGTTCTCTGACCGCGTTCGCGGGCGTCGACCCTACTCCCAACCAATCCGGCTCTTACGAAGCCAAGAGCACTTCTTCCTCGAAACGCGGCTCGCCCGAGTTGCGCAAAACACTTTTTCTGGTAATGGTCGCCCTGCTCCAGAAGGCCCCTCCCGACGATCCTGTATTCCGGTTCCTTGACAAGAAACGCGCCGAGGGGAAACCGTACCACGTCTACATGACGGCGGGCTGCAACAAGTTCCTGCGCATTTACTACGGCAAGGTGAAAGAGCATCTGGCCTCTTTGGATACAGCCGAATAGCTCCCTTTTTGCAACACTTTCAAGTTGGCGCTCTCGCGGCAGCTTTTTTGTGTTGCCCGTTTTTTCTTTCTGAAATTTTAAGCATTTTCCCGTTTAC
>CALCQG010000141.1 GCA_937897575.1 uncultured Synergistales bacterium | reverse complement strand
CGCCGATCCAGCGGTAGAACGTGGACTCGTGGATGCCCAGCGCGCACACGATGTCGCCGTTGGAAAGGCCGTCCGCCTTCAGCTGGATGGCCTGGTCGACCATCTCCTGCGTGAGCTTCGCCCTCCTCGCCATGCCGGGCCACCTCCTCTAGATCTCAGGGTCTCGCAGCCTGAATCATCCGGCGCCGTCACAAAAAGGACCTGACACGTAGGGAGAGTCCCATACGTGCCAGGCCAGAGGGATGGAGCATCGAGTGTGTTGGGAAGAGGTCTAAAACATTGTCTTGAAGACCTCGCTGTATTCGCTCTTCGTGGCGTTAGAGGGACTGTCTCCCCATTCACAGTAGCGGCTCTGCATGCCCGCGATGCCATCTGCGGCGGCCTCGGTGAGGGGAATGGTGTCGGTCTGCCCTGGCTCCACTACAGCGTAGGCTGCATTCTTGTTGTACGACATGTAGGACTTAATGATGTTGCCGTCCGCGTCCAGCTCATCAATCTGGAAGCCAAGGAAGTTCTTGGCAGAATCAGAATTGTTCTGAACTGTGACGTGCATCTCCCAGTAACCGTAGCCCAAATCCTTTGCATGGGTGGCACTGACTATCGTGAAGACGTCTTTTGGAGGATAGTTCGGGGCGACGGGATCCGAAACAGTGTAGGTGGACATCACGGTCCGGAGCTCGTCCTCTGCACCGTTGTCCCAGTCTTTCCCAGCCGCATAACACTCACAGGCAATCGCGTAGTCGCCGCAGATGGCGACCCTGACAATCCCCTTGCCGTCCTTTTCGCCGGAGAGGGCAGAGGTCGTCTCGTAAACAGGCGAGACGCCGTCATCGACCCGCCAGAACAAATAGTCGGATTTACAGCAACGCCGAACCCCTGCTCCCAATCGCCGGAGAGGCTGGGGTCTTTGGAATCCCAATAGTCGAGCACGCTCTGGTCGTCGGTAAACTGACTCATTGGGCTGATGTTTACGCCAAGCATCACCATGCCGTTGAAGTCACCCGGGACGATGCTGATATACCCAGCGTTTTTGTCTTCGCTGTAGTTCCAGGAGTCAGGGACTTCGACACTGACGGACACGCCATCAGCGACATCGCACGTCACGGTTTTCGTTGGCTCGTTGTCCGCTTTTGATGAACCGGAGCCGCCTGAACTGCCGTTGCCGCAGCCCGCAAGGCCTCCAACAAGGAGAGCGCAGCTGGAAATGGAGCACGCCAGAAATGATCTTCTTGTCATCTTCATGGTGGAAGCGACCTTCCCAATCTCGAAGTAGCCACCAGTAACCGACTCAATATTCTAAAATAACGTTGAATATGACAAAGTTACACTTCGGTAGACGGAATCACCCCATTCCCCGCTCCCTGCGGCTGGGAAGCCCGTACTTTCTGCACAGCCTCGAGTTCGCCTGGCGCAGGCGGTCGCGCTCCCGCCTGGCCGCCTCGACGGCAACGGAGTCCTCGACCTCGGCCCGCTCTCTCTCAAGGAGCTCGTTGAACGCCCGCTCCTGCTCCAGGTGATAGCGCTCCGAGCACAGCCGGCACATTCCGGTTGACCTGTTGAGGTTCACGCCCACGGCGCCGCAGGAGGGGCACACGGTCTGCACGGCAAGGCTGCAGTGAATCCGGCTCGCGCGCATCTCGACGGCGGCGACGCTGTGGCTCACACCGCAGCGTCGCTCGATCTCGTCGCGGGCATAGCGAGCGCCTCGGTAGGAGCACTCCCGCAGGACGTCGTCCTGTTCCTCGTCCCACCTCATCCG
>CALCQG010000140.1 GCA_937897575.1 uncultured Synergistales bacterium | reverse complement strand
GGATGAGGGTCTCCATGACCCGGAGGGAGTCCGTGCCCGAGGGCCCCGACTCCCTCCGGGTCATGGAGACCCTCATCCGGAACGGCTCGAAGGTCGTCTTCGCCACGTCCTTCGGGTACATGGACTTCGTCATGGAGACGGCGAAGAAGCATGAGAACATCATCTTCATGCACTGCTCGGGCTACAAGACGGCGGAGAACGTGGGGACCTACTTCGGACGGATGTACCAGGCCCGCTACCTCTCCGGGCTCGTGGCCGGCAGCATGTCCAAGAGCAACGTGATCGGGTACGTGGCTGCCCAGCCCATCCCCGAGGTCATCCGCGGCATCAACGCCTTCACCCTGGGCGTGCGGAAGACCAACCCCAAGGCCGAGGTCCGCGTGATCTGGATCTTCTCCTGGTTCGACCCGGGCAAGGAGAAGGAGGCCACCAAGGCCCTCATCGACGCGGGAGCCGACGTGATCGCCATGCACGCCGACACGGGCGCCGCACCCCAGACGGCCGAGGAGGCGGGCGTCTACGTGGTCGGGTACAACAACGACATGACCCCCTACGCCCCGACGAAACACCTCACGGCCCCCGTATGGAACTGGGGCATGATCTACAACCAGGTCATGGACCAGGTGACCAGGGGAACCTGGAAGTCGGAGCAGATCTGGTACGGCCTGAAAGAGGGCCTCGTTGGCCTCGCGCCCTTCGGAAAGGATGTGCCCGAGGACGTCCGGAAGCTCGTTGAAACCGAGAAGGCAAAGATCATCAACGGCGAGTGGGATGTCTTCAACGGACCCGTCAGAGATCAGAGCGGAGCCGAGAAGGTCGCCGAGGGCAAGGCGATGACTGACGGCGATATGCTCTCCATGAACTGGTTCGTTGAGGGCGTGAAGGGAGACATACCCAAATAGGCCGAGGTTGTGTATTATAATGTCGGAAGCGGGGCGCGGACGTCCGCGCCCCTTTTTTGTCGCTGAATCACGGAAGGAGGGTGAGTCCCACGTCGCAGGAGCCGCTCGTTCGCATGGAGAGGATCACCAAAAGGTTCGCCGGCGTGACGGCCAACTGGGCCGTGGATTTCGACCTCCGCGCCGGGGAGGTGCACGCCCTGCTGGGCGAGAACGGCGCCGGCAAGTCCACCCTCATGAACGTCCTCTACGGCCTCTATCAACCCGACGGAGGCCGGATCCTCCTCTCGGGCAGAGAGCAGGCCTTCTCGTCGCCCCGGGACGCTCGGGCCGCGGGGATCGGCATGGTTCACCAGCACTTCATGCTCATCCCGAGCCAGACGGTCTGGGAGAACATGATCCTCGGCCACGAGGACCTGCCCTCCATCCTCCCCAAGAAGGACGTGCGCCGCCGGATCCTCGACCTCTCTGACCGGTACGGCCTGGCCGTGGACCCCGACGCCAAGGTCTGGCAGCTCTCCGTCGGCGAGCAGCAACGGGTGGCCATTCTCCAGATGCTCTTCAGAAGCGCCCGGGTGCTCATCCTGGACGAACCGACGGCCGTCCTCACCCCCCAGGAGGCACGGCAGCTTTTCGACACCATCGGACAGATGACCGCCGAGGGCTACGGCGTGGTCTTCATCTCCCACAAGCTGGACGAGGTCATGGCCTTCTCCCAGAGGGTGACGGTCCTCAGGAAGGGTCGGCTCGTGGCCACCGTGGCCACGGAGGCCACCACGAAGGAGCGCCTTGCCGAGATGATGGTGGGCGAAAAGGTGGTGCTCGAGATCGACCGCCCGGCCATGGCGCCGGGGCGCACCATCCTGGAGTGCCGGGACCTTCGCGTGCTGGGCGACCGGGGCTTTCCCGCCATCCGGGACCTCTCCCTGTCCGTCCGGGAGCACGAGGTGCTCGGCATCGCCGGCGTGGCCGGCAACGGACAGCAGGAGCTCTGCGAGGCCCTCGTCGGGCTCAGGACCGCCGACAGGGGGCGGGTCATCGTCGACGGCGAGGACCTGACCAACGCCTCGCCGCGGACCTTCATCCGGAAGAAGGTCCACTATATCCCCGCCGACAGGAAGGGCACGGGGCTCGTGGCCAACATGGACGTGAAGGAGAACAGCATCCTGAAGCGCTACAGCGCCCGCCCCGTCTCGAAGGGGGGCTTCATCGACTGGAAGGAGGTCGCCTCCTTCGCCCGGACCGTGGTCTCCCGGTTCGGCGTGAACGCGCCGTCCACGGAGACCCCCGTGCGGAACCTCTCGGGCGGGAACCTCCAGAAGCTCATGCTCGGCCGGGAGCTCAGCGACTCGCCGAAGGCCGTCCTTGCCATGCACCCCACCTGGGGCCTCGATGTGGCGGCGACGAAGTTCGTCCGCGAACAGCTCCTGGCCCAGCGGGAGCGGGGCGCGGCGGTCCTCCTCGTCTCCGAGGACCTGGACGAGCTTCTGTCCATGAGCGACCGCCTGGCGGTGCTCTGCAAGGGCGAGCTCATGGGCGTGCTCGACGCACCCGACAGGACGCCCGTCGAGACCATCGGCCTGATGATGGCCGGAACCCCCCTGGCGGAGATCGAAGGGGCGGAGGTTTCGGCATGAGGGGCCTGCTGAAGGTGGAGCCCCGCCTCTCCTCCCCCTGGTGGCTCGGCGCGGTCATCACGTTCTCCTCCATCGCGTCGGCCCTCGCCCTGGGTGGCGTCTTCCTCGCCTTCATGGGCGTCTCGCCCCTGGAGGCCTACGCCGTCATCCTCCGCTCCGCCCTCGGCGACGGCTACGGGGTGAGCGAGACGGTCGTCAAGGCCATCCCCCTGACCATCGCCGGCATCGCCGTGATGCTCGCCTTCACCATGGGGCTCTGGAACATCGGCGCCGAGGGGCAGATCTTCATCGGGGCCATCGCCTCGGCGGCCATGGTGCGCTACTTCCCCTCGGAGAGCCGCGCCGTCGCCCTGTCGTCCATGCTCGCGGCGGGCCTCTGGGCCGCCTTCGCCGGTTATCTCAAGGCCCGGTGGAACATCAACGAGATCATCACCACGCTCATGCTGACCTACGTGGCCATGAACCTCCTGAACTACTTCGTCTACGGCCCCTGGCGCGACCCGGCAGGGCTTGGATTCCCCATCACCGCCCCCTTCCCCGACTCGGCGCGCCTGCCCACGCTGTGGGGGACGAGGATCCACCTCGGCATCGTGCTGGCCGTCGTGCTCCCGTGCGTCGCCTGGGTCGTCCTCCGGTTCTCCCGGTGGGGCTACGAGCTCCGGGTCATGGGGGAGAACCCCAGGGCCGCCGGGTTCGCCGGGATGAACTACACCCGCAACGTCGCCCTCGTCATGTTCCTCTCGGGCGCCATCGCAGGAATCGCCGGGATGTGCGAGCTCTCGGGGCTCCAGGGGCGGCTCCAGCACGGCTTCTCCGGCGGGTACGGGAACACGGCCATCATCGTGGCCTGGCTCGCCCGTCTGAACCCCCTGGCCATCGTCCTCGTCTCCTTCCTCATGGGTGTGCTCCTCGTGGGCGGCGAATCCCTCCAGGTGATCATGCGGCTGCCCCTGTCGAGCGTCATGGTGCTCCAGGGGCTCATCCTCTTCTTCATCCTCGGCGGGGAGTTCTTCCGGAAGTACCGCATCCGCCGCGTCGGCGCCGCCATCACGGGCGACATGGAACGGGAGGAGCGCTGACATGGAGATCCTCGTTCCCATCCTCACGGCGGCCGTGCGGAGCGGCACGCCCATCCTCTACGCCACCCTCGGCGAGATCCTCACCGAGAAGGTCGGCGTACTCAACCTCGGCCTCGAGGGGATCATGCTCCTCGGCGCCTGTTCGGGCTTCTCGGTGGCCTACTTCACGGGGAACGCCTGGCTCGGCGTGGGGGCGGCCTTCCTCGTCGGGGCCGTCATGGGGCTCCTGCACGCCATACTCTCCGTGACCTTCAAGGGCAACCAGGTGGTCAGCGGGCTGGCCATCACCATGTTCGGCACCGGCGCGAGCTCCTTGCTGGGCAGGACCATGGTGGGCTTCACCATCCCGGGGCTGCCCAAGGTCCCCGTCCCCTACCTGTCCGACATCCCGGTCCTCGGGAAGGTCCTCTTCGACCACGACCTGCTGCTCTACGGCTCCTACGTCCTCGTCCTGTTCTTCTGCTGGTTTTACTCCTCCACCCGTCCCGGACTGTATCTGCGCGCCGTGGGGGACAATCCGAGGGCCGCCGACGCCATGGGGATCTCCGTGGACAAGAACCGCTACCTCTACACCATGGTCGGCGCGGGAATCGTGGCCGTGGGCGGCGCCTATCTGTCCGTCTCCTACACCAAGATGTGGGCCGAGCTCATGAGCTCCGGCCGGGGGTGGATCGCCGTGGCCCTCGTGATCTTCTCCATCTGGAACCCGGCGCGGGCCGTCCTCGGAGCCTACCTCTTCGGCGGCGTCGAGGCCTTCCAGCTCCGGCTCCAGGCGGCCGGGACCACCATCCCGGCTCCGATCCTGATGATGCTGCCCTACGTCATGACCATCGCCGTCCTGTTCGTCATCGCCATCCGGCAGGGCAAGGGCATCATCTTCGGCGCCCCCGCGGCCCTGGGCACCCCCTTCTATCGGGAGGAGCGGGACTGACGGTGCCGCAGGAAAGCCACCCATGACCGGGGCCTTTCTCGAGCAGTTTCCCCTCTCGGGGAGCGTGGTGAACGCCGTCGCCATACTCTTCGGCGCACTCGCCGGGATGATGCTGCACTCCCGTCTGCCGCGCCGCTACGTGACCCTCACCTTCCAGGCCTTCGGCCTGCTCACGCTGTACCTGGGCGTCTCCATGGCCATGAAGGGGCACAACATCCTGGTCATGATGGCGAGCATGGTCGTCGGGTCCCTGACCGGGGAGCTTCTGAACCTCGACGAGCGGATGACCCGCCTCGGCGAATGGGCCAAGGGCGTCCTCCGCTCGGAGGACGAGCGGTTCTCCGAGGCTTTCGTGGCCTCGTCGCTCCTCTTCTGCGTCGGGTCCATGGCCATCCTGGCGTCCATCGAGCAGGGGACGGGCGGCTTCCCAAGCCTCTTCCTGACCAAGGCCGTCATGGACGGCATCGGGGCCCTCGCCCTGGGGACCTCCCTGGGCTCCGGCGTCCTCTTCTCCTCCCTGCCCGTGCTCGTCTACGAGGGCGCCCTGACGCTCCTCACCGCCCAGATTCGGCAGTTCATGACCCCCGTGGTGGTGGACGAGATCAGCGCCGTGGGCGGGCTGCTTCTGATCGGCATCGCCCTCTCCGTCCTCGAGGTCAAGCAGATCAAGACCGTGAACATGCTCCCCGCCCTCGCCGTCGGCGGACTGCTCGCCTCCCTCCTTTAGAGCACACCGGGCGTGAGGGCGGACGACACGAGCCTTCCCGGTCGTCATGCTCGCGATCGGGATGTAATCAACTCCCTTACCCAACATCGCTGTAAGAATCCGGAGTGTTGTTTACAGTTTCTCAGGGTAAAAGCACGCCGACAACTTCTCTCCCGGAGTCAGATTTCCTACCCCCTTGTGGGGCTTCACCCAGTTATACCAGTTCACGAACCTTCTCGGGTTCATTCTTCCGGTGCGCACTCGACTGGAACTCCGTCTTCTCAGACAGGCGCTCCATCATCGTCCGGATGACCCGCTCCGCCTTCCCGTTTGTCCGGGGGGCCTTGGGCCGGATGAAACTCTGTTCTATCCCCATCTCCCGGCACTTCGTCATAAAGGCATGTGCTTCGGGAGAGGTTCGTGTATTCCCGCCCATTGTCCGCAGAGTACTGCGTTCAAAATAAACGAATTTTAATTTGCAATAATTCGATTTGATTGATTGTGTGTTCGGTGTCATTATAATCAATAGCTCCCTCAACAGCAGGCGCTTTCATTTAGGAAAATGAAAAAGGAGGCTATCACAAATGAAAGTCACCGATATAATCAAACGAAAAGGGTTGGAGCTGGGGTTTTCGCATATCGGCATCACGACAGCAGAGCCCTTTATTGAATACGCCCAAGAACTGCTGCGCCGCCCGGATTATGCAATATGGGCCGATCCAGATCGAAGTAAGTATCCCGGACGCACCTACTTGACGGAGACCGCCACACCAAAGAACTATTATCCGCAGGGAACATCAATCATCTGCGCGACACTTGGATATAGTCAGTATCTCTATCCAGAAGAACTGACACGTCATGTGGCACGGGCATATCTATGCCGTTCCTATGTGCCACAGCCAAACGATTTGGCAGGCATCCGTGTTGCCGAGTATAAGCGTTTTATCAAATCGCTGGGCATCGGTATGTACGAAGGCGAGTGTGATCTGCCTCAGCGAGCTGCCTGTGCGAGAGCTGGCATCATTACCTATGGTAAAAACAACTTTGCTTATACGAAAGAGGATGGCTCCTTCAACATCCTCTTCACCTTCCTTGTGGATACTGTTCTCGATTATGACGAACCCACTGTTCGCTGTGACTGCCCTGAAAGCTGCCATAAGTGCATTGATGCCTGTCCGTCACAGGCGATCGCAGCCCCTGGGCGCTTGCTGCCCCGCAACTGCGCTATGAACAACCATCAACTGCCGCTGGGCGCTTTCCCGGATGATTTGTGGGACAAGTTCAGTACAAGCATACACGGTTGCGATATTTGTCAGCTTGCCTGCCCTCGCAACGCTGCTGTGCTGAAACGTGCGAGTCGGAAGGATCCGTTTCTGGAAACGCTCAAGGATGAATTTGACCTTGAGAAAGTGCTATTTCTGGACGAGGACTACTATGAAACGGCGATTCGTCCCATCATGTATAACTACATCAGGGACATGGACTTGTTCAGACGAAACGCCGCAATCGCCATGGGCAATAGCGGCAACAGCGCCTATATCACTCCGCTGGAAAAGGCGCTCACTGTATACAAGGATAAGCCAGAATTGCTGAAACCCATCGTTTGGGCCCTCGGCAGACTACGCGGCGAAGAGAAAAGCAATTAGAGAGGAGCCCACAAGACTATGTCTTATGAACACGTAAAAACCTACTTACAGGCATTCACGCTGGATAAGGAAATCACTGTACATACGGAAAGAACCGATACTGTAGAGCACGCAGCGCAAGCTATCGGCTGCGAAGAGAAGCGTCGTGAGCAATCTCGGCCTTGCATATCGGACGAACTTCACGGTGGAGGCGGAATTGCGGAATGGCACGGTGAAACGCGTCGATACGAAGATAAAAAACGGCGCGATAACGGCGATATACACGTATCACAAAAACAAACGGATGAGCGCCTCCATGGAGCTGTTCATTGATCCGCTGAAAAAAGAGATGGCGCTGTCAATGTACAACGGACGGTCCGAATGACCGGCGGGATCTGTCACAGCCTTTGATTGTGCCCTGGGAACGTCGCAATGACATAGAGACGAAAGAGAGACTATTGCACGGCCTGTGGACAAACCATAAAACCCGCTTCACGGCCGTTCAGAACGTCATGTCTGTACCGACGCTGTTCATCGGTCGCCACAAGGACGAACGCGGGAGCGAATGAACAACACCCTTCGTTTGTCTCCCCCGTCAGCCCGAACTACGAACGGCCGTGATCGATCGGCCTCGCCAAAAGACCGATACGCCCTTCTGAGCCGGGCTCCTTTTCACGGGAGGTTTCGAGGGAGACAGGGAGCCGTCAGGAGGTGGACCACCGGAAGGAGGGCTCGCAAGGGCCGTAGAGAGCCGCGCTCTCCCGCTTGAGGAACGCCCAGTTCTGGTCGCCGTAGTCGAAGTGCCACCACTCCGCCGGGTAGTTCGTGAAGCCGGCCGCCGACATGACGCCGTGCAGAAGGCGCCTGTTCGACAGGATGTCCATCTCCTCGCGGGTCATCTGCTCCCGCGCCGCCAGCTTCGCCTCGTACCAGGCCGTGGCCGCCCGGTCGCTGGTCTCGTCGAAGGCCGTTCCCATAGGCAGGAAGAGTCCGGAGTCGTTCACGACGGTGACGTCCACAGCGCCACCCGTGACGTGGGGAGAGGGGTTCGTCGGCTGCGTTGACGGGGGGGCGACGAATTCGGATGCCAGAGTCGTTATCTCCTTGTCGTCCAGCAGGGGCATCCGCTCCCGGAGCTCAGACCGGAAGCGCTGGAAGATGATTGTCTGCACCGCCCGGGGCCGCCATCCGTCCATGACAACCAGGCGATACCCCGTCGGAAGCAGGCCCGCGGCCGTCAGGAGCCGGGAGAGGACGGACCGCCGGACGAAGCACTCCCGAGGCGCCCCCGCGATACCGTGGATGTGGAACCTTGGCCACGCCAGGATCTTCTCGGGCATAAAGCTCGCCGGGACCAGCTCCTCTCCGCACTCCTCCACCGGAATGACGCGGGCCTGTTCCCTGGAGAACGTGCGGGGCGACGACACGGGCATATCGTGGTATGAATGGTCCATTTCCCTTCTCCTTCCGTCGGGGTCTCGGTCTTTGGCAAACAGGCCCGGAAAACTGACTGCCGTCCGCCGGACCCGATGTGTTCGCCTCTATCTTACACTACAGGACCCGCTCTTTGAAGGCGACGAATCGGAAGTTCCCGCGCCCTTCGGCAAACCGCCGCTGGTTACAGGCCGTCGGGCAGGGTCACGGTGAGGGACACCCCCAGGAGGGTCCCGATGGCCCCGTACTCCTCGGGCAGGGGAGGCCGCCCGTCGCCCCTGGCCGAGGCGACGATCCGGGCAAAGGCGTTCTGCCACGGCCAGAGGTCCGCATTCCAACCCCGCCGCCCCTGGATGGTCAGAAGGGCAAGGATCTCCGACGCTCCTCGACCGTCCGGCCCCCTCTCCTCCTGTTCCCCGAAGAGGTCCCCGAGACGGCGTGCCAGGGCCTGACGGACGAGCTCACCGTCCAGGCGGACGCCCAGACGGAGGGCCTCCTCGACCAGGCGGTCCGCCGTCTCGCCGTCGAAGGGCACCCGGGCGATGGCGTCGAGGATGGAGCGGTTCAGCACGATCTCCGCCACGGACGGGAGGGAGGGGGGAGCCCAGTCGCGGGACGGGTGGAGGGACGGCCGGAAGCGCACGTAGTCCAGAACCGGCCTCGCCAGCAGAGGAGCGGCCCGCTCGAGGCCGCGGTGCAGAAGGTCCTCCAGCACGGCCCGCTGTTCGGCCCCGAAGAGGTCCGCGAAGGAGTAGGTCACCCCCTGCAGTTCGTCGGCGTCCCCCGCTCGCAGGACGGCCTCGATCATGGCCTCCGCCTCGTCCCCTTCGCCACCCGGGTGGTCCGCCACGCGGCAGACGAGCTCGCCTCCGGTCTCATGGAGCGCCGCAACAATAAAGTCCCGCTCCTCGAGGGTGTCGGCGGACTGAATTCGAAGGACGCCCGCAAGGAGGCGTCTCGCCCCCTCGTCGCGCACGTGCGTCGAGTATCGGAGGATCCGCCAGGAGGGGAAGACCCCGCCTCGGTCGACGGGGGCGTCATCCTCGGAGAGGAGGAGTGAGAGCATGGCCGCGATCGCGGCGCCGCGGCGGAGATCGGCCTTCAACGGTTCGACGAAGTGCCGGAAGATCCTCTCGCCGTCGCCGTACTCCGGCCGGTTGCTCTTCGCCTCGGCCAGGGCCGCGAGAAAGGGTTCGAGGATGTCCCCGCTTCCGAACAGGTCTTCGGCCAGGTCGATTGCCCGTCCGGCGTAGGCCATGGTCTGGATCGTCTCGATACGGGAGAGGTCGTCGAAGAACCAACCGCAGCTCGTGTACAGAAGCATGAGGTTCCGCTCCATCTCGAGGAGCGACAGCGTCCGGCACTCCTCCTCGGGCGACAGGGGCCGGAGCGCCTCCCGGGCGAGGAAGTCCCGCTGGACCTGCGGGGTCCGGTCCAGCACCACGCCGATATATCGGTCCCTCGCCCCCCAGGGTTGGGCAAGAAGGGCGCCCGCCTCCCGCTCGAAGAGCGGGTCCAGCTGCTCTCTCAGCCCATCGTATGCCTTCCGGAGAGGCGCCCGCCACCTCTGGCTCCACGTCGGATAGTCCTGGGGGGCGCAGCCGCAGTCCGACCGCCACCGTTCCACCCCGTGAGAGCAGCTCCAGGAGGAGTTCTCCACGATGCGGACCTCGTCCCTCGGCGGGTTCTTCTCGAGGTACTCTCCATAGACCGTAAGCCGGATGTCCTGCCTCCTCTCCATGGCCTCAAGGCACCAGGCCAGGGCCATGTCCCCGTACTTATGGTGATGGCCGAAGGTCTCGCCGTCCACGGCCAGGGAGACGAGCCCGCCACCCGACCGCGCCGACGCCGACAGAAGGCGTCCGGTCAACGCCGCCCCGTCCTTCAGCAGGTCGCCGAAGGCCACATCATGGGAGAGGAGGTTGTCGTAGAAGAAGATGGCGATGGATCGCCCCGAGGGCAGGGCGCACCGGTAGGGCCTCGTCGTGTCGACCCGCTCGTCCGGGACGGGTTTCCACCCATTCTCCCCCATGGGCCGGACGGCCTGGGCCTGCCGCGGAGCGAGGACGGTGAAGAGGATGCCGTTCTCCGCCATGATGTCCAGGGTCTCCGAGTCCACGGCCGCCTCGGGGAGCCACATCCCCTCGGGGGCCCTGTTGAAGCGCCGCGTGAAGTCCCCTATCCCCCAGAGGACCTGGGTGACCTTGTCCCTCCTGCTCGCCAGGGGCATGATCATGTGGCTATGGATGTTGGCCATGGCCCCGCCGTGCCCGGAGAAGCGCTCAGCGGTCCGGCGGTCGGCGTCGAGGACTGCCCGGTACAGGTCGGACCGCTCCTTCTCCATCCATGAAAGGAGCGTCGGGCCGAAGTTGAAGCTCATCCGGGCATAGTTGTTCACGATGCTGCGTATTCGCCCGTCGGCGCCGAGGATGCGGGCGGCGGCGTTCGGTCCGTACGACTCGGCCGCCACCCGGTGGTTCCAGTCGTGATACGGGGCGGCGGATGGCTGAAGCTCTATCCGGCCGATCCACGGGTTCTCCCGGGCCGGCTGGTAGAAGTGGCCGTGCAGACAGATCATGGGGGGCATCGGGACACGCTCCTTCCTCTCCTCGTCGCCCTTCCGGGGGGCGCGGCCGCGGCACGGGCGGCACGATGCCGATTATACCCCAATCCCTCCGACTTTATATGAGGTAGAATACATGAAACGGCACAGGGAGGTGGTCCATCTGAAGCGCTCCTGCGGCATCCTGCTCGCCCTCTCGTCCCTCCCGGACGGGACGGGCTCCGGTGACCTGGGTGGCCCGGCCCGCGCCTTCGTCGACTTTCTCGCCCGGGCGGGGCAGTCTCTCTGGCAGGTCCTGCCCCTCACCCGGACTGACGGGCTTCTCGGGAACTCGCCCTACAGCTCTCCCTCGGCCTTCGCGGGGGACACGCTGTACCTGGCCCTGGACGACCTGGTGGAACAGGGGCTCCTCGCACCGGAGGATCTGACGGACGCCCCGTCCTTCCTCGACGGAAGAACGGACTACGACGCCGTGCGGGCGTACCGCGACGGAAAAGTCCGCCTGGCCTTCGGAAAGTTCGCGCCCGACGGGGCCTACTACGACTTTCTCGAGCGGCAGCGCTACTGGCTCACGGACTACACGCTCTTCACGGCCCTGAAGGAGCGGTTCGGCGGTCTGCCGTGGAACCTCTGGCCCGAGGAGCTCCGGCGGCGGGAGGAGGACGCCCTCCGCGCCGCCGCCGCCGACCTCCGCGAGGAGATGGACTATCTCGCCTTCGGCCAGTTCCTCTTCTTCTCTCAGCTCGAGCGGCTGAAGGAGCGGTGCGCCGAGGTCGGCGTGGAGCTCCTCGGAGACCTCCCCATCTACGTTCACTACGACAGCGCCGACGTCTGGGCCCACCCCGGCTTCTTCAGACTGGACGCCGACCTCCTGCCCGTGGAGGTGGCCGGCGTGCCGCCCGACTACTTCAGCAAGACGGGGCAGCTCTGGGGCAACCCCCTCTACGACTGGGAGGCCTTGGAGAGGGACCGGTTCTCCTGGTGGATCGAGCGGCTCCGCCGCGCCCTCTCCATGTACCACCGTGTCCGGATCGACCACTTCCGGGGTCTCGTCGCCTGCTGGAGCGTCCCTTTCGGCGAGCAGACCGCGGAGAAGGGGACCTGGCGCCCCGTGCCGTTCACCCCCTTCTTCGAGGCGGTGCGCTCCTCCTTCCCCGACCTCCCCTTCCTGGCCGAGGACCTGGGCATCATCACACCGGACGTTCGGGAGGCCATAGCGAGCTCTAGCCTTCCGGGGATGGCGGTGCTCCTCTTCGCCTTCGAAGGCGACACGGCGGACAACCCCCATGCGCCCCACAACCACAAGCGGAACCTCGCCGTCTACTCGGGGACCCACGACAACGACACGGCCCTCGGGTGGTTCAGGTCGTCGCCCGACGAGGCCCGCCTTCTCCAGGAGTATGTGGGGCACCCTGTGGACGAGGGGGACGCCGCCGACCGAATCGTCCGGCTGACCCTCTCCTCCGTGGCGGCGCGGGCGATCATCCCCCTGCAGGACTACCTCGGCCTGGGG
Organism: uncultured Synergistales bacterium; assembly: GCA_937897575.1. Lineage (GTDB taxonomy): Bacteria > Synergistota > Synergistia > Synergistales > Aminobacteriaceae > CALCQG01. The sequence goes on along the minus strand of CALCQG010000140.1, from coordinate 29,951 downwards.
TCCGAGGCGCGGATGAACACCCCCTCCACCGCCACCGGCAACTGGACGTGGCGGGCGCCGAAGGGCCGCCTCTCCGACGGGCTGGCCGAACGGCTGAAAAGGCTGGCCTCGCTGTACGGGAGGACGTGAGCCGTTCGTCGGAAAAAGAATTTTCTGGTACTATTACAACGACAGAGCACAACGCAAGGAGGAGTTCGTTCGGCATGACAGCGGCAAGCCATCGGGAGCTCGGCAGCTCCATACAGCAGATACTCGTCAGTGATCCAGCGTTCAGGCCCGTCGCCTATCTCTCTATGGAGATCGGGGTGAAGGCCTCCCTGCCGACCTACTCGGGCGGCCTCGGCGTCCTCGCCGGGGACATCCTGAAAAGCGGGGCGGACCTGGGAGTCCCCATGGTCGGCATCTCCCTGCTCTACCGCAAGGGGTACTTCGACCAGTCCTTCAACAGCGAACAGTGGCAGGTGGAGAAGCCCGTCCAGTGGCAGCCCGTCCAGGAGCTCACCCTGCTGCCCAACCAGGTGACCGTCACCATGCAGGGCAGGGACGTCATCATACGGACGTGGCTCTACGAGATCACCGGCACGACGGGGTACCCTCTGCCCGTCTACTTCCTGGACACGGACTTCGACGGCAACCACCCCGACGACCGAAAGATCACCTGGGATCTCTACGGCGGGGACCAGATCTACCGGCTCTGCCAGGAGCTGGTCCTCGGCATCGGAGGCCTTCGGATGCTCCGGGACCTCGGGTACAGCAACATCGAGACCTTCCACATGAACGAGGGGCACGCCGGCTTCCTCACCCTGGAGCTCATGCGCGAGCAGGGGTACTACGACCTGGAGAAGGTCCGCAAACAGGTCATCTTCACCACCCATACGCCCATCCCCGCCGGGCACGACTTCTTCCGCTTCGACCTCGTGGAGAAGGTCCTCCCCCAAGACTTCATGTACAACCTCCGCAAGATGCTCCCCAACGCCGACGGCGTCTCCATGACGGAGCTGGGGATCAAGTTCAGCCGGTACGTGAACGCCGTGTCCAAGAAGCACGCCGAGGTGAGCCGGAACATGTTCTCCAAGCCCGAGATCGACTGGATAACCAACGGCGTGCATCCGGGCACCTGGGTCAGCGCAAGCATGAAACGGCTCTACGACCTCCACATTCCCGGATGGGAGAACGACCCCGGCCGGCTGATCCAGGCCATCCACATCCCGCCCAAGGACATCTGGAACGCCCACCAGGCCAACAAGATGCGCCTCATGGCGGAGATCATGGAGCAGACGGGCCGACAGTTCGACCCCAACGTCCTCACCATCGGCTTCGCCCGGAGGGCCGCCCAGTACAAGCGGGCCGACCTCATCTTCTCGAACGTCAAGCGCCTTGTGGAGATCGGTGCGGGGCGGATCCAGCTCGTCTTCTCGGGCAAGGCCCACCCCAAGGACGACGGCGGCAAAGCCCTGCTCCAGAGGCTCTTGAACGCCGCCCAGAAGGTGGACGACGCCATCGCCGTCGTCTTCCTCGAGAACTACGACATGGACAAGGGCGCCCTGATCACCCAGGGCGTGGACCTGTGGCTCAACACCCCCCTGCGGCCCAGGGAGGCCTCGGGGACGAGCGGCATGAAGTGCTGCCTCAACGGCGTCATGAACTTCTCCGTGCTCGACGGGTGGTGGATCGAGGGGTGGGAGGAGGGCGTCACCGGCTGGTCCATCGGCCCGCTGCCATCGGAGTCGGAGCTCGTCCGCTACGACGAGACCCAGGACGCCGTGGACCTCTACAACAAGTTGGAGAAGACGATCATCCCCCTGTACTACGAGGATCAGGACGGCTGGATCCGGATGATGCAGCGCGCCATCGCCCAGGACGCGAGCTACTTCAACACTCACAGGGTCGTGAAGGAGTACTGCGAAAAGGCCTACGACATCAACTTCATCGGGATGTGACGCGAGATGGCCGACGAACGAACCGAGACGCTTCGGGTCCTCCACGTGAGCCCGGAGGTCGCCCCCTTCAGCAAGGTGGGCGGCCTCGGCGACGTGGCGGGCGCCCTCCCTCCGGCTCTGCGAAGGCAGGGGGTGGACTGCCGCATCGTGACGCCGGCGTGGGACGGCATCCTCGACGCCATCCGGGACAGGGGGCTTCCCCTGACCCGCGTCTCCCGCGGGGTGGAGGCCGTCGTGCGATGGGAGATCCTCCGGGGGACGGTCTGGAAGTGTCTCGTGGACGACCTTCCCGTCTACCTCCTCGACTCCCCCCTCTTCGGCGGCAGAAGGATATACCCCAACGACGTGACCGCCGACTCGGTGATCCCCTTTCTCTTCCTCTCCCTGGCGGCCCTGGACCTGCCCGAGTCCATCCGGTGGCGGCCCCGGATCATCCACTGCCACGACTGGACCACGGCCCCCGTCATCGGAGCGCTCACGTGGCACCAGTACTACCGCCGATTCTTCAACGACTACCGGACGGTCTTCACCATCCACAACCTCGCCCACCAGGGCATCCTGCCCCTTCAAACGCTGAACGAGTGGGGCATCGCCCAGGACGCTTTCCAGCCCGAAGCCATGGAGTTCTACGGCGACGGGAACCTCATGAAGGGGGCCATTGTGGGCGCGACGGCCGTCACGACGGTCAGCCCGACCTACGCCCGGGAGATTCAGACCGACGCGGGCGGAGAAGGGCTTGGCGGTCTGCTCCGGAGCCTGGGGCACAAGACCATGGGGATCATGAACGGGATCGACACTGATTTCTGGAACCCGGAGACGGACCCTCTGATCCCGGCCAACTACACGCGGGACGACCTCTCGGGGAAGGACGCGTGCCGCGCCGCCTTCATGAGGATGGCCGGCTGGGAGGACGACGGGCGGCCCCTCTTCGTCTCCGTGGGACGCCTCGTGGAGCAGAAGGGGCTCCCCATCCTCCTCCCCGCCCTGGAGGCTTTGGTGCACCGCGGATGCCGCTTCTTCTTCCTCGGCTCGGGACAGCCGGAGTACGAGTGGGGGCTGAACCAGGCCACGGAGCGCTGGCCCGACGCCGTGCAGTGCTACATAGGCTACGACGAGCCCTTGGGGCATCTGGCCTACTCGGCCGGGGACTTCTTCCTCATGCCGTCGCGCTTCGAACCCTGCGGGCTCTCGCAGCTCATCAGCTTCCGCTACGGTACGATCCCCGTGGCGCGATACGTGGGCGGCATTGCGGACTCCGTCTTCGAGCACGACGGCCAGAGGGGCAACGGGTTCCTCTTCTACGACTACTCCACGGCCTCGCTGGTGGAGGCCGTGTCGAGGGCACAGGCCGCCTACCGCGACGAGGGGCTGCGGAGGCGTCTCCAGGCCAGGGGCATGGAGGAGGACCACTCCTGGAACCGGTCCGCTCCCCTATACAAGGCGCTGTACGCGTCCCTCTTCTGAGCGGAAAGAGGCTGTCGGGTATATACTAGTCCCAGCAGGAAACGAGAACCCGGAGGCAAAGGAGGAATCGCACATGCAGACGAGCGGATTCGGCCGGACCATCGGAATTGTCCTTGCGGGAGGCAAGGGCGAGCGGCTCTCGCCCCTGACGAAGTATCGCGCCAAACCGGCGGTGCACTTCGCGGCAAAGTACCGGATCGTCGACTTTGCCCTCTCCAATCTCGTAAACAGCGGCATCTTCTCCATCTACGTCCTCGTCCAGTTCAAGAGCCAGTCTCTCAACGAACATATTGAACGGGGCTGGCAGTTCGGCGCCGCCCTCCGGGGGCGGGACTTCTTCATCACCCTCGTCCCCGCTCAGATGTGGCGAGGCGAACACTGGTTCCAGGGGACGGCCGACGCCGTCTTCCAGAACCTCCACCTGATCACCCTCTATGACGCCGACCGGGTCTGCATCTTCGCCGCCGATCACATCTACAAGATGGACGTCTCCCAGATGCTGGACTACCACATGAGCAACCGGGCCGACGTCACCGTGGCGGCCAACGTCGTCCCGTCGTCGGAGGCCTCGGCCTTCGGCTGCATCGAGGTGGATCCCTCGGGCAAGATCGTCTCCTTCGTGGAGAAACCGGCCGTGCCCCCGGAGATCCCGGGCAAACCCGGCTTCAGCTACGTCTCCATGGGAAACTACATCTTCGAGCGGGAGGTTCTGGAGGAGTGCCTCATCGAGGACTCCCAGCTGCCCACGAGTCACGACTTCGGCAAGGATATCATTCCGAAGCTCGTGCCGAAGGCCAGCGTGTACGCCTACGACTTCTCGTCCAACGTCCTGCCGTCGAAGGAGCTCTCCTACTGGCGGAACGACAAGCCGTACTGGCGGGACGTGGGGACCATCAAGGCCTACTGGGACGCCCACATGGACCTGCTGCAGCCCGAGTCCGAGATGACCTTCTACAACCCCAAGTGGCCCATCCGGACCGTCTCCTACGCCGACCCCCCCTCCTACGTAAGCCCCGTCGGAGGCAGAGGCTGCGACATCCAGAGAATCCTCGCCGCCGAGGGCAGCAGGGTGCTCGGGGCCTCGGTCCGTTCGTCCGTGCTCTCGAGAAACTGCGTGATCATGCGCGGTGCCTCCGTGGAGGAGAGTATCATCGGCGAGGATGTGGTGGTCGGGGAGAACTGCAAACTCCGCCAGGTCATCATCGACAGCCACAACATCATCCCCCCCAACACGGAGATCGGATACTCCCCCGAGAGGGACAGGGAGCGGTATCACGTGGACCCGGGCTCCGGCATCGTGGTCATCGGGATGCCGAGAATGCGCCTGCGGCGGTCCATTGAGGAGCCGCCGAAGGAGCGGTTCGACTGGTCCAGCTTCAGCTGAGTACGGCGGGGACGGAGTGACCGCCCGCGATCGCGCGGCGGCTCGTGAAAAAATCCCGTTGAACCGGATGTTTCAGAGCCTACAAGAGAAGCCCCGAACATAGCAGCGTTCGGGGCGTCTCAGACTGTTGGCATATCGGTCTTTTTTCGCAGAAGAGGCACTGAACTTCTTTGTGGGCTGTCTTTCTCATGCGCCCTTCACACCCCACAGGGCGGAGAAAACAGGACGGGAGCCAACGACCTTTCCGACGTCCTCGGCTAGGAAAACAGCCTGTCCGCCTCCAGGATCGCTCGGGTCAGGACTTCGGCGCCCCGGGCGAGGTCCTCGGGCGCCGTCCATTCGTCCTTGGAGTGGCTGATGCCGCCCGCGCTGGGCACGAAGATCATGCCCGACGAGGTGATGTGCGCCATGGAGTTCGCGTCGTGGGACGCGCCGCTCGGCATGCGCACGCAGGGGATATTGGCACCGGAACACGCCCGCTCTACAGCGTCCTGAAGCTCGGGAGCGAGGTCCACGCCCCCCTTCCAGACGGTGGGGCGCACCGTCGCGGGGCATCGGTTCATGTCGGCGGCAAAGGCACGGAACTTGTCCGCCGCCTCCGTCATCACGGCGTCCTTCAGAGAACGGATCTCCAGAGTGAACTCCGCCTTTCCGGGGACGACGGCCACGGATCCGGGGGTCAGGGAGAGGACGCCGACGTTGCACACGAAGTCGTCCCGCGTATCCACCCACCGGAACCATCGGCTCAGAAGATCGGCCGCCGCCCTCATGGCGTCCTTGCGCTCCTTCATGGGCGTCGTCCCGGCGTGGTTGGCCTCGCCCTCCACGGTGACGGCATACCGGCTGATACCGACGATGCCCGTCGGGATGCCGACGGGGATGCCCCGCCGTTCGAGAGTCGACCCCTGCTCGATGTGCAGCTCCAAGTAGCAGCACAGGGACCCGCCATCCCGCCGGGAGGCCTCTATGCCTTCGGCGGTGAGGCCGAAACGCGCAAGCAGGTCGGGAGACGGGAGTTCCTGAATGAGCCCGGCGAGAGCCCTGCTTCCGAAGGTCCCGCCCAGCGGCCCTCCCTCCTCGGCGATGAACCCCGCCACCTCCAGGGGATGCCGCAGCGCGATGCCTTGCTCCTTGATGGCCCGGGCCGCCTCGAGGGCGGCCACGACGCCCAGCGGGCCGTCGTATTTTCCGCCGCCCGGCACGGCGTCCAGGTGGGAGCCGGCCATGATGGCGGGAGCGCCCTCCTCCGACCCCTCGATTCGTCCGAACAGGTTGCCTACGCCGTCAATCCAGGTGGCGAGGCCGCCCTCCTCCATGCGCTTCTGCACGAAACTCCGGGCCTCAGCGTACTGCGTTGAATAGGCAGCCCGGTCCATGCCCTGCCCTTCGACCCAGCCGATGGCGCCCAACATCTCGAGGTCCGAGAGAAAGCGATCCGCCGAGATGACCATGACCGCTAGACCGTCAGGACGCCCAGTTCCTTGAGGATCCTGCCGATCTCCTTCCTCGTGTCGTCGGGGGCCGGAAGGATGGGAAGCCGCGGCAGACCGCCCTTGTACCCCACAAGGTCCATGGCCGCCTTCATGCCACCGATGCCGAAGCGCGACGTCACGGCGGCGTTCAGCGGCAGCAGCGCCAGCTGCATCTTCCGGGCCGTCGCAAGGTCACCCTTCTCGTAGTACTCCTGGATCTCAGCGCAGTAGTTCGGCACCACGTTGGCCACGGCAAGGGTCCCGCCAACGCCCCCGAGCATCAGCGTCGCCAGGAGATAGCTCCCCGATCCTGCGAACACGGAGAAGCCCTTCGACGCCCGGGCCAGCACCTCGGAGATCTGCACGATGTTGCCGCCACTGTCCTTGATGCCCGTTATGTTCGGGTGGTTCGACAGCTTCACCGTCAGCGACGACGGCACATTGATCCCCGCGTTCCCGGGCATGTTGTAGATCATGACGGGGATGGGCGACACGTCGGCAAGCATGGTGTAAAACTTCTCCAGCGCCCCCTCGTTCATGTCCCGTTTGTAGTAGTTCGGCGTCACCACCAGCGCGACCTCGGCGCCCACATCGGCGCACTCCTTCGTCAGTTCGACGGTCTCCTTCAGCGACTCGCACCCCGTGCCGGCTATCACCCGCTTGCCCGCGGGCAGGTTTTTCTTCGCCACCTCGACGAGCTTCACCTTCTCCTCATGGGACAGCAGGGTGAATTCGCCGTTGCTGCCGAGGATGACGAGCCCCGCGAGCTTCGTCGCCCCGAAGGCCCGGACGTTCTCGGCGTACACCTCGTAATCCACGTCTCCGGCGGCGTTGAACGCCGTCGCGATGGGCGCAAAGATTCCCCGTACAGAACTCATGAGACAACCACTCCTTTATGATGGCATGTTTTTTGCATTCCTGACGCTAGACACCAGTATACCTTGAAGCGGACCTGTCGGCCATCATCCGAACAACTTCAACGGCCAGAGGGACAGGATGGGGAAGTAGGTGATCAGCAGGACCGCGAGAAGGTTCCAGAGCATAAAGGGGATGGACCCCCGAAGCACCTTTTCAAAGGGCGTCCTCGCGATGTTGGCCGCCACGAAGAGGTCGACGCCCATGGGCGGCGTCACCATGCCGAGGGCCAGGTTGGTGACGATGAACGTGCCGAAGTGGACGGGATCGATGCCGATCTTCTGAGCCAGAGGGAGGAAGATGGGGCAGAAGATCAGGATGTTGGACAGCGTGTCGATGAACATGCCGCCCAGGAGGAACACGATGTTGAACATGAGAAGTATCAGGAATTTGTTCGTCGTGACGCCGAAGATCAGGTTCGAGATCATATTCGGGACGTCCCGCATATGGAGAAGCTTCGCAAAGGCGCTCGCCGTCCCCATGAGGAAGATGCACGATCCGGTGATGATGGCCGCTTCCACTACGGCCTTGCACAGCCCCGACCAGGACAGGCCCTTTGTGAAGAAACCGAGGAGGATGGCGTACGTCACCGCGACGATGCCCGCCTCCGTCGGGGTGAAGACGCCGGAGTAGATTCCGCCCAGGATGATGATCGGCATCAGGAGGGCCGACCGCGCCTCCCACATGCGGCCGAATATCCATCCCGCTCCACCGGCACGGGGAGCGCCGGCGTAGCCCTTTTTCTTGGCGATGTAGATGGTCGGAATCATCAGGACGAGGCCGACGATGACGCCCGGCGTGAAACCGGCGATGAACAGGTCGGTGATGGACACGCCGCTGTTGACGCCGTACACGATCATGGGAACGCTGGGTGGGATGAGGACGCCGATGCCACCGGCGCACGCCATGAGCCCGGCTGAGTAGCCGACATCATAGCCTCTGTCGATCATCGCCGGTATGATTATGGTCCCTATGGCGGCAACGGTGGCCGGCCCCGACCCGGAGACGGCTCCAAAGAACATGCACGCCACGATACCCGCTATGCCAAGACCTCCTGGGAAATCGCCGGCGACCGCTTCCGCGAGATCCGTCAGTTTCTTCGCTATGCCCCCATGGGACATGAGCGTCCCCGCCAGTATGAAGAACGGAAGGGCGAGGAGCGTGAACGAGTCGGCGGTGACCACCATCCTCTGTGCGACGAAGAACATGACCCGATCAAGCCCGCCGGGTATCCAGGGGATGAAGGCCAGGGCGCTGTATCCGATGGACGCCGCAATAGGAACGCCAAGTAAAAGCGCAACGAACATGCCTCCAAAGACTGCCAACAGCATAACGCTACCTCCTCACACGGCCCCGCCGGACCGTTCCTGCGCCCGGCAGAAGAAGGGCACTATATCTTTCTGAACGATACGGAGGGCCATGACGACGAACATGAACGGGCCGAAGGCGAAATAGGACCACGTGGGGAGGTCCATCGCAGCGGTGGTCTGTCCGCTCTCGTACTGCAACACCGCGATATCGTAGGAGTACTTCGCAACAAGAAGGGTGAAGACGAGAAAGGCGATGGAGGCAAGAAATTCGAGGGCACGGCCCACGCCCTTCGGAAGAACGATCTGCAGGATCTCCACCTTGACGTGCTGCTTATGTTTGGCGCAGAGCGAGAAGCTCACGAGGCTCAGCGCCACGAAGAGGATCCTCATCATCTCCTCGGACCACGGCCGGACGAATTCCAGAACATACCGGGAAAAAACCTGTTCCATTCCGATGGCAAGAATGATGAGGAAAAAGACGACGGCCAAGGCTTCTTCGAAATACGCATCTATCAATTTTACGATTTTCACAACGACACCTCCAGCGAGTGGGGGAAAGGCGGATAATCCTCCGCCTTTCCCGGTGACAGAGAGTTTAGCTGTTGGGCGCCTCCTCGGCGTAGGACTCCTGGAACTTCATGATCTTCTCGTAGAAACCCATGTCGATCGAGTCCTTGTGCTCATCGAGAACGGATTTGCTGGCCTCTCTGAAGCCCTGGCGCTCCTCCGGCGTCAGCTCGATGACCTCGGGCGTCCCGGCTGCCTTGAACTCGTCGAGGATCTTCTTGTTGTTGGCGAGGACGTTCTCCTGATCCCACGTGCACGCCCGGTCGGCGGCTTTCTGGACGATCGCCTTGTCCTCGTCCGAGAGCTTGTCCCAGGACCTCTTGGACATCACCAGCAGCATGGGGTCGAGGATGTGTCCGTCCATGATGATGTATTTCTGAACGGTGTTGAACCCCTGGGACTTGATGTTCTCGAGGGTGTTCTCCCCCGCGTCGATGACACCCTGCTGGAGGGACGTGAAGACCTCGCCGAAGTCCATGGGGATCGGGCTGGCGCCCAGGGCTTTGAAGATGCCCATGCGGATCGGCGCCGGCTCCGTCCGGATCTTCACACCCTTGAGATCCTCGGGCTTGCGGACGGCCACGTTGCTATGGATATGGCGCCACCCCATGATGAAGTATCCAAGGGGCTGCATGCCCTTTTCCTCGAGGGGCTTCACGATATCCATGGCGATGTCGCTGTTCACGAAGTCCTGGGCGGCCTTCTCGCTCTTGAAGAGATAGGGAAGGTCGTACACCGTGACAGCCTTCGTGAACTGGGCGAGGAGACCGGTGGAGATGATCCAGAAATCCGTGACGCCCTGCTGGATCTGCTCGATACCCTCACGGTTGTTGCCCAGGGCCGAGGCCCCCATGGCCTTGAGGGTCAGCTTCCCGCCCGACTCCTCTGCAAGGAACTCCGCAAACTTCTCGCCGGCCTGGGCAAAGGTCACCGACGGCTGTCCCGTATGGCCGAGGACGAACTCCTTGGCATAGGCTCCCTGGGCAAGGGAGAGCGTCAACACGACGAGCGCGAGAATCAGTCCGAAACGCTTCATCTTCTTCATTTCCTCCTTTGATAATTGAGTTGTGGCGATTTTTCTCCCGGTTGTCCGGGAGGCTACTTGCCGCGTTTTCCGAACGTATTGTCGTACCGTCTCTTCTTGCTGATCGAGACCCCGTACCGCGCCAATCCTGACGCGACGATCAGCGCGCATATCACGCCATCAAGGACGGGGACATGCAACACCTCCTCCATCTTCTTGTCCAGGCCGGCGAAACCGGCACAGCCGAGCACCAGAACTTCGGCCATATCCTCTTCCACCGCGCGTTTACCCGCGGCGATAAGCCGCTCGACATCGCTCCCCCCCGCCTCGACGCTTGCGGGACGAACCGAAGCCAAGTCACGGGTTATGCCGTATTTGTCGATGAGGGCCTTCTTGTTCGGGACGGTGCGCTCCACCGGGGCGATCACCGAGAAGCTGTGTCCAAGCATGGTCGCCAGTTTCATGGAGGCCTCACCAATCCCGACCACCGGTTTGTCCGTGATCTCCTTCATGAGGTCCATGTTGGGGTCACCGTGGCAGGCGATGACAAAGGCGTCGTACCTGTCCCGATTCTCCGTAAGCAGGCGCACCATTCCGGGAGCGGCTTGGGCGTGATCCTCATAGGTCGCAATGAACGGAGACGCCCCAGGCGTCGGCACCGTCACGACCTCCATCGTGTCGCCTGCAAAGGCCACGGCGCTGTCGTGGATTGCCCGTGTCATCTCCGCACTGCTGTTCGGGTTGATGATGAGGATCCTCGGCGTCATGCCTTCGCTCCCTTCCGCCACTCGGGGTAAAGGACCTTGCCCCAGCCCTGGGCCGACTCGTCGATCTGCCGGCCTCTCATCACGACCTTGCCTCGCACGACGGTGTGAATGGGCTTGCCCACCAGTTTGAACCCGTTGTACATGGGGGACGTGTCCCTGGATTGGGTCACGAAATCCTTGTTGCTGACCGTGTATTCGTTCTTCATATCGACGATGACGTAATCGGCATCCCCTCCGACCTGAATGGCTCCTTTTCGCGGCCAGAGACCGAAGATCTTCGCCGTGTTCTCGGAGACGAGCTCGACCATCCGCTTCATCGTGAGCTTTCCGTCCCGGACGGCGGTGAGCATGAGGGGCAGCGTCATCTCGATGCAGGCCGGGCCGGCCGCCGCAGTGAAGATATCCTTCATGCCCTTTTCCTTCTCAGCGACGAGGAAGGGACCGTGGTCGCTCCCGATGTAGTCCACGGAGCCGTCGTTGATGTAGTCCCACAACTTCTCCATGGACCGTCTGTCGCGAAGCGGCGGGTTCCCCTTGGCGTAGGGGCCGTACTTGTCGATAGTATCCTGGGTGAGGAACAGATAGTGGGGGCAGGTCTCGAGGTAGACGTCCATCCCGTCCAGCTTGGCCTGCTTCACCAGCTCGGCCGCCTCGGGCGTCGAGATGTGGGCGAAACTCACCCTCGTGCCCGTCTCCTTCGCGAACAGTATGAGCTTGGAGACGGTCTCTATCTCCGAGATAGGCGGGCGGGACTTGTAGTGGTACTCGAAGCCGACCTTCCCCTCGGCGCGGAACTGGCGGATCAGCCGCTGGATGATGTCGTTGTTCTCGGCGTGGACGGTCAGGATCAGCCCCGTCTTCGCCACGGCCCGGAAGCCGTCGAGCATCTCCCCGTCGTTGGCCATGGTGAGGCCGCGGAACTCCTCGTCCCGCCCTTCCGGCGCCTCGTGGAGGAAGGTCTTGAAGGCGACGATCCCTTCCTTCGCGACCCTCTCCACCTCCTCGGGGAACTCGGCTCCCGCCGCCCCGAAGAAGGCGTAGTCCACGAAGGCCTGAGGTGCCGCCACTTTGATCCTGTTCTGCAGGATATCAGGGGAATAGGGAGGGGGCGACGAGATGGGGTGCTCGAGGAAGCACGTCACACCTCCTGCCGCCGCCGCCTTGGTCTCGCTGACGAAGGTTCCGCGCTCCCTGTGACCCGGGTCGCGCACGTGGACATGGCTGTCCACGACACCCGGCAGGACGGGATTGCCCTCCGCGTCGATGACTTCAGCCGCCTCGGGCAGATACTGATCCTCGCAGATCAGGACGGTCTTCCCATCCCGCACCGCAATTCCACCCCTGAAAAACTCGCCGTTGGCATATATCTGCCCGTTTCGAATCACTAAATCCGCCTTCACCGCAATAACCTCCTTATTCGATAAATGCACACACACCAGATAACCTACCTGCCATCGGACCCCGGACCGAAGAACCGGTCCAGCACTGCCTGCGATGGCGGCGGTGTCATGAGACTCACGATGACGAGCGCAATGACACCGGTGACAAGAGACGGAAGGATGGGGAACCACCCGTAAGAACGGTAGTGGGGAGCAGACATAGGAACGCGAAAAATACCCAATACAGCATGAGCGATCTGGGAATCACCGCTTCTGCACCTCCTTCAGGGATCGAGCCGCCAATAACGGTGCTTCCGCAAACGTCCCCTAGACAAGGACGCACCGGCCCCATCCACTGGCCGACGGGACCTCTTCGCTCGCTGCATGCACAACACGTCCACGCACAAGACAGAGCATCACCTGCCCGAAGAGACGTCGCCCTTCATAGAGTCTGGCTATATCCCGTCCCGCGGTCTTCATGCAGGACCTCCGGACGATAAAGTCACGCTCCGTATCCACCACCACCACATCGCCGTCAGAACCCACGGCGATGGCCCCCTTCCTGGGAAAGAGGCCGAAGGTTTTTGCGGCGTTCGTGGAAAGCAGATCGACTGTCCGCTGAAGCGGTACCCTCTTCTCCCGCACCGCCGTGATGAAGAGCGGAAGACGTTCCTCGAAACCGGTGGAGCCGGCGGGACACGCAAAGATGTCGCTCAGCCCCGGTTCCTTTTCCGAAGGGAGAAAGGGGCCATGATCGCTGCCTATGTAGTCCACCGTCCCGTCCAGCACGTATTGCCAGAGCCCATCGGAGGATTTTTTCGACCGGATCGGCGGGTTGAATTTGGCGAAGGGGCCAAGATGCTCCACGGACTCCTCGTCGCAGAAGAGGTACTGGGGGCAGGTTTCGGCGTACACGTGAACGCCCTGCCGCTTGGCCGTTCGTATGAGCTCCATGGCCTCGGGCGTGGAGACATGGCAGATGCTGACCCGGGCGCCGGTGTGCCGGGCGTACCGGAGGACCTTGTTCACCGACGACACTTCAGCGATGGGAGGCCTCGCCCTCCCGTGGGCGAGAAAATTCTTTTCGCCCTCCCTTCGCAGCGCAGCGGTGCATCGCTGAACGATACTGTCGTCCTCGGCATGGACGGCGCAGATCTTGCCCGTCTCCGCCACGGCCTCGAGGATACGGAGCAACGCCCCGTCATCTTCGGCGCAGGTGCCCAGAAACTCCTCCTCCCGCCCTGCCGGGGGAGCGAAAAGAAAGGTTTTGAACGCGACAACACCTGCATCCGCCAGAGCGGGGATGAACTCCGCCCTGTTTCCGGCAGCACCGTAGAAGGCGAAATCGACGGAGGATCGTTCCGAGGCGCATCGCACTCTGTTGCGGAGAATTTCGGGCGAATACTGCGGGGGATCGGAGATGGGCATCTCCAGTATGGTCGTGATACCTCCGGCGGCGGCGGCAACGGTCTCCGTCGCGAAATCGCCCCGCTCTCGCCGCCCCGGGTCGCGCAGGTGAACATGGGTGTCCACACCCCCCGGCAGGACAAGGGCACCCTGAAGGTCCAGCTCCCTCTTCCCGGCGGGGAGAAACGGATTGGCCCCCAGGGATGCGATTTTGCCGCCGGTGATGGCGAGCCCTCCGTGAAACACTTCTCCGGAGGCGAACACCCGTCCGTTCCGAAGCACCACGTCGGCAGGACTCATCTGCGCTCTCCCCCCTGCGAGACGCCGATCATTTTCGACATGGCCTCCGCTGTACGAAGGACCTTCTGCACGATCCCCTGAAAGCCATCCCCTTTTGCGCGATGCTCCGGCATCGTCACTCCGACGCTTCCGTACACATTCTCCTTGAAGAAGAAGAGCGGGGCGGCCACACCCGTGATACCCGGATCGACAGCTCCGGTAGAGACCACGTATCCGGCCTGTTTCAACGTGCGATACCGTTCAAGGACCTTTTCGGGGACCGTCTCGGTCTTTTCGGTAAAGGCAGTGAGAGGTTGCCGGAAGAGGAGGGACTGGACCTCGCCCTCGGGCATGCCGAGAAGAACAGCGAAACCCGTGGCTCCTGCATAAAAGGGGAAGTGCTGGCCGATCTCCGAGGAGATTTTGAGCCTGTGGGACGACTCTATCTTATCCACACAGAGAACGTTGTTGCCGTCGAACATGGAGAGGATGGCTGTCTCCCCCGTCTCCGCAGCCAGATCGTTCAGCAGGGGACGGAGGGCCTGACAGGAGGACATCTCATGCTGGGCAAACTGCCCGAGAATAGCGACCTTTATTCCAAGGGTGTACTTTTCCGTATCGGGGATCTTGCGAAGCCACCCGACGCTCTCGAGGGTGAGCACCAAACGGTGGACCGTGCTTCTGTGCAACCCTATTCTCCGCGCGATGTCGGATATGGACAGCACTGTATGAGGACCTGCAAAACTTTCGAGCACCTGGAGAGAGCGAAGGATGGACTGATTCAGATATCGCGAGGAATTCATAGGGCAACCTCCTTGTCTCACTACGTGAGACGATGTCTGAATATGATACGAGTATACCCTGCCCTCGAAGGAATGTCAAATGCTGAAGGATATTGTATTTCAAATTTTTTCACGAATTACCTCCGGGAAAGACGGCGTCGCCGCACGGCGGTAAGGAGGGGGTTTGTCCGGTCAGAGGCCTCTGACCGGGCAAAAAGATCGGCTGGCAGCACTCACAAATTATCCGGAGAAAGAAGCTCCGGGTTTTCGCACTCCGCGCTCTTTTCCAGAACTTCTTTTTCCTCTATACTGCACTGTGACAAAGGAGCGAACAAAACCATGGATTTGAGCGCGTTTTTTTCCTACGTGGTCGTCACGACCTACACACCGGGGCCGAACAACATCATGGCCATGCGGAACGGGAACCGGTACGGTTTCCGGGGGGCTCTACCCTTCATGCTGGGCATGGGCAGCGGCGCCTTTATCATCATGCTCGCCTCCTGCCTCTTCAACGTCCTTCTGTCAGAGCTGGTGCCCCTCTTCCTCCCCTTCATGCGATGGGTAGGAGTGGCCTACATGCTCTACCTCGCTTGGGGGACCCTGCGCCCGCACAACCCGAAGAAGGGAGGCAGCATGAGTGAGGGGAACTCCTACCTCGCGGGGCTTCTCCTTCAATCCGTCAACGTGAAGGTCATCCTCTACGCCCTCACCGTGACGGCCACGTTCATCATCCCCTACACGCGGGCGTGGCCCCATCTTGTCCTCTTCTCCGCCTTTCTCGCCCTCATGGGGTTCTCCTCCCTGGTCCTCTGGGCGCTCTTCGGCGTCTTCCTGGACCGGTGGATGGGAGCCCATCAGAAGGCCTTTGCCGTCGTGATGGCGCTGCTTCTCGTGTACAGCGCCGTGGCCATCTCGGGGCTCATTTGACGTACAATAAAAAGATATTCAAGGAGCAAAGGAGGAGATTTCGATGAACGAGTTCACGCCGTGGCAGTATGAAGCTCTGGGGGAGAGAGCCGTGGAGGCGCTGAAGAGGAATCGTTTCGAGGCGGAGTACTGCGCGACGAAGGAGGAGGCCGCCAAGAAGCTTCTGTCCCTCATTCCCGAGGGAGCGTCCGTGGGATTCGGAGGATCGTGGACCGTGAAGGCCCTCGGAGTGTCCGAAACGCTCGCGAAGGGCGGACACGCCCTCTACGATCACGGAGTTCCGGGGCTGACCAACGAGGAAAAACTGGACCTCCGGAGAAAGCAGCTCACCTGCGACGTGTTCCTGTCCGGGACGAACGCCGTCACCCTCGACGGTGAGCTCGTCAACGTGGACGGGAGCGGTAACCGCGTTGCAGCCATGATCTTCGGGCCGAAGCGCGTCGTCGTCGTGGCGGGAGCTAACAAGATCGTCCGCGATCTCGCCGAGGCCTTCGACCGCATCGAGACGAAGGCTGCCCCTCTGAACAACAAGAGGCTGGGTCTGAAAAATCCCTGCACGGAGACCGGGACGTGCATGGACTGCCAGTCTGCTACCAGGATCTGCAACGTGACGACCATCATTGAGAAGAAGCCGGGCGGGGCGGATTTCCACGTCCTCGTCGTCGGCGAGGAGCTCGGGTTCTAGGAAGCCCACAACGGGGCGACGAAGTAAGAGCCCCTCAGAGAATCTGGCGCCCGTCGGCTTCGGTGATCCGTATACACCTCTCCGCGTGGCGGCTGTATAAACGCCCCCCTCCCAGACGAGCAGCATCGCCGATCTTGCAGTGAAAGGCCGAGGAGGGACCTCCGCCGGAGGCCCCTCCTCGGTCTTCGAACACCGTCCGCCGCACGGAGGCATTCCTTTGAGGGGGAGGGTGCTTCAAGGAATCGGCACCCGCTCCCCGCACAACAACGCCCGTGATCCGGACGGCATGGGTCCCGCTTTCATGCCCTGCGCTGGACGTCCTTCGATCAGAAGGCGTCAGGATGCCGCCCTTGTTCTCTCCATCTCCTCCAGAATAGCGGCAGCACCCTCCACGAGGCAGACACACCGGGTCTTGAACAGATTCAGCTCCTTTGCCCGCTGGTGCCCCTCGGGCGTGCTCGTGTCACACCCAAGCAGCTCTTTGCACAGCAACGAGCCGTAGCGTTCCCGAAATCTCTCCGAGAACTCCTTCACCGCCTCGTACACCGCCGCCCGCCCCGCCACCGTGGCGCACTCCTCCGCTCCGTAGAGCATCCCGATGGCCATGATCGCCCCGGTAACCGCACCGCAGGTGCTCCCGGTCTTCATGCCTCCGGCGAACCCCGAGGCGATGCGCAACGCCATCTCCTCCGGAACGCCGTGTGATGCGCCATAGGTGGCGAACACCGCCTGAGAACAGGCATACCCCTTCAAAAACCGCTCCGACGCCTCGTGAATTCTGTTCATCGTCTCTCCTCCCGTGGGAACCCCTGCAAGGGTGCTTCGGGGTGCAGGTTCTCTCACCATCTCGCTCTCGTACGCTCGTTCGAAAAGGGGCGGTCACCCGCCCCATGAAGGTGCTCGGAGCGCAGGCGATGCTCCTGTCCTCCGTCAGGCACCGTCCTTCCAAACTCCGTCCGGTTCCGCGCCCCCGTCTGCCGACTCAGTTGTACGCCAGGCGCGTCTCGGGGTCGCAGCGCACATGGGCGATCCGCTCCTGCCACTGAGGGGAGTCCCACGTTTTCAGGGCGCTATGGATCACCCAGTACTTCTCGGGAATGGGGTGACTCCCCACCACTACGGGGAGGCCGTACGCCTCCTCTATGTACTGTTTGAAGAAGTCGATCCTATGGCAGGGCGGATAACCCACCGTCATCCCTGTGGCAAGGTGGATGACCGTCGCCCCGTTCTTCTTCATCTCCGCGGGGGCGTACTCGATGTTCCCGCCGGGACAGCCGCTGCACGTGGTATACCCCACGAGCTCCGCATCCTTCCCCTTGTACAGGCTGAAGGCGCCCTCCCGGTTTCTGAGGGCCCGAAGGCATTTCCCTCCGGCACAGGTGTGGTACCGGTTGCAGATGAACAGACCGACCCGAACTATCTCTCGCTCCATGATTTCATCTCCTCCTGTTGAAGAGGGGCCGGATGCCCGGCCCCTCTTGTATGTCCCATTATCCTGAAACGCCGACGACTCGGTTACTCCGTGACAAGCCCCTTCTGAAGGACCCCGAGGGCCTTGCCGAACTCCACCTTGTAGCCGCTCTTCACGCAGGCCCGCTCAACAGCCGCGACGGCCGAGACGAGCGTGTGCTTGTCGATGTTGCCCATGTGCCCCATGCGGAACCCCTTGCCGGCAAAGCTGCCGAGGCATCCGGCCGTCTGAGCGCCCTCCTCCGCAAGGTTCGCCCGGAATTTGCCGTCGTCGATGCCCGAGCCCTCCGGGTAGAGGTAGACGGAGAGCGTGGGGCCGCGGTGAGCCTTCTCGGCGGCGACCTTGAACCCGATGGCCTCCATGGCGTCGTCCACCATGGCCGCCTGGCGACGGTGCCGGGCGTACCGCTCCTCGAGGCCCTCCTCCTTCATGATCCGAACAGCTTCCTTCAGCGCCCAGACCATGTTGATGGCGGGCGTGCCCCAGTACTTGGAGGGGTCGTGCATGACGGGAAGCCACTTGTCGAAGTCGATGTAGGACTCGGGGATGTCGCCGAGCGTCTTTCTCCGCTCCATGGCTCTCTTGCTCGCCCACACCATGGTGAGTCCCGGAGCCACGCCGAAGACCTTCTGGGTGCAGCTGAGGATCACGTCGATCCCCATGGTGTCCATGTACTCTTCGACACCGCCTGTGGCGGCGACACCATCAACGATGTAGAGGGTCTCGGGGTGCTTCTTCATGACGTCACCGATGGCCGCTATGGGGGCCTCCACGCCCGTGGACGTCTCCACGTGGGTCACCGTCACGATCTGGTACTTCTTCTCGGCGAGCTTCTTCTCCACCTGCTCGGCCGTGATGGACTTCCCCCACTCCGCCTGCAGGATGTCGACATTGAGCTCCTTGCGCTTGCACATATCGATGAAGCGGTCGCCGAAGAAGCCGTTGGAGCAGATGAGGACGTTGTCCCCCCGCTTCGTGGTGTTGGCTATGGCCATCTCCATGCCCATGGTGCCGGAGCCGGCCACGACGAAGACCTCGCCGTCGCACCGCCACATGGCCTTCAGGTCGGCGATGACCTCCGAAAAGTCCTTGACGAACTGCGGGTCGCCGAAGGCCACCGTCTCTCTGGCCATCTGGTCCTGAATCGACCGCACCACGGGGGTGGGTCCGGGAATCATGACGAGTTTCTTTGTTTTGATCATTGCTGTTTCCTCCTTTGAGAGTGATTTTTGCCTATTCGTTGATCGCTCTGCGCTCCAGGTGCCCGTCGGGCGCCTCGGAGCGGAGCACGTCTTCGCCGATACCCTGGGCCGCCGACCGGACCAGGGCGCCATACTGCCCGATGAGCTCCGCAGTGAAACGATAGACCGGCGCCGAGACGCTCACGGCGCCCCGGGGGTACCCTCTGCCGTCCAGAATCGCCGCTCCGACGCACCGAAGGCCCGGTTCGTTCTGTTCATCGTCCACGGCGTACCCCTTCGCACGGATTTGGGGAAACTCCGCCTTGACGCTCTCGGGGATAGATTCTCCGATGGCCCGCCGTTCGTCCTCCGACAGACTGGCGAGGACGGCCTTGCCGGCGGAGAGACGGACGAGGGACGCCTTCGCCCCCACCTGGGAGTGCATGCGCACCTGATAGGGGCTCTCCATCTTGTCGAGGTAGTAGAACTCCCCCCGCTCGTAGACGAAGAGGTGCACCGTCTCCTTCGTGGCGCTCCTCAGCGCCAGAAGTCGAGCTCGCGCGACCTCCGCGAAGCCCAGTTGCCTCCGGTAGGCATCGGCCAGCAAAAGGGCCACGGGGCCTATCTCGTACTCGCCGCCCCGGTTCAGCACCGCTCGCTCCCCCTCGAGGCTGTCGAGCATGCGATAGACCGTGGCCTTGGGTAAAGAGACGGCCGATGCGATCTCCGTGATGCCCAGAGGGCGTCGTTCACGGGCCATGTGTACGAGAATCGAGAAGGCCCGTGAGAGGACCCGGATCGGCTCTTTTTCCGTTTTTGTTTCGCTCTGCGGACTTTTTATCTGTCTCATGAAACAACCATACCCTCCACCCCATATTTTGTCAAGGACGGTGGACAACGATCCAGCCTCTGGTCAGGCGGCCTCTTTTCGTCTATAGTCGTCGCTGTTCAGAGAGATACCATGGGGAAAATTTCGATGCAAGGAAGGGGCGACCATGAAGAAACAGCCCAAAACCAACGCCATGCGTCTGCTGGATCACGCCGGCATCGCCTATGAGGTGCTGCAGTACAAACTGGCAAAGGAGGAGTTCTCCGGCGAGGCCGCCTGCCGCCAACTCCAGATGGAGGCGGAGCGGTTCTTCAAATCCCTGTGCGCCCTCTCCGACGACGGGCAGATCGCCCTGTTCCTCGTCCCCGTGGAGAGAAACCTGGACCTGAAGTTGGCCGCCAGAGCCCTGGGGTGCAAGAGCATGTCTCTCGCCGCGACGCGGGACCTGAAGGCTCTGACGGGCTATGAGCGGGGCAGCGTGACCCCGCTGGGGACGAAGAAGGCCTACCCGGTGTTCATCGACGAGGGTGCCCTCGCCTTCGAGGCCATTGCCCTGTCGGGCGGGGTTATGGGCTGCGTGCTGGTCCTCTCGCCCAGGGAGCTGGGGGACTACCTTCACGCCCACTTCTGCCCCCTATGCCACTAAAAAGCCTGCCTGCCCCATGTCGAGCGGCGAGGCGATGAAGACCTGCCTCGCCCGAGTCCGTCCGACGTGACCCCAGAGCAACACTCGGCGGTGTCCGTCTTCGCACTCGAGAATGTCGGAAGAGCCTCTCCCGAGCGATGAAAAGCCCCTCCTGTCCATGAGAGGACCCGGAGGGGCACAGTGTCGGCCATCATCTTACAACGTCTGCAACGGGGCATCGGCGGTTCGCCTCGGCACAAGGACCTCCCCGCAGCCCATGAGGGCAGAGGGGAGGGCAGTTCCTCTCACTCGTAGGTCTTGGCCTCCTCCTGACCCTTGAGCACCCGGAAGGCTCCGTCGGCGAGGGCTTTCAGCTCGTCCTCGCCCGGGTAGACCAGGACGGGGGCGATGAAGCGAACGCGGGGTTCGATGAGCCCCACGAACCGTTCGCTGTAGGCGAGCCCGCCCGTGAGGACGATCCCGTCCACCGTTCCCTCGAGCACGGCAGCGGCGGCTCCGATGCTCCTGGCGACCTGGTAGGCCATGGCCTCGTAGATCAGTTTGGCGTGCTCGTCGCCCGCCTCGATGCGCCGCTCCACCTCCCGGAGGTCGTTCGTCCCGAGGTGGGCGATGAGGCCGCCCTTGCCGGTGATCATCCGGAGGAGCTGGGCAGGCTCGTACTTCTTCGAGTAGCACAGGCGCACAAGCCCCCCTGTGGGCAGGCTGCCCGCCCGCTCGGGTGAGAAAGGCCCGTCGCCATCCAGGGCGTTGTTCACGTCGATGACCCGCCCCTGGTGATGGGCGCCTATGGAGATGCCGCCGCCCATGTGGGCGACGATGAGCTCGCACTCCTCGTAGGGTTTGCCGATCTCCCTCGCCGCCCGCCGGGCTGTCATCTTCTGGTTCAGGGCGTGGAAGATGGATCGCCGGCCGATCTCCACGAGGCCCGTGTACCGCGCCAGGGGGCAGAGTTCGTCCACCACCACGGGGTCCACGATGTAGGCCCGGCCGTTGCCCTCCCCGGCGAGGCGGACGGCCAGCAGGGCGCCCAGGTTGCTGGCGTGGCACCCCCACTTGCACTCCCGCACCTCGGAGAGCATCTTTTCGTTGACCGCGTAGGTGCCGCTCTCGATGGGGTGCAGCAGCCCTCCCCGCCCCACGACGGCGTCCAGGTCGCCGGGCGTGACGCCCCGCCTCCCGAGCATGGCCGTTATCTCCTCCAGCCGAAAGTCCTCCTGCTCCATGACGGAGGCGTACTTCCCGAGCACGTCCACGTCATAACGCTGCGTCTCGTTCCAGACCTCGGCGCCGTCCTCGAACAGGGCTACTTTGGTGCTGGTGGAACCCGGGTTGAGCGCTAGGACTTTCATGGTCATCGCAGACGCGGCGTCTACTTCTGGAAGTCCGACAGGGCCACGGCGGCGGCGATGGACAGCAACTTCGCCCTCGACGAGTCGGCCCGGCTTGTGAGCACGATGGGGGCGGCGGCGCCCAGGATGAGGCCCGCCGTCTCGTTCTTCGAGAAGTACACGATGGCCTTGGCCAGCATGTTTCCTGACTCGATGTTCGGCACGATGAAGACGTCGGCCTTCCCGGCCACGGGCGAGACGATGCCCTTGGTCCTGGCTGATTCCTCGCTCACGGCGTTGTCCAGCGCGAAGGGGCCGTCCACGACGCAGTTCTTTATCTGTCCGCGCCGGTTCATCTGGGTGAGGGCCGAGGCCTCGAGGGTCGCGGGCATATCGGGGTTCACCACCTCCACGGCGGCAAGCACGGCCACCTTGGGCTCGGCCACGCCGAGGGCCCGGGCGAAGTTCACCGTGTTCTGGGTGATGTCCGCCTTGGCGGCGAGGTCGGGGTACATGTTGAAGGCCGCGTCGGCGACGAAGAAGATGCGGTCGAAGCCCTCGATGCTGTGGAAGTAGCAGTGGGAGATGGTGTTCTTGCCCACGCGGAGCCCCACTTCCTTGTGGAGCATGGCCCGGAGGAAGTTGTTGGTGTGGATCTGCCCCTTCATGTAGATGTCGGCCTTCTTCGACGATACCTGGGTCACGGCCGTGATGCCCATGTCGGGCTCGTTCTGCTCCTCCATGACCTCGTAGTTGGCCAGGTCCACGCCGGCCTCCTTGGCCGCGGCCTCCATCTTATCCCGCCGACCGACGAGGATGGCGTCGGCAAAGCCGCCCTTCCGGGCCTCCTCGATGGCGGAGAGCAGCCCGGCCTCCTCGGCCATGGCCACGGAGAGCTTCTTTGGTCCCTTCTCCTTGCCGATCTTCTTCGCGTAGTCCAGAAGCTGCGCCAGCGAACGAATCTGTTCCATACCAAAACCCCCTTGAGATAGTGTAGTGTCAGCTCCTGGCCACCACTGCGCCGAGAGCGATTGAAAGCAGTTTCGTCTCCATGCTGTCGAACCGGCTCGTCAGGACGACGGGCTTCCTGGCGCCCAGGACCACCCCCGCGCCGCGGCCGCCCGACAGGTTGATCAGCACCTTGCCCATGAAGTTCCCCGACTCGATGTCGGGCACGAGGAGTATATCCGCCCGGCCGGCCACGGGGGACGTCATCTTCTTAATCTTGGCGGCCTCCTCGCTCACGGCGTTGTCCAGCGCGAAGGGGCCGTCCACGATGCACCCCGAGATCTGCCCCCGTTCGTTCATCTTGGCCAGCGCCGCCGCGTCGAGCGTGGCGCGCATGTCCGGGTTCACCACCTCCACGGCGGCAAGGGCGGCCACTTTGGGCTCGGCGACGCCGATCTTGTGGTAGCATGCCACGGCGTTCTCGAGGATCTGCGCCTTGGCGTTCAGATCGGGGTAGGTGTTCATCCCTCCGTCGGTGATGCCGACGACCCGACCGTTCATGGTGGGGATCTCGAACAGGAAGAGGTGGGAGAGCAGGGAGCCCGTCCTGAGCCCCCACTCCTTGTCGAGGATGGCGTGCAGCAGCGTGGACGTCTTGACGAGCCCCTTCATGAGCAGGTCCGCCTCGCCCGAGGAGACCATCTTCACGGAGCGCGCCACGGCCGTCCCGTCGTCCTTCTCATCCACGACGGATATCCCGTCGAGGTCGAGGCCGTCCTGCTCGGCCAGCCGACGGATCCTCTCTCCGTCCCCCAGGAGGATCATCTGCACGATGCCCTCCCTCTGGGCGCGGACCGCCGCCGCCAGGGCGTCGTCGCCGTAGGGGCACGCAAGGGCGAGGGTCATCGGGGACCCCTTTTTGCTCTCCTCAAGAAGAAAATCCAGCTTGTCCACGGTTATCTCCTCTCCTCCCCCGTATAGTCGGCGTACATCATACCCGTCTCCTCACCCCGAAGCACCCGGAGGGCTCCCTGAACAAGGGCCGGCATCTCGTCCTCGCCGGGGTAGACCAGGGCCGGGGCGATCCACTGCACCCGCTTCTGTATGAGGGCCACGAAGTCGCTGTCGAAGGCGATCCCGCCGGTGAAGAGGACGGCGTCCACCTCGCCCGAAAGCACGGCGGCGCAGGCCCCTATCTCCTTGGCGATGGCGAAGGCCATGGCCTCGTAGGCCTCCTTCGCCCGGGCGTCGCCCTCGGCGATCATGGTCTTCACCTCCCGGACGTCGCTCGTCCCGGTGTAGGCCGAGAGCCCGCCGCGTCCGACGATCTTCCGGAGCATCTCGTTCATGGTCAGTTCGCTGCCGCAGCACATGCGGACGAGGTCCCCCGACGGCACGCCCCCGGCCCGCTCCGGCGAGAAGGGGCGGAAGTCGTTGCCGTTGTTCGTCTCCACCATGCGCCCCTGCTTGTGGGCGCAGACGGTGATCCCTCCACCGAGGTGGACCACGATGAAGTTCAGGGCGTCCCAGGGCTTGCCCAGGTCCTTCGCGGCGCGGCGGACCGTGGCCTTCACGTTCAGGGCGTGCCCCAGAGAGACCTTCGGCAGCTCTGGCAGCCCCGTGATCCGCGCCACGGGGTCGAGCTCGTCCACGGCCACGGGGTCCACGATGAAGGCGGGGACGTTCCTCGGGCGACCGATGGCGTCGGCGAGAATGCCGCCGAGGTTCGAGGCGTGCTCCCAGGGTTTGCCCACGCGGAGGCGCTTCAGCAGCGCTTCGTCCACCACATAGGTGCCGCCGGGGATGGGGTCCACGATCCCTCCCCGGCCGACGACGGCCGAGAGGGCGTCGAGGGACGCTCCGTGCGCCACGATGGCCGCTTCGATGGTGCGCAATCGAAACTCGAACTGATCGGCTATGGATGGATAGGGGTCCAGCTCCTTGGGGTCGTGGCGGATCGTCTCGCGCCACAGCTCCTCGTCGTCCCTGAACCACGCTATCTTCGTGCTCGTGGAGCCGGGGTTGATCGCCAGCACTTCGAAGGCCATGTCCACTCTCCCCTTTCGGGAACGTTCCCCGCGGTTTTTCTGTTTCGAAGGCTATCGTCGGAATGTACTGCATGTCATTATACAATATCGCCCCGGGGCCGAGGAATTTTCCGCGGACTCGGTGAAAAAACCCGTGCATATTTCCCCATGAGACAGTATACTTCCCTAGGTATGCGATCTCTTTCGAGGTGATGTTGATGGCACTCTGTTACATGGACGGACAGTTTCTTCCCATCGAAAAGGCGACCCTCCCCGTGTCGGACACGATCATCCTGCGGGGTGTGGGCGTCTTCGAATCCATTTGCACCTTCCGGCGGCGGCCCCTCATGCTGACCCCCCATCTGGAGCGGCTCATCCGGTCGGCGGCGGCCTCCTCCATCCGGGTGCCCCTGACGATGCCGGCGATGAAGGACGTCGTGTACGAGGGGATCGCGAAGCTCCAGGACGAATGTCTCGTGCGCCCCTACATCACCGGCGGCGACATCTTCCTGGACGGGCAGTTCCCTTCCCCCAGGTTCTTCACGCTCTTCGAGAAGGTGCAAAAACCCTCGCCCGACGTCTACGACAAGGGCGTCATGCTCCTCCCCGTGGACGAGGAGCGGCACAACCCGAACGTGAAGAGCACGAACTACATGCTCTCCTACACGGAGTACGCCAAGTGCAAGGAGGCCTTCGAGATCCTCTACGCTCCCGGAGGGGAGATCACCGAGGCCGGGCACAGCACCTTCTTCCTCTACATCGAGGGGACCCTCGTGACGGCCCCCCTCTCCCGGGTGCTGAAGGGCACCACGCGGGAGATCGTGCTTCAGCTCGCCGAGGAGAAGGGCATGAAGGTGGAGCAGCGGACACCGCTGCTCTCGGAGCTGCCCCGGGCCCAGGAAGCCTTCATCACGGGCTCCATGAAGGAGATCGTCCCCGTGGTGCGCATCGGTCAGCAGGTCATCGGCTCGGGGACCCCGGGCCCCGTGACGAGGATGCTCCACCGGACCCTGCTCGAGGAGATCATCCGGTGGCTCGAGTAGAGGCGGTCAACAGAGCGAACGAGGGAGCCGAAGGGCTCCCTCGTCTCTTTTCAGGGGGGTGCGGGCAGGGTCATTCCTCCGCCATGAAGGGGTAGCCGACCTCCTCGGGCGGGAGCAGGTTCTCCTTGATCGCCCGGGGGCTCGTCCACCGGACGAGGTTGAGGATGCTCCCCGCCTTGTCGTTCGTGCCCGACGCCCGGGACCCGCCGAAGGGCTGGCGCCCCACAACGGCGCCCGTGGGTTTGTCGTTGATGTAGAAGTTCCCGGCGGCGTTGCGCAGCACGTCGGAGGCATGGACGATGGCCTGCCGGTCCCGGGCGAACACCGCCCCGGTGAGGGCGTAGGGCGACGTGGCGTCACAGAGCCGCAAAACGCCGTCGAAATCCTCGTCGTCGTAGACGTAGAGCGTCAACACCGGACCGAAGAGCTCCTCCTCCATGGTCGGGGCGCGCGGGTTTGTCGTCTCGATGACCGTGGGTTCGACGAAGTATCCCCTGCTCTTGTCCCCTTCACCGCCGAAGAGCACCCGCGCCTCGGCCGACGCCTTCGCCTCGGCGATGGCCTTCATGCAGCGGTCGTAGGACTCCTCGTCGATGACGGCGTTGACGAAGTTTCTGAAGTCCCGAGGGTCCCCCGTTCGGACGGCACCCAGCATATCCCCGACTTGACCGACGATCTCGTCCCGAAGGCTTGCCGGGATATAGCACCGCGACAGGGCGGAGCACTTCTGCCCCTGGTACTCGAAGGCCCCCCGCACGATAGCCGACGCGACGGCCAGGACATCCGCCGACGGATGCACCACGGCGAAGTCCTTCCCGCCCGTCTCGCCCACGATGCGCGGGAAAGACCGATGGCGGTCCATGCTCTCCCCCACGGTCCGCCACATGGCCCTGAAAACCTCCGTGGACCCGGTGAAGTGGAGACCGGCGAAGTCCCGATGGCGGAGCGCAACGGCGCTGCTCACGCGACCCGGCCCGGGGAGGAAGTTCACGACCCCCGCCGGGACACCGGCCTCCTCGTAGATCGTCATGAGAAGGTAGTTCGAAAGCAGCGCCGCGGTGGACGGCTTCCACAGGACCACGTTCCCCATGAGGAGGGGAGCAAGGACGAGGTTCGAGGCGATGGCCGTGAAGTTGAAGGGCGTGACGGCGTAGACGAAGCCCTCGAGCGGGCGGTAGTCCATGGAGTTGAGACAGCACGTCTCGCTCCCCGGCTGCTCGCCGTAGAGCCTGGAGGCGTACCAGACGTTGAAGCGCAGAAAATCGGCGGTCTCCGCCACGGCGTCGATCTCCGACTGGTGGACATTCTTGCTCTGCCCCATCATGGTGGCGGCGGACAGGGCAAAGCGATACTTCGTCGATACAAGCTCCGCCACCCGGAGCATCACGGCGGCGCGGTGTTCCCAGGGGAGGGCAGCCCAACGCTCCTTCGCCGCCAGGGCCGCTTCGATGGCCAGCTCCACCTCGGCGGGGCCGGCCTTGTGATAGGTCGCGAGCACGTGACCGTGGTCGTGGGGCATGACCACATCGCCCCTGTCACCCGTTCGGATCTCACGTCCGCCGATGATCAGCGGAATATCGGGGCACCGGGACGATACCTCGTCCAGCGCCACCTTCAGCAACCGCCGCTCCCCGGAGCCCGGCCGGTACTCCAGCACCGGTTCGTTCTTCGGTTCGGGGTACGAAAAACGCATGGTCCTCATGAGCCCTCTCCTCCTTCTCTCTCGAAGCGCCGGCGCTCAAGACTTCTCTACCGGCATCCCGATTATAGGAAGGGGGGAGGAGCGGGACAAGAATTAGTCTCTATCGGTCGATTGTGTTTCCTTTTGGCAACGGGCTTCCTCGAGAGAGTAGAGCTTCGCGGGCCGACCCACTGCGGAGAGTTTGAGTTCGCTCTTCACCTCGCCCTGATCGGCCAGCAGTTCGAGGTAGCGTCTCGCGCTCGTCCGCGATATTCCGAGCATCTTTCCCGCCTCGGCGGCGGAGATGGGGCGGGCCGACCGCCGGAGCAGCGTGACAAGGCGTGCGAGGATCCCCTCCTGGTACCCCTTCGGAGCAACCCCCTTCCCGGCCCCGATCCGCATGCGAAAACCGAGGAGCCTGTCCAGATCCTCCTGGCGCCAGGGACCGGACCGGTTCACGAGCCTCGCGCAGTACTCCCCGTAGGCCTCGATCGCCTTCGCGAGACGCCTCCATTCAAAGGGTTTGATGAGGTAGTCGAAGGCCCCGGAGCAGATAGCCTTTCGGACGGCCATAGGGGACTTCTCCGACGAGAGGACGATGAAGTCCGTCCTCGGGAACTCGCTCCGTATCGCAAGAAAGGCGTCCGCTCCCTCATCGCCGAGGATCGCGATGTCGAGCAACACCAGGTTGGTTTCGTCCTCATCCATGCGCCGCAGCACGGACAGAAGCCCGGCTTCGTCAGCGGCCGTTCCCGTCACCGTATATCCGGTGACGGCCTCGATCATCTTTCTGTACAGAGAGGTCAACATCGCGTCGGACTCGGCAATGACAATATTGATCGTGGGCATAGAGCGTCTCCTTCAGTGAAAACTGTTTCACACCAGAAAATTGTAACCCAGTTGCATTGTATATTCCAGAGCGTCCGCGGCGGGGCGAGCCCACCGCTCAGGCACCTGAGACCCGAGGAGAGCGTCGGCCATCAGGAGCATCCTTTTCGTCCACCCGTGTTTTTTGCGGAAAAATGTTGTACAATGGCGCCGTTGTTCATGAGAAGATAAGCCGTCTTCCCGATCTCTTCACGAAAACTCTTCCTGCAAGGAGGACCGCCGTGTGGAATTGCTGATTGAACAGCTCTTCAACGGCCTCATCGCCGGGGCCATGTACGCGCTCATCACCCTGGGACTCACTCTCGTATACGGCGTCATGAAGATTCTCCACGTCGCCCACGCCTCGGTCTACACCGTCGGAGCCTATGTCGGCCTCTATCTCTACACCATGACGGGGAACCTCCTTCTCGCCCTCGTCGGCAGCATGGTTTTCTGCGCCGCTCTCGGCGTCTGCATCGAGCGATTCGTCTACTACCCCCTGCTCAAATACCCCGCCTACGTCTCCCTGATCAGCAGCATCGCCATCCTCATAGGCGTGGAGGAGACCTGCCGTCTCGTCGCGGGGCCCGAGGTCCGATCCTTCCCCGCCGCCCTCCCCTTCCCCACCCTCCGCCTCGGGGCGTTGACCGTCTCCCCGGTCGTCACGATGACCTTCGTCGTGACCGTCGTCATCCTCGCCCTCCTCTGGTTCATCATGACGAGGACGGAGCTCGGACTGGCCATGCGGGCCGTCTCCCAGGACATTGAAATCGCCTCGGCCATGGGCGTGAACACGCAGCGAACGGTGGCCATCACCTTCGTGATCGGCTCCGCCATCGCAGCCGTCGCCGGGATTCTGACGGGCATCTACTACAACCAGGTCTACCCCATGATGGGGACCGTCCCCGCCTACAAGACCCTGGCTCTCATCGTCGTCGGGGGGATGGGGTCCGCATCGGGGGCCGTCCTGGCCTCCCTTCTGCTCGGCATCGCCGAGACGCTCCTCATAGGCTTCGCGAACATCCCGCTGCCCCGGGACGCCCTGGCCTTCATCGCCATGATCATCATCCTCATGTGGCGCCCCACGGGCCTTCTCGGCAAAAGAGGGGGGAAGTGACACCATGAACGCCTACATGATGGGGGTCGCCACCCAGATCGTCATCCAGGCCATCGCCGCCTACGGCCTGAACATTATCGTCGGCTACGCCGGCCAGATCTCCCTGGGGCACGCGGCCTTCCTCGGCATCGGAGCCTACTCGAGCGCCATGCTCACGACGGCCGGAGGGCTCACCTTCTGGCAGGCGCTGCCCGTCGTCCTGCTCATCGTGGGGAGCATCGGCTTCCTCTGCGGCCTGCCCAGCCTTCGGGTCAAACACGACTTCCTGGCCATCACCACTATCGGCATCAACTTCATCGTCGTGGCCGTCTTCCAGTACACCCCGGCCCTCGGGGGCGCCCTTGAGATCGGCGGCATACCCAGAATAAACCTTTTCGGTACGGCGCTCCGGACCAACGGCTTCTTCTTCCTCTGTCTCTTCTTCCTCGCGGTCGTGATCCTTCTGTCCTGGGCCTTCACAAAAACCTGGGCGGGGCTCGCCTGCTTCGCCGTACGGGATAACGAGACGGCC
>CALCQG010000139.1 GCA_937897575.1 uncultured Synergistales bacterium | reverse complement strand
TTCACGGGGTGCGGGATCGTATTGCCGATCTTCTTCAACTCATGCAGGTTCTTCCCCGCCTTGTCGATGCCCTTCCGGACGGCCTCGGAAATTTCCTTGGCCTTGCCCATTCCCACTCCGACGTATCTGTCTCCGTCGCCGACGACGACGAGGACGCTGAACTTGAACCGCTTGCCGCCTTTGACGACCTTACTGACTCTGTTGATGGCGACGACGCGCTCAGTAAGTTCGAGATCCTTGGCATCCACCTTATTCTTTACCATCGTCCTAGCCTCCCCATCAGAACTTCAGGCCGGCTTCGCGGGCGGAATCGGCCAGGGCTTTTACCTTCCCGTGGAACATATGTCCGCCTCTGTCGAAGACAACCGTGGTGATGCCCTTGGCGATCGCCCGCTCTGCAGCGGTCTTTCCGATCGACTTCGCGGCATCAATATTGCACGTTCCCGAAAGTGTTCCTTTGATGGACGGCTCAAGGGTCGACGCGGCGGCCAGCGTATTGCCCAGATCGTCATCAATGAACTGAACGTATATATGGTGGAGGCTGTGAAAGACGGCCATCCTCGGCCTCTCCGCGGTTCCACGGACTCCGTTGACGCCCTTTCTGAGCCGGGCATGGCGAAGGGCCCTCATGGAGCTCCTGCTTTTATTTTTCATCGTCTTCACCTCGGATTACTTTGTGCCGGTCTTCCCGGCCTTGCGTATAACGCGTTCGCCGACGTACCGAATGCCCTTGCCCTGATAGGGCTCAGGAGACCGGAAACCGCGGATAATGGCCGCAACCTGTCCCACGACCTGCTTGTCGATCCCCTTGACAGAGAGTTTCGTCGGCCCGTCCATCGTGATCTCGATGCCCGTGGGGGCTTCGTACTCCACGGGGTTCGAGTACCCGAGGTTCAACACAAGCTTTTTGCCCTGCATCTGGCCTCTGTACCCCACGCCGACGATCTCGAGGTTTTTCTGGAAACCGGTGCTTACGCCCGTCACCATGTTTGATACAAGAGCGCGTATCATGCCGTGCCAGGCCTTCGTCTGTTTTTCCTCGTTCTGTCTGGTGATGACGATATTCCCTTCCTCGAGGGCGATATCAACGCCGGGGACAGTAGGGGTCGAGAGCTCCCCCTTGGGTCCCTTGACCTTGACCACCCCGTCCTTGACGGACATCGTTATCCCTGCCGCCAGGTGGATTGGTTTGTTCCCAATTCGAGACATTTCATTCACCTCCACCCTACCACACGTAGCAGAGGACTTCGCCGCCAAGGCCCATTTGCGTGGCCTCGGCATCTGTCTTGAGTCCCTGCGACGTGGATAGGATTGCGACCCCAAGCCCCCCCATGACCTTCGGGAGGTCGTCGTGGCGGACGTATATCCTGCGCCCGGGCTTGCTGATCCGGCGGAGACCCTGGATCACTCGCTCTCTGTTGGGGCCGTAGGATAAGAAGACCCGGATGCTGTTGTAGGGCTTCTTGGGGTCCGTCACAAGCTTGAAATTCCGTATATAGCCAGCATCTTTGAGGATGCGCGCTATCTCCATCTTCAACTTACTGGCTGGAATGTCCGCGCTTTCATGGTACACGATGTTCGCGTTTCGAATGCGCGCCAGCATATCGGCGATCGGATCGGTCACGTACATATCTCGTCCCTCCCTCAGGCCACTCGGCTACCAGCTTGACTTCACTACGCCGGGGATTTTCCCCTCGCGTGCGAGCTTCCTGAAGCAGCACCGGCACATGTTGAACTTCCTCATATACGCATGCACTCGCCCGCAGAGCGGGCACCTGTTATACTTTCTCACCTCGAACTTCGGGGGCAGAGTTGTTTTATGTTTGAGCGCCTTTCTTGCCATGGTTTCTCCCCCTCTCCTACTTGCTGAAAGGAATGCCCAGTTCACGAAGAAGGGCATAGGCCTCTTCGTCCGATCGGGCGGATGTCACGATGCTGACATTCATGCCGCGGGGACGAATCACTTTGTCGTAGCTGATCTCGGGGAATATGAGCTGCTCCCTGAGTCCGAGGTTGTAGTTTCCCCGGCCGTCGAACCCCCGTCGCATCACGCCTTGGAAGTCCTTGATGCTGGGCAGTGCGAGGGTCACGAGACGGTCGAGAAACTCCCACATGCGGGTGCCCCGGAGCGTGACGGAGCACGCGACAGGCATTCCCTGTCTGAGTTTGAATCCCGCGATGGATTTCTTCGCCCGCTTCAGGAGGGGGCGCTGTCCTGTGATCGCCGTCAGTTCCGCCACGGCGACATCCATATACTTTATGTCCACCTTCGCCTCGCCTGCGCCGATGTTGACGACGATCTTCTTCAGACGGGGGGTCTCCATAATGTTCTTGTAGTTGAACTCCTGAACGAGCTTCGGTGCGATCTCGTTCTTATACCTCTCAAGCAAGCGAGGGGTCATTGGCGCACTCTCCTCCTTACACCTGGTCCACAATTTCGCCGCAGGCCTTGCACAAGCGAACTTTCTTCCCGCTGTCAAGAAACCCTCGGCCTACACGGGTTGCAGCACCACAGGACGGACAAACCAGCATGACCTTGCATGCGTATACCGGCACTTCCTGTTTGACGATTCCGGACTTCGGGTTCTTCTGGGAGGGTTTCACATGCCTCGTCGCCATGTTGACGCCCTCTATGACCAGAAGCTCCCGATCGGGGATGGAGCGGAGGACTTTGCCCTCCTTGCCCTTGTCCTTCCCGGAAATGACACGAACTCGATCTCCCTTTCGTATCCGCATTTTGCCCATATCCACAGACCTCCGTTACAGATCGGAAGAGCACACGTCTGAACTCCATTACACTACTTCCGGGGCGAGCGAAAGGATGCGCATGTACTTCTTCGCACGCAGCTCCCGGCCTACCGGTCCAAATATACGGGTCCCCTTCGGGTCGCCGTTGTTGTCGATGATGACCGCCGCGTTGTCGTCGAAACGGACGTAACTTCCGTCGGCCCGCCGGATCTCTTTTTTGGTCCGGACGATGACGGCCTTCACGACGGTCCCTTTGGCGATATTGCTGTTCGGTATGGCCTCGCGGACGGAGGCGACGATGACGTCGCCGATGGTCCCCGAGCGCCGTTTGCTTCCGCCGAGCACCTGGATGCAGAAGAGCTTTTTCGCACCCGAGTTGTCGGCCACGTTGAGGACGGTGGTGAGCTGTATCATGCCTGCTCCTCCTCGTCGTCAACGACCGAATCGCCGAACACGGGAGCCCGCCGGACGATCTCGAGAAGCGTCCAGCACTTCATCTTGCTGATAGGACGAGTTTCGCCGATCGTCACGACGTCGCCGATCCTGCACTCGTTGTTCTCGTCATGGGCCGTGTACTTTTTCGCCCGCACGATCCTCTTTTCGTAGAGGGGGTGCTTGGCGTGCCGCGTCACCCTGACGACCACCGTCTTGTCCATCTTATCGCTGACTACGGTTCCCGTTCGAACCTTGCGATGGGGAGTCTGCTGTTCCATATTCCCTGCTACCTCCTTCCGGCAGCTTGCTCGCCGGCCATCTCTTTCTCGCGGACAACGGTAAGCACCCGGGCAATGGTCTTCTTTACGGTCTTAATCCTCCCGGTATTCTGCAGCTGTCCGACGGCATTCTGAAAACGCAGGTTGAAGAGCTCTTCCTTGAACTCCCTGTGCTTTTCGTTCAGTTCGTCGATCGTGAGGTCACGCAGATTTCTGGCATCCATCGTCATTCACCACCTATGTCGTCCCGGGCTACAATCCGCACTTTGACCGGCAACTTGTGAGAAGCTGTGCGGAAAGCGTCCTCGACAACGTCTTTTGAAACTCCGGCTATTTCGAAGAGGATGCGTCCTCTTTTCACCGGCGCTACCCAGAACTCCGTCGCACCCTTTCCCTTCCCCATTCGTGTTTCAAGAGGCTTCTTCGTGTAGGGGTGATCGGGGAAGATGCGGATCCATATTTTCCCGCCCTTTTTCATCTTTCTCGAGATGGCGACTCGGGTGGCTTCGATCTGCCGGGCCGTGATCCATGCGCAATCGAGGCTCTGAAGACCGTACTCGCCGAACGCGACGGATGCGCCGCCCTTTGTCCTGCCCTTCAGCGGACGACGGAAGGGTTTGCGATATTTGACCCTGCTTGGCATCAACATTGTCCGTTACCCCCTTCTCCGTCCCTGGCGCGGAGCCTGAGCGGGCCGTTCATTGGCCTTGTCGCGGTAGATCCAGACCTTGACGCCGATGACGCCGTACATGGTCTTTGCCTCGGCGAAACCGTAGTCGATGTCGGCACGGATCGTGGAGAGCGGCAGCTGTCCTTCGTTGTACCACTCCGTGCGGGCGATCTCCGCTCCGCCGAGCCGGCCGGAACAGGATATCTTGATCCCCTTTGCGCCGCCCTTCATGGCGCGGAAGATGGCCTGTTTCATCGCCCTCCGGAAGGAAACCCTCCGTTCCAGGGCCGAAGCCACGCCAACGGCCACAAGCTGGGCTTCCACGTCGGGGTTCTTGATCTCCTGGACGTTGATCATGATCTTCGCCCCTGTTTTAGCCTGCAGATCGTCCTTCATCACCTGAATCTCGGCGCCGCCGCGGCCGATAACTACTCCAGGCCGGGAGGTCCAAAGAGTGAAGCGAATAACGTGGCCGACCCGTTCTATCTCAATACGAGAGAGGCCTGCATGCTCCCATTTTTTTGCGATATATGAACGAAGAGCGATGTCTTCGTGCAGGTTCTTCGCGTACTCCTTGCCACTCGCGAACCATTTGGACTCCCATTCGCTCATGACGCCCAGACGAAAAACAACCGGGTGCACTTTTTGTCCCACGGTTCCCCCTCCTTAACGTTCCGCGACGACGACGGTCACGTGACTTGTACGGTGGATGTACGGGTGGGCCCTTCCCATGGAGACGGGACGAAAACGTTTCATCCTCGGCCCCTGGTCCGCCGTAGCCGCCACTACATGCAACTTGTCTGTGTCCATGCCGAAATTGTGCTCCGCATTGGCCACGGCGCTCTGCAGCACCTTTCCCACGAGCCGGGCCGATTTCTGCGGGCTGTACTTCAAAATCGAGAGCGCGTCATCCGCTTTCTTCCCCTTGATCAGGGCCAGCACCCTCCGGACTTTTATCGGAGAGACGCGAACCTGTCTGGCAACGGCTTTCGCTTCCATCGCCATCACTCCTTACCGGACCCTGGAGGACCGTTCCTGCCCCGCATGTCCTCCGAACTTGCGGGTGGGCGCGAACTCTCCAAGCTTATGTCCGACCATATTTTCGCTGATGTAGATGGGGATATGGATCCTTCCGTTGTGCACCGCGATGGTATGGCCGATCATGGCCGGAACGACGGTGGAACGCCGCGACCATGTCTTCAGGACCTTCTTTGCGGTCCCCTCATTCATGCTTTCGACCTTGCGGAGCAGCTTCAGATCAACATAGGGCCCCTTTTTCCTGGAACGAGCCATCTCTGTCCCTCCTTATTTCTCGTACCGGCGCCGCACGATGAGACGGTCAGACGGCTTATTCTTCCTGGTACGGTACCCTTTTGCCGGGGTGCCCCAGGGCGAGACGGGGTGTTTGTGCGACTTGCTCTTTCCCTCGCCGCCACCCATGGGGTGATCCACTGGGTTCATCACGATGCCCCGAACCTTGGGGCGACCTCCAAGCCAGCGTGTTTTTC
Organism: uncultured Synergistales bacterium; assembly: GCA_937897575.1. Classification (GTDB taxonomy): domain Bacteria; phylum Synergistota; class Synergistia; order Synergistales; family Aminobacteriaceae; genus CALCQG01. Next base: position 2,619 of record CALCQG010000139.1, on the reverse strand, counting down.
CCGCCTTGCCGAACGAGGTGTTCTCGTAATCTTCGTTGCCCACCTGCCCGACCGTCGCCATGCACTCGCAGAGGATAAGCCGAAGCTCGCCGCTGGGCATACGGATATAGGCGTATTTCCCTTCTTTGGCCATGAGCTGTGCCGACGTCCCGGCCGCTCGGACGAGTTTGCCTCCACGCCCCGGCTCCAGTTCGATATTGTGCACCGTGGTGCCGACGGGGATATCCTTGAGCTTGAGCGCGTTCCCGGGGCGGATGTCCGACTCGGGGCCCGCAAAAATGGTATCCCCTACGGAAACATCCTTGGGCGCAAGAATATACCGCTTTTCGCCATCCAGGTAGTGGATGAGCGCGATGCGGGCGTTCCTGTTCGGATCGTATTCCAGAGCGGCCACCTTTCCGGGCACAGAGAGCTTGTTCCTCTTGAAGTCGATGATGCGGTAGCGCCGCTTGGCTCCCCCGCCGATATGACGCATGGTGATCCGTCCCGTGTTGTTGCGGCCGCCCTTTTTGTGGAGAGGTGCAAGAAGGGCCTTCTCCGGTGCCTTTTTCGTCAGGTCGTCGTTCTCCTGAACGGACATGAATCTGCGACCGGGCGTATAGGGCTTAAACTGTTTGATTGCCATTGTCGTTCCTTCTCCTTCCGCTATACGCTTGCGCCTTCGAAGAACTCAATGCGCTCTCCAGGGGCGAGGCATACGATGGCCTTCTTCCAAGACCGGGATTTCCCGAGGAAGGCTCCCGTTCTCTTCGGTTTGGGGTGAACGGTGAGCACGTTTACACCGCGCACCTTCACCTTGAAGACCTCTTCGACAGCTTTGCGCACCTGAATTTTGTTGGCGCTCTGGTGAACTTCGAAGGTATACTTGTTCAACTCCATGAGCCGGCTGCTCTTCTCGGTGATGATGGGCCGGATGATGATGTCATGGGCGATGAGATTCATTGTGCGTACACCTCCTGCAGCTTTTCTGCCACCTCTGGCGTCAGCACGAGCGTTCCGGCGTTGAGCAGGTCATACACGTTGATGTTGCTCATGTTGATTACCCGTGCCCCGGGGACGTTGCGAGCGGACTTCTGAATGCAGTCGTTCGTCTCGGGCAGGACTACCAGAGGCTTACGGGCGTTCACTGCCGTAAAAAAGGCGAGCATTGCCTTCGTCGAGGGTTTATCCAGATCAAAGGCTTGGACGATCGTCAGAAGCTCATCCCTCGCCTTGAGGGACAGTGCGCTTCGCAGCGCAAGCCGACGCACCTTTTTATTGACCTTTTGGCTGTAGTCCCTCGGTTTCGGACCATGGGTAACACCGCCCCCCGCCCACAGCGGAGACCGGATGCTGCCGTGCCGGGCGCGGCCCGTCTTTTTCTGCCTCCGCGGACTTCTCCCTTTGTTTTGGTGGAGTGGGTGCCCCGTCGTACGTTCGCAAGATGGGCAACCACCACCTGATGCATGGCAGGGATGTGAACGGGCGCTCCAAAAACTTGTTCGGCGAGATCCACCTCACCTACGGCTTCACCCTGGAAATTGACGATTTTTAGGGTAGGCATTCTCTTTCGAGCCTCCTTCTCGCCGACGCTATGCCTTCTTGTAAAGAGTGACCAGGTCGTTTTTCGCACCAGGCACGGCACCCTTTACAAGAAGCAAGTTGTTGTCGGTATCAATTGCGACTACGGTAAGATTTTTCACGGTTACGCGCTCGCCCCCCATCCGGCCGGGCATGGCCTTTCCCTTAAAGACCCGTCCAGGATAGCTCGAGGCGCCGCTGGAGCCGCCCCGTCGGTGCACGACGGAGGCTCCGTGGCTGGAGCACGAGCCGCCGAAATGGTACTTTTTCATGACGCCGGCGAAACCCTTTCCCTTGCTGACGCCGCACACATGCACGGCCTCGCCCTCGGCGAAAAGACCGACGGTCAGCTCCTGACCGACGACGTACTCGTCCAGAGCGTCGAGGCGGAACTCGCGCAGGGTCTTCTTGGGATCGACCTTGGCTTTGTTGAAAAGGCCCTTCTCGGGCTTCGTCAACCGACGCGAATCCACGTCCTCGAACCCGACGACCAGGGCGCTGTATCCATCCCTGTCCGGGGTCTTGATGTCCACGATGGGGCACGGCCCCGCCTGAATGACGGTGACCGCTACAGCCTGACCCTGTTCGTTGTATATCTGGGTCATCCCCATTTTCTTGCCCACAATACCAATGCTCATATCACAGTACTCCTTTCAGCTCAGAGCTTCCCTTACAGTTTTATCTGGATGTCTACCCCAGAAGGAAGGTTCAGCTGCATAAGCGCGTCCATAGTTTTCTGCGTGGGGTTGATGATGTCGATCAGGCGCTTATGAGTCCGGATCTCAAACTGCTCGCGCGCATCCTTGTCCTTGTGCGGCGACTTGAGAATGGTCATCTTGTTTATCTCAGTCGGGAGAGGGATGGGGCCGGAGACCTTGGCCCCACTCCTGTCCGCCGTTTCAGCGATCTGAGAAGCCGAAGAATCGAGAACTCTATGGTCGAAGGCTTTTAACCGGATGCGGATCTTTTTTGCCACAGCCTATTCCCCCTCGGGGTTATTCCAAGATTTCGGTAACGACGCCGGCGCCGACGGTGTGGCCGCCTTCCCGTACCGCAAAA
>CALCQG010000138.1 GCA_937897575.1 uncultured Synergistales bacterium | reverse complement strand
GTCCACTCTTTTTTCGTTGATCATGGGTATCCCCCCTGAAGTGATGTGTATCCGAGGCGCCCCTCCCGCTGTCCGGCGGGTCGAACCGGGAGCATCCTCCGTTCTTCGGTTTTTCTTCCTCGCATGATAATATGTCTTTCCTTTTTAATCCAGAGGACGGACGCAGGGAAGGGGAGCGTGGCCCGAACCCTTCCGCTCATCCACCCTCTTTATCCTGGACGGGAAGTCCGTCCTTCGCTTCTGTTCTGCGGCCTGTGCGCGATCATCCGATGCTGGAGACGGCATTTCTGCGGTTGACGAAAAAAAGGAAAAGAATATGATCGTTCGTGCGTGCACCATCCCATCAAAATCGTTCCAAATTCCAGAACAGGAAAGGGAGGGAAAGGAATGAAGAAGGTTTTGGGTGTTCTGCTGGTCTTCGTCCTGACCGTCGCTCTTGTCGCACCGGCATTCGCCGCTGCCGGCAAGGTCGCGATCGTGACGAACACCGTATCGCAGAACGAAGAGGAGTACCGTTCCGCCCAGGAAATGGTCGCGAAGTACGGCGACCGGATCGTCCACGTGACGTGGCCCGATAACTTCATGGCGGAGCAGGAGCAGATGGTCAGCGTCGTCGCCAAGCTCGCCTACGACGTGGACGTCAAGGCGCTGGTCATCAACCAGGCCGTCCCCGGGACGAACGCGGCAGTGGACAAGCTGCTCGAGACGCGGGACGACATCTTCATCGTCTACAGCACTCCCCAGGAGAACCCCCCCGATGTGGCGTCCAGGGCGCACCTCATCCTGCAGCCCGACGAACTGGCCATGGGCAACGAGATCCCCGTCCAGGCCAAGAAGCTCGGCGCGAAGGTCTTCGTGCACTACTCCTTCCCCCGGCACATGTCCCAGGTTCTTCTCTCCTCCCGCAGGGAGCTCATGAAGAAGAAGTGCGCCGAGATCGGCCTCGAGTTCGTGGATGCCACGGCTCCGGACCCGACGGGCGACTCCGGCCTTCCGGGCGCCCAGCAGTTCATCCTTGAGGACGTGCCGAAGATGGTGGCGAAGTACGGCAAGGATACGGCCTTCTTCTCCACAAACTGCGCCATGCAGATCCCCCTCATCAAGGCCGTCGTCGATTCCGGGGCCATCTACCCGCAGCCCTGCTGCCCGTCGCCCTACCACGGATTCCCCACGGCGCTCGGCATCGAGTCCGACAGCTCCAAGCCCGGCGACCTCCAGCACGTCATCGCCGAGACCAAGAGGATCCTGGCCGAGAAGGGCATGTCCGGACGACTGTCCACCTGGCCGGTGCCCGTGGCCATGATGTCCACCGTGGCCTCCACGGAGTACGCCTTCAAGGTCATGGCGGGCGAAGTCCCCTTCGACAAACTCGACATCAAGGTTCTCGAGCAGTGCATGTCCGACTACGCGAAGGTCGATGTCAAGACCAGCCCCTACGTGGACGAGGCGGGCAAGCAGTACGACAACTACCTGTTCGTCCTGATGGACTTCCTGACCTACTAGAGGGAGACCGGCACGAAAGAGGCTGTACCAGACGGGGTCTTTGGAAAAAGGGCCCATCAAGAGCGGTATCCGGGGACGAACGGATCCTTCAACGAAGCGGGGCTCGGGGCGCGTCTCCATTCCGGAGCGCCCCCCGGCCGCTCCGCAGGGGTTGAATCCCTTCGGCCCCGCTTTTTTTGCCGCCGTCGTCCCGACTTTGCACAACAGGGGGTTATGCGGTGAGCGACAGCCTTCTCCAGTTCAGGAACATATCCAAGAGCTACTACGGAAACACCGTCCTTTCAGACATCACCTTCGACGTCCGAAAGGGAGAGATCCACGCCCTCATCGGCGAGAACGGCGCCGGAAAATCCACGCTTATGAACATCCTCTTCGGCATGCCCGTCATCACGAGCACCGGCGGCTATGAGGGCGACGTCCTGATAGACGGCGAAAAAATCAGCTTCAAATCGCCCCACGAGGCCATGTACGCCGGGATAGGCATGGTTCACCAGGAGTTCATGCTCATACCGGGCTACACCATCACGGAGAACATCAAGATCAACCGGGAGATCACCACGCCGAACGCGGTCTCCAGAGTGTTCGGCAAGCGCCTCGAGACCCTCGACATGACCTCCATGAACGCCGACGCCCGAAAGGCCCTGGACAAACTGGACATGGGCATCGACGAGTTCATCCTCGTCGCAGGGCTCCCCGTGGGGCATATGCAGTTTGTGGAGATCGCCCGGGAGATCGATAAGATGGGCATCAAGATCCTCGTCTTCGACGAGCCCACGGCGGTGCTCACCGAGACGGAGGCGCAAAATCTGCTCGCGGCCGTCAAGCGCCTGGCCGCGAAGGGCATCGGCATCGTCTTCATCAGCCACAGGCTCGACGAGATCGTCAGCGTGGCCGACAGGGTCACCGTCCTCCGGGACGGCGAGCTCGTGGTCACCAAGGACATCAAGGATACGAACGCTGTGGAGATCGCCTCCCTGATGATCGGGCGGAAGGTGGCCATCGACCGGGTCCACTCCGACGAACGCAGGGTCTCCGACGAGATCGTCCTTGGTATACGCGACCTGCGCGTGGGAATGCCCGGCGAGATGGTCCGGGGCATCGACCTCGACATCCGGAGGGGCGAGATCGTGGGCATCGGCGGCCTCGCCGGGCAGGGAAAGCTCGGCATCGCCAACGGGGTCATGGGCACCTACCCGGCCAGGGGGGAGGCCGTCTTCAACGGCGAATCCATGACGCTCAACGACCCCCGGGCCGCCATGGCGTCGGGGATGGGGTTCGTCAGCGAGGACAGAAAGGGCGTCGGCCTGCTGCTCAACGAGTCCATCGAGCTGAATATCGCCTTCACCGCCATGCAGGTGAACAACCGCTTTCTGAAGAAGGGCGGCCCCTTCCGTTTTCAGGACGACGGCGCGATACGGGAGCACGCCCTGAAGATGATCGAGGACCTGGACATCCGCTGCGAGTCCCCCCTTCAGCACGCGGGCAGCCTGAGCGGAGGCAACCAGCAGAAGGTCTGCGTGGCCCGGGCGCTGACCCAGGCTCCCGTCCTCCTCTTCGTCTCGGAGCCCACGCGCGGCATCGACATCGGGGCGAAGAAGCTGATCCTCGACCTGCTGCTGAAGCTTAACGAGGAGGAGGGCATGACCATCGTCATGACGTCCTCCGAGCTGGCCGAGCTGCGGAGCATCTGCGACAGGATCGTCATCGTCTGCGAGGGGAAGGTCGGAGGGGTGCTGCCCCCCGACGCCTCCGACGCCGAGTTCGGCCTGATGATGTCCGGCAGCAAGGGGAGAAAAACGGACGACGCACCGGAGAGGAGCGCCCACCATGGCTGAGATGAACGGAAAAGGCGACAATCGCGCACGGACCGCCAGAAACCTGTTCGGGGGCATCGGCCTGCCCACGGTGATCATCGCCGCTTTCTGGGGGCTCACCCTGATCGCCGGGCATTTCGTGGGCATATCCATGGCCACCCTGATCAGCGACACCATCAAGCGGGCCGGGATGAACGGCATCCTCGTCCTCGCCATGGTGCCCGCCATCCAGTCGGGCACGGGGCCGAACTTCGCCCTCCCCATCGGGATCGTCTGCGGGCTTCTGGGCCTCGTCGTCTCCATCGAGCTGGACATGATGGGGATAGCCTGGCTCCTGACCTCCTTCGCCCTCGCCATCCCCCTGGCCGCCGTCGTGGGCTACGGGTACGGCAAGCTCATGAACGCCGTCAAGGGCTCGGAGATGACCATCGCCACCTACACCGGCTTCTCCATCGTCGCCCTCATGTGTCTGGCGTGGCTCATGATTCCCTTCCGCAACCCGAAGATGGGCTGGTTCATCGGCAAGGGGCTCAGGGAGACCATCCAGCTTGACGCCGTCGGCGGAGCCCAGATCCTCAACAACTTCCTCCAGTTCACCATCGGTACGGTGATCATTCCCACGGGGCTCCTGTTCACCTTCGCCCTCTTCGCCTTTCTCGTCTGGCTCTTCTTCCGGTCGAAACTGGGCATCGCCATCTCCGCGGGGGGCATCAACCCCAAGTTCGCTCAGGCGGCGGGGCTCAACATCGACCGGAACCGGGTCCTGGCCAACGTGCTCTCCACCGTCCTCGGAGCCATCGGGATCATCGTCTACTCCCAGAGCTACGGATACGCCCAGCTCTACACGGCACCCCTGATGATGGCCTTCCCCGCCGTCGCCGCGATCCTCATCGGCGGCGCCACGGCCTCCCGGGCAAAGGTCTCCCACGTCATCATCGGCGTCGTCCTGTTCCAGGGGCTGCTCACCACGGCCCTTCCCGTGGCGAACGAGCTCTTCGTCGGAACCGACCTGTCGGAGATCATGAGGATGATCATCCAGAACGGCATCATCCTCTACGCCCTGACGCAGGTCAAAAGGGGTGTGCAGTGATGAACGGGCTCAACAGGAACTCAAACGGCGCAGGCTCCTGGATCCTCGAAAATCTGGTGACCATCATCTTCGTGGCCTTTACCCTCTTCGGCTTCATGGTCTCCAGCGGGGTGTCCATGGCCTTCTTCTTCTCCGAACTGTCGAGCAGAGTGTTCCGGAACTCCTTCCTCGTCCTCTCCCTCATCATCCCGGTGCTCGCGGGGCTCGGCCTCAATTTCGGCATCGTCATCGGCGCCATGTCCGGCCAGGTGGCCATCGCCCTGGCGCGCTACTTCGAGATGGGGGGCCTATCGGGCCTTCTGTTCTGCTTCGCCGTGGCCATGGTCGTGGCGGCCATCTGCGGCTACTTTACGGGAAAACTCTACAACAAGACCCGCGGGCAGGAGATGATCGCGAGCCTCATCGTCGGCTTCTTCGCCAACGGGATCTACCAGTTCCTCTTCCTCTTCGTCGTCGGCATGGTCATCGCCGTCCCGGCGACCCACCCCATGATCAAACCCGACGGAATAGGCATCCGCATGACCGTCGACCTCGTCCCCGTCAAGCAGGGGGGGTTGAAGTACGCCCTGGACAACATCTACCAGATCCCCTTCGTCCACGCCCTCCTCATCGTCGCGATCGGGCTGCTCGTGCTGCTGGCGGTCCGCTACTGGCTGAACATACGCAAGGGGCGGGAGTACCTGAACAACAGGTCGTCCCTCATCGTGAACGGGGCGCTGTGCCTTGCCATCGCGGGCGTGGCGGTCCACGCCATGGTGACGAAGTCAGAGCTCATGATGGTGCGAAAGGTCCCCGTGGTGACGGGGTTGCTCATCATCGGACTCTGCGTCTTCACGGTCCTGATCATGAAGACCAAGCTGGGGCAGGACTTCCGGTCCGTGGGGCAGAGCCAGCACACGGCGGAGGTCTCGGGGATCAACGTGGACAGGACGCGGATCATCGCCACCGTGATCTCCACCGTCCTCGCCGCCTGGGGGCAGATCATCTACCTCCAGAACATGGGGACCCTGAACACCTACAACGCCCATACCCAGATCGGCATGTTCTCCGTGGCGGCCCTGCTTGTGGGCGGCGCGTCCACCTCGAAGGCGAGCATAACCCACGCCCTCTTCGGGACCATCCTCTTCAACGCCATGTTCATCATGTCGCCGGAGATCGGCCAGTCCCTCTTCGGACAGGCCATCCTCGGGGAGTACTTCAGGACCTTCATGGTCTACGGCGTCATCGGCGTGGCCCTCGGCCTCCACGTCTGGAAGGCCAACAAGAAGAGCAGGGGCCTGATACTGCCGATGGTGAAGCGGAGCGTGCGGGAGGGTCC
>CALCQG010000137.1 GCA_937897575.1 uncultured Synergistales bacterium | reverse complement strand
GAGCACCGGGAAAATAGGCCGAGAACAGAGGAAGAGAAGAACGATTTTCTGCCCGCATTCTGCCGCTCGGCGCTGGCCTGCCCCTTCACAAGGGATTTCGTATCGTCCGTCTGAAAAACCGGAACGACCGAGGGGAACTCCCCGGTCGTTCCGGTTTTTTTATAGTGCCGCTGAACAGTGGCGTTCACATCGGACCTTCGAGCCGCTTCGCTCTGGTGCTTTGCTCTGGTGCTTTGCGGTGCTGTCTCACAAAGGACGAGCCCGCGCGCCGTGCACCTCCGTCAGCCGATGCAGGCCGAGTCCAGATCCCTCGGGAAGTGGTTCAGCGCCTCCCCCGTCCCGTCGGGCCGGACGGCCACGATGTTCTCGATCCGGACCCCGAACTTGCCCGGCAGGTAGATGCCCGGCTCCACGCTGAAGACGTTCCCTGGCTCCAGGGGCTTGTCGTTCCCCTCGATCATGTAGGGGGACTCGTGGACCGCGACTCCGATCCCGTGCCCGACCCGGTTGAAGAAGAACTCGCCGTACCCCGCGTCGATGATGACCTGCCGCGCCGCTCTGTCCACGTCCTGCCCCGTGGCGCCGGGCTTGACGGCCGCCTCGCCCGCCGCCTGAGCCCTTCGGACGATCTCGTACACCTTCTTCTGCTCCTCCGTGGGCGCGCCGACGAAGAAGGTCCTGGTGGTGTCCGAGCAGTAGGACTTGTACCGCCCGCCGAGGTCGAGGATGATCACGTCGTTCTCCTCGATGACCCGCCGGTCGCCCCCGTAGTGAGGCATGGAACCGTTGGGGCCGCTGGCCACGATGGGGTTGAAGGACATACCGTCGGCGCCGACCTCCTCGAAGAACTCCGGAATCTTTTTTGCGATCTGCCGCTCCGTCATGCCGGGACGGATGAAGTCCCGCAGCTTTCGGACCACCCCGTCCACCATGAGCGAGGCCTCCCGCATGACGGCCAGCTCCTCGTCGTCCTTGCGCGAGCGAAGGGGATCGAGGATGCCCGCCCCGTTGCACATCTGCATGTCCATGGCATCCCGCACGGCGAGCATGTCCACCGCCCGGACGCCGTCGTTGAAGGCGATCTTCCCGCCGACGACGCCCAGGTGCTCGCAGCCCCGCCTGAAGGCCCCGGTGAACCCCTCGTGGTCGTTCCATTCGGCGTAGAAGGGCACGTCGCCGAAGGCAGTGACTATTTCCTCCTTGTACAGCAGGGGCGTCATGGCGAAGCACCGGCCGTCCTTCGAGACCATCAGGCCCCTGACCCGTTCGTCGGGGTGGGTGTCCAGCCCGCCGATGTACTCCAGGTCCGTGGACGGACCGAGGTAGATGGCATCGAGCCCGAGCCGCCTCAATTCCGCTGCCAGCAGGTATCGGCGAGCTGGTCGATATCGA
>CALCQG010000136.1 GCA_937897575.1 uncultured Synergistales bacterium | reverse complement strand
GGTAGTACTCCTCGTCCCCATCGTCGAGGCCGCGGCTGATCTCCGTTATGTGCGTGTGTCCGGCTCCGATCTGCTCGAGGACGTACTCCACCGCAACCTGCGGTTTGCTCGCCTCGCCGCAGGTGTATATGTCGAGGGCCATATAGCCGACCTCAGGCCATGTGTGAATCGAGAGATGGGACTCGCTGATCACGACGACGCCGCTCACCCCGTCGGGCGGGAAACGGTGGAACGAGACGGACCACACATGAGTGTTCGCACGCCTCGCGGCCTCGACCAGAATCTCCTGAAGCCTGTCGACCTGCGCGATGACGGGACTGCATCCGGACGCCTCCACAATGAAGTGATACCCCTTCGGCGACATCGTCACTCCTCCTCTTTTCCCGCCGCCCTTCAGAAGCAGCGGCCCGTTGGGTGCTCAACGGGGTTGATTATATCACGGTGTCGTCCTTCATCCCACTGTGCGCCCCCCGAGGGTGGATGGCCGCGCTCCCGACGCTCAGGGCAAGGAGAAGCCACGCGCTGCCGGGCACCGCCTTGAAACACGACGACCCCGGAGTCATCCGGGGTCGTCGTTCGTCGTGCGAGGGTCACAGATACAATGGTGGAGCTAAGGGGGCTCGAACCCCTGACCTCTTGAATGCCATTCAAGCGCTCTCCCAGCTGAGCTATAGCCCCACGCCCAAACGGATGTATTATAGGGAGTCAGACACCATCTGTCAACCGACGTCCTCCCCCGAGAGGGCCCGTCCCTTCTTCCCGATGCCGTCGAGCAGAGAGAGGTAGGCCGTTTCGAAGGCGTCCAGCCCCTCCACAAGGAGCCTGGCCGTTATCTCGTCGAGATGGACTCCGACGGCCTCCAATATCGCCAGCCGCCTCTCCATCCCCTGCCGGTCGTCGGTGACGGTCTCCGCTGCACACCCGGACGACAGAAAGGCCTTCATCGTCTCGGGCGGCACGGTGTTGACCGTGTTGGGGCCGATGAGGGAATCCACATACAGCGTCCTGGAGTAGTCCGGGTTCTTCGTGCCGGTACTCGCCCAGAGCGGACGCTGCACCTTCGCTCCGGCGCCTTCAAGAGCGCGCCAGCGCGCCGACGAGAAGAGCTCCTCGAAATCCCGATACGCCGCCCGAGCGTTGTCGACGGCGATGCGCCCGAGAAGGTCTCTTTCACCCTTCTCCTGAAGCGCTTTATCGACCGCCGTGTCGATACGGCTGACGAAGAGCGAGGCGACGGACGCCACGGAGGTCAGGTCCCCTCCCTGAGTCTGCCTCTCCTCGAGCCCTTCGATATAGGCCGCCGCCACATCGCGGTACTGGTGCCGGGAGAAGATGAGCGTGGCGTTGATGCAGAGCCCTTCGGCCGTACAGCGGCGAAGGGCTTGGACCCCTGCTGGCGTGGCCGGGATCTTGATCATGACGTTCTTCCGGTCGACGAGCTCCGCCAGGGCCTTCGCCTCCTTGACGGTGGCCTCCATGTCGTGGGCGATCATGGGGCTCACCTCGAGGCTGACGAACCCGTCTCCCCCCCCGCTCGTCTCATAGACGGACAGGAAATGATCCGCCCCCTCCCGGACATCCGCCACCGTGAGGGCGGTGTATATCTCCTCCCTGTTCCGACCCTGCCGGACGTAGGCCAGGATATCCTCGTCGTAGTCGTTCGTCTGGCCGATGGCTTTCTCGAAGATCGACGGGTTCGTTGTCACGCCCCGGACTCCCATGCGGATCATGTCGTCGAGCTCTCCGGAACGAAGCAGGCTCCTGCTCAGGAAATCGCACCATATGCTCTGCCCGTGCCGGAGAGCTTGTTGAATGGTATTCTCTCTTTCCACGATGACGCACTCCTCCTTTCAGATGAACCCGTAGGGCACAACGTCCTCCCCGGAAACCGTCACGCTCGCCGATCCCTCAGGACGACCGCGAGATCGGCGGCGTGCTCCGACGCCATAGCCCCGATCCTTTCGGCGCCAACCCCCGGGAAGAAGACGCTCACCCCTTTGGCGTTCCCCTCCACGGTGAACAGGACGCCTGTTCCCCGATCCGAGGGAAGGACGGCGATCTCCTTCATTGTATCCCATGGCAGGACATCCCTGCCACCGATCCCCCAGAACATCGTCCGTCGAACGAGCCCCTCCTTCGAGAGGTGCATCTCCCGCTCGTACCCCGCGATGAGCATACAGGCAGCGCCGACGACCAGATAGGGAATGTGGGAGGCCATTCCGCCGGTGAACGAAAAAAGGCGGCGCAGTCCATCGGAGAAGAGAACGGCCCCCATCAGAAAACCGATACACCGAAGCCATTTGGGAAGCAGGATGCCTTCAGCGCGCAGTTCATCCTCCATGACGCCATCCTCACCTCTTCCTGCGAAAAACCCGCCCCCCGACAGAATGGGAGGCGGGATCTCTCCGCACAGCGATCTGAATCTTCAGGGTCTCTCCCCTGAGAGGGAACGGCCCGACCCTACGGTACTACGTTTTGAACGCCTGCGCAAGGGGTGGGGCCTCCTCGGGCCGTTCCGAGAGCGCCCTGAACAGGACTTCGTCGTCCTGAAGGTAGGCCTCCACAGCCGACACCCTCGCGTTGCCCGGCTCAAGCAGATAGTCCGCCAGACGGTTCTCGATGATCGTCTGGATCGCCCTTCGCAGAGGTCGCGCGCCGAACTTCGGCTGGTACCCCCGCTCCAGGATCCGATCCCGGACCTCCGGGCTCAGCACAAGATCGATGCCCCGCTCCGTAAGGCGTTCCCGCACGTCGCTCAGCATGATGTCCACGATCTTCATCATGTTCTCCCTGCTCAGCGGACGGAAGACGATCATCTCGTCCAGCCTGTTGAGGAACTCCGGCCTGAAAAGCCGGTTGACCTCGTCCAGGATCGTCCCCTTCATCTTGTCCCAGTCGAAATGGTCGCTCCCGCCCGACCCCGAGAACCCCAGGGTCGTGCCCTTCATCATGTCCCGGGCTCCTACGTTGCTCGTCATGAGGATCACCGTGTTCCGGAAGTCCACGGTTGCGCCCTGCCCGTCCGTGAGACGCCCGTCGTCGAGGATCTGGAGCATCATGTTGAAGACGTCCGGGTGGGCCTTCTCTATTTCGTCGAAGAGCACCACGGAGTACGGACGTCGCCGGACGGCCTCCGTCAGTTTGCCTCCCTCCTCATACCCCACGTAGCCGGGGGGAGCGCCGATGAGCTTCGACACCTCGTGCTTCTCCATGAACTCACTCATGTCGAGGCGTATCATGGTCTCCTCCGACCCGAAGAGGAACCGGGCGAGGCACCGGGCAAGCTCCGTCTTGCCGACGCCCGTCGGCCCCAGGAGCAGAAAGCTCCCTATGGGGCGCTTCGGGTCCTTCAGGCCGCTCCTGGCCCTCCGGATCGCCCGCGCAATGGAGGTGACGGCCTCGTCCTGCCCCACAAGGCGGCAGGCGATCTCCTCCTCCATCCTGAGCAGGCGTTCCGACTCCTCGCCGGTGAGCTGGGTGACGGGGATACCCGTCCACTCGGAGATCACGTTCGCGATGTCCTCGCTCGTGACCAGCGCCTGATAGGAGCTCTGTCCGTTCCGCCACTCCTCCGTCTCCTCCTCGAGCTGCCGGGACAGGCGGTTCTCCTCGTCCCGGTACTGCGCAGCCTTCTCGAAGTCCTGGACCTCCACGGCGGTCTCCTTCTGCCTGCGGATGTTCTCCAGCTCGCGGGAGCGTGCCTTCAGTTCGTCGGGCGTCTCCATGGCCTTGATCCGCGCCCGGGCGGCCGCCTCGTCGATCAGGTCGATGCCCTTGTCGGGGAGCTTCCTGTCGGTGATGTAGCGGGCGGAGAGCCGGGCGGCCGCCTCGAGGGCGTCGTCCTGTATCTTCGTCTTGTGGTGCACTTCGTACCGGTCCCTGAGCCCCTCCAGGATACGAATGGAGTCGGCCACGGTGGGCTCTTGCACCTGGACGGGCTGGAATCGCCGCTCGAGCGCCGCGTCCTTCTCGATGTGCTTTCTGTACTCGTCCAGAGTCGTGGCCCCGATGACCTGGAACTCCCCCCTGGAGAGGCTGGGCTTCAGGATGTTCGCGGCGTCCACTGCGCCTTCGGCGCCGCCCGCCCCGACGATCGTATGAACCTCGTCGATGAAGAGGATCACATCCTTCGTGTCCGTGAGCTCCTTCACAAGCTTTCTCATCCGCTCCTCGAACTCGCCGCGGTATTTCGTGCCCGCCACGAGGTTGCCCATGTTGAGCTGGACAACCCGCTTATCCTTCAGCAGTTCGGGCACGTTCCCCTCGATGATCCGCTGGGCAAGCCCCTCGACGATGGCCGTCTTGCCGACGCCCGGCTCACCGATGAGCACGGGGTTGTTCTTCGTCCGCCGGGAGAGTATCTGGATGATCCTCCGAATCTCCTTCTCCCGCCCGATGACGGGGTCCAGCTCGCCCTTGCGGCTCTTTTCGCTCAGGTCGATGGCAAGCTGGTCCAGCGTGGGCGTTTTGACCCGCCCTCTCGGCCTGCTCTCTCCCTCTTTGTTCCCCTGGCCCGCGCCACCCTCGGAGAGAAGGCGCGTTATCTCCTTCGCCACAAGGGGGTGATCCACGCCCAGGGACAGCAGCGTCTGGGGCACGATGCCCTCTCCCTCGGCGAGAAGGCCGAGGAGAAGGTGCTCCGTCCCCACGTAGTTGACCCCCATATTTCGGGCCTCCCGTATGGAGAGGTCCAGAACATGTTTCGGATAAATATGGACGACCTCAGGGAGCGGCTTGAGAATGGGCGTGGACTGCCCCATGGTCCGCTCAAGCCGCTCCCTGAGGTCGTCCATATTTATCCCCAGAGCATCGAGAGCCTGCACAGCGAGGCCCTCTCCCTCGGCCAGAATGCCGAGGAGGATGTGTTCCGTGCCGATGACGTCATAGCCGAGGCGAAGGGCCTCTCTATGAGCGAGCTGCACGACTTTTTTTGCGGGATCGGTAAAAAATTGCCACATGGGTCGTCACCTCTTTTCTTTCCGCCGGATTCAATGCCCGCGGATTATGAAAGTACCAGGCTTCGAAGCATTCGCTTGAGGAGTTCGGCCTGGATGAAACTCCTCTTGTAGGGCGATATGTCGAACTCGGAGCTCCCGAGGTCCTCGGCGTGGCGAAGGGCCACCTCGATGAGCAGCCGTTCGCGGGGTTCCAAGATGCCGCGCTCCTGAAGGGTGGCGAGAAGGCGCCTCGCCTCCTGCTCGGAGATGGTTTCGCCCACTATGTCCTCGATATGGCTGATCTTCTCCTCCGGCAGATTGTACGTGATGCGGAGTATTTTGATGTACCCGTGCCCGCCTCTCTGACTCTCGACAAGATATCCGCGCTCCGGCGTGAACCGGCTTCTGAGGACGTAGTTGATCTGGCTCGGGACGCATCCGAATATCTCCGCGAGCTCCTTTCGCCGCAATGAGACGGAATGCTCCTCCACTTCGTCGAACAGGTCGTTTATGTACCGTTCGATGGTTCGCGTCAGACTGGCCATTGTCCTTCCTCCCGTTCCAGTATTTGCCAGTGACCATTGTACGCCATTGGTCAATATTAGTCAACTATACTGTCCGCCCCTACGGACGCGTTACGGGCGGGGTTTGCCGAATCGGCTTTCTGTGCCGTTCTTGAGCCTTCGGATGTTGTCCCTGTGCAGGATGGTGGAGAGAGCGGCCAGGGCGGCCAGGGCGATGACGTAGGGAGCCGGAAAGGACAGAAGTGCCGCAAGAGGCGGCATACACCAGAGGGAGACGAGGGAGGCGACGGACACGTATCCCGTCAGCTTCAGGACGAGGAACCAGACGATGCCGCCCGCCGGGGCGAGCAGAAAGGAGGTCGGGGGGAACAGGAAGAAGAGCACCCCGTAGATCGACGAGACCCCTTTGCCGCCTTTGAAGCCCAGCCACAGGGGGAAAACGTGGCCGAGAACTCCGGCGCAGGCGATCAGAGCGAGGAGCCAGGGTTCCGTCACGCCGAAGGCCCTGGCAAGAAGAAGGCCGACGGAGGCCTTCACCATATCGGCCACCGAAACGGCCGCGGCCCATTTCTTGCCCATCAGCCGTCCGACGTTGGTCGCTCCGACGTTGCCCGATCCCGTCGTGCGGATATCCGTGCCCCGAACGAGCCGGGCCGCAAGGTACCCCGACGGGAAGGAGCCGGCGAAATACCCCAGAAGAAGCCAGAGCAGGACGTTCATTTTTTCCGCCGCGCCCCCGCCTCGATGAAGGCATCCACCACGAGGACACCCGAGGAGGTCACAAACAGGGGATGGACCTCGATGCGGGCGACGTCCTTTTCGCAGTAGGCCAACCTGGAGAAGGAGGAGAGGGCAGCCGCGAAGCCATCCACGTCGAGGGCCGGTCGGTTCCATCCTTCGAGGAGCAGCGGGTAGCCCTTGGACTCCCGGATCATCTCCAGGGCCTCCTCTTCGTCGAAGGGGGCACCGCGAATGACCCAATCGGGAAGAAACTCTCTGTAGGCGCCGCTGATGCCCACCCCGACGATGGGACCGAAACGGGAGTCGCGGTGGAACTCCATCCGCCACTCCGTCCCTCCGTAGATCATCTCCTGAACGAGGACGCCCCGGATATCGGCCTTCGGATCGGCAAGCCTGGCCTTCTCCAGCGTCCGCCCGTAGGCGTTCCTCAGCTCCTCCTCGTCGTGCAGGTTCAAGGCGATGACCCTGGCCTCCGTCTTGTACAGGATGGAGGGGGACAGCACCTTCAGCGCGACGGGGTAGCCGATCTCCTCGGCGGCAGCCAGCGCGGCCGGGTAGGACCGGCAGAGCTTCTCCTTCGCGATGGGGATATCATAGGAGGCGAGGTAGATCTTCGCATCCCGCTCCATCCGTCGGTGTACGGGGCACGTCGTGACACGGGGGGGACGACGGAGCGCCTCATGGGTTGTCCGCCTGGGGAAAGCGGCGAGCTGCATCGCCCGGACGCTCCGCCCTATGCCCGGCACAAGGGGCGGGCAGGAAGTACCTCTCGCCGTGCCGCCGGGACACTGCTCCACCGTCGTCCGGACGTGGGCCTGCCCGCTCTGCGGACGAACCGTGCAGGACGTCCCGATCTCGAGCAGGATGTCGGCTGCCTCCCTGTCGCCGCAGCACTCGAACCCGAGGGCGGAAGCCTCCCTCCGGAGCAGGCCGTCCAGTTCTTTGGACGGGGCGATGCAGTGGACCCTCTTTCCCTTGGGGCGGGGGGAGTGCAGGAAGACGGCTGCTCCGTCCACGATGTCCGACGGTTCGCCGAGGACAACCACGTCGTACTGCCGGAAGAGCGCGTCCTCCTCGATCTGCTCCCCTTCCGTCCGCGAGAGCTGAAGCAGCGCCGTCCTCTTGCCCCGCCCGGCCGCAATCTCTGCGAAGTCAAGAAGAGCCCGCCCCTCCCGAAGGGTTTTTACGACGAAGACGTAGAGATCCACGGCGGGGTCGTGCTCGAAGATCGACCGCGCCGCCTCCAGAAAGGAGTAGCCCCCCCCGTCGCCGAAGGAGAGAGCATACCGGAGGGGGACACCGCTCCGGTGCGCCATGGAGAGCACGTGCAGGAAGGCGTCGTACCCTTCGGCAAGAAGGGCCGTGTTGCCGTCGGCGCTTCCCGACAGAAAGGGGGTCACGACACCGGCGCTCCCCGGACCAACGATCCGAACGCCGGCGGCTCCGGCTTTGCGGATCGTCCGCAAAGAAAGGGGGTCCGTCCACCCTCTTCCGAGCACGACAAAGGGGATCTTGTCCGACAGGGCTCTCTCGAGATGTATCTTGCCGGAGGCGATGAACACCGTCTGCAGCGGCCCGGGGGACGCTGCTCCATCCTTTCCGATGTCATCGCCCGCATGGGAGAGAGCGGGAAAGTCGCTCCTATCCCCGCCCCATATCGCAACGGGCCCCTGACCGGGAAGAACGAACGGCTCCATGCTGGCGCCTCCTCTCGCCCCGAAGGGCCGGGGCTTCTCTGGATCGGGACAGTCGCACAACGTCCTGCAAGAACAAGCATATCATAGCCTTCGGGCGGACATAAAAAAAGCCCCTCTCACCGGAGAGGAGCTTTCGTTCAAAGTGGTGCGGAGGGGGAGACTTGAACTCCCACAGCTTTGCAGCCACAAGGTCCTTAGCCTTGCGCGTCTACCAGTTCCGCCACCCCCGCGCGACGACGGATATTATACTGTTGTCGGCGTCCGCAGTCAAGTACGGGCCGTTAAAACTCGCGGCGTTCCTTGATCCTCGCCGCTTTGCCGCTGCGCTCCCTGAGGTAGTAGAGCTTGGCGCGGCGCACCTTGCCAAGACGCTTCACCTCTATCTCCTTGATGGACGGGCAGTGCAGCGGGAACACACGCTCCACGCCCACTCCGTTGGAGATCTTCCGGACGGTGAAGGTCTCCGCAAGCCCACCGTGCTTCCGTGCTATGACGATCCCTTCGAAAGCCTGAATCCGCTCCCTGGCCCCTTCCGTGACCTTCACGTGCACCCGGACCGTGTCCCCGGCTCGGAATTCGGGGATGTCCTCCCTGATAAACTTCTTCTCCACAAGATCGAGTATGTTCACCTCTGTTACCTCCTCACGCGTGCGCTCTCTGCGCACCGAATTTCTGCTTTCTTCAACGCCATCCGAAAAAACGATCGAGCACCACCGCCGCCGACGCCCGGACGGAGAGGTGGCGATACACGCCCTCTCCACCCGAAATGGGGCGGAGCACCGCGGTACACATTCCAAAAACTTCCTCGTGCAGCCCCGAGCCGGTGCCGAAGAGGAAAAGCACCGGTTTCTCCTCCCGAAGCAGGCGCCGCTTCATCTCGAGCCAGTGAAAAGCGCCGTCCCGCTCTTTGGCCGTCGTTCCGACGATCAGGGGAGACTCCTTCTCCCGCTTCGATATCCAAGCCACGGCCCGCTCCAGAGAGGGGAAGGTCTTGAGCAAATCGAGGGCCTCTCCGCGGTCGGGGTTCGCCTCAGCCCCCCAGCCGTCCGTCCAGTGCTTCATCACTGTCTTGACGAGCGCTCTCTGGCTTGCAATGGGGGTGGTGACCAGAAAGCGGTCGACCCCGAAGGTCCTGCACGACCGCGCCATGTCCGACAGGTCGAGCCCCGTGACGGCCGCCGTGCTCTTCCCGCCCTGTCTGTCCAGCACGGGCGAGTGGACGAGGGCGACGTAGACCCCCTTGGGCAGATAGGGCCGTATGTTCGCCCTGCCGATAAGATCCGGCCGTCGTGCAAGGGTCCGCTTCGCGGCGCTTGCCCGCCGCCACCGCTCGATGCCCGCGTCGTTCCCCGAAAGGAGCTCCTCGGGAACGCCCTCCCCTTCCCACTCCGAGGGGCGGGTATAGTGCGGGTTGTCGAGCATCCCGCGGTAGAAGGAGTCCTCCACCACGGACGATTCCTTCCCGATTACCCCGGGAACGAGGCGCGCCATGGCGTCCACTATGGCCATGGCCGGGATCTCGCCCCCCGTCAGCACGAAATCGCCCAGGGAGATCTCCCGGTCCACGTACCTCTCGACGAAGCGCTCGTCCAGCCCCTCGTAGTGCCCGCACAGAAGGATGACGTGCTCCTGGGCCGCCAGCGTCTCCACGACCTCCTGGGAGAGCAGGTCGCCCTGGGGCGACGGGGAAACGCGGTACCCGGGCCCTCTTCTGGCCTCGACGGAGGACAGGGCGCTCTTCAGAACGTCGGGCAACAGCACCATGCCGCCCTTGCCCCCGAAGGAGTAGTCGTCCACCTGACGGTACGAACCGAGCCCGTGCTTCCTGAGGTCCTCCACCTCCACGGCGAGGAGCCCTCTCTTCATGGCCCTGCCGATCATGCTCGTCGAGAGGAAGTCCTCGAAAAACTCGGGGAAAGCCGTGACGATCGTTACACGCACGATTCCCAGAGCCCCTCCGCCAGCATCACTCGAATTTCTCCTTTTTCAAGGTCCACCGCCGATACAAATTCCTTCACCGCCGGAATGTAGTGCTCCTTCCCCTCGTGGTCCCGAACGGCGTACAGGTCGTTCTCCCCCGCCGCCAAAACGTCCGAGAGCACCCCGAGAGAGCGGTCCGTCCCCTCCTCCTTCACCGACAGGCCGATGAGATCATCGACCCAGTACGCCCCCTCCTCGAGCTGATACCGCTCGTCGGGCATCACCTCGATGAAGTGGCCGAGGAACGATTCGGCGGCCTCCCGCTTCCTGATCTCCTCCGTCTCCACCACGAGAATCTTCCTGCCCGGCACCCACCGGATGGAGGTCGGTGTGACCGTCACCCTATGGGCGCCGTCCGCCCCGTAGACGGCCATGGACTCCATGGTCTCGAAGCGCTCGGGCGAGTCGGTGAGGGGCAGAATTTTCAGGCGTCCCCGCACGCCGTGCACTCCGACGATGCGGCCGATCCTGACCCTACTGGTTTTCGACGATGTCGACATCCACCCGGACGTTCTCCTTCACGGCGGCCGCCTTGGTCAGCAGGCGGATGGAGTTGATCGTGCCGCCGCGCTTCCCGATGACCCGCCCCACATCCTCGGGCGCAACCGTGATGGAGATGAGGGTGACGTCGCCCTCCCCCATCTCCGACGTGACGGAGACCTGGTCGGGGAGCGTTACGAGACGTCGCACTATGAACTCAACAAGCTCTCTGTAATCGGACATGCTTATTTCGCCTTCTTTCTGCCGGCCTCGAATTTTTCCCATACGCCGGATTTTTTGAGCAGCCCCCGGGCCGTGTCGGATGCCGAGGCCCCGACGGACAGCCAGTGCAGGGCGCGCTCTTCGTCCACGGTGATCCTGGCCGGATCGACCATGGGGTCGTAGGTCCCGAGAAGCTCAATGAACCGCCCGTCTCGCGGCGAGTGTGAATCGGCCACCACGAGCCGGTAAAAGGGCGCTTTCTTGCGACCATGGCGGGAAAGACGAATACGTACTGCCATACACCATACACCTCCTGAGAGTACCCGGGCCTCGGCTCGGGCCGAACGCTGTCTATCTGGAACGGAACCCGCCGCCGAAGAGCCCCTTCGGCAGCCGGACGTTCTTCCCCTGTTTCCCGAACTGCTTCATCAGCTTCCGCATCTGCTCGTACTGGGCGAGAAGCTGGTTCACCATCTGGACCGACGTCCCCGATCCCTGGGC
>CALCQG010000135.1 GCA_937897575.1 uncultured Synergistales bacterium | reverse complement strand
CAAGTTGGTGTTAACTACATCGTTGTCTTCTTAAACAGTTCGTCCTTGGCTTTTTCCCCGGCTCGACGGGCCGCCGCGGCCTTCGCCTCCTCGTCGGCCTGTTGCAGCAGCTCGCGCCACTTGCTGTCCGCCAGCGCTCCCAGCTTGCCCTGCAGGTTTTTCTCCTGCTGGCGATAGGCCAGCATCTCGGGCGTGATGGTGATGTAGTCCCCCTTGGAGCGCATGATGGCCGTTCGCACCCGCTCGAACAGGGCCTGGACCCTGGGGTCGTCGGGGTACCGTTCGTGGAGGGACCGCACTCGGTTCGTGGCCTCGGTCTTGTTGAAGTACCGCTCGGCCAGGCCGCCTCGCTGCTGGTCAAGCTCCTTCTCGAAGAGCGTCACGAAGTGGGTGGCCCGCAGAATCTCCCGGGTCACTGCCGCCGGGTCCTCGGCGGCGCGAACCGGACCGGGCGAAAAGAAAAGAAGAGCGGCTATGGTCAAGATCGGCAGAAAGGCGATCCGTTTCACGGGCGATACCTCCTTTTCGTCCATAAGGGTTTCATACAAGGATTCGAAAAATCGCAGAGCGCTGTCATCGTCTCAGGTGATCCTCAAAGTACCGCACCCGTTCCTTCACGCGTTTCACCATGGCGAGGAGCCCCAGCGGGATGTCGTCCAGCATGGCGGGTATACTCAGGGACTCCAGAAAGCTGCAGAACTCCTTGTCGTTGTAGGTGACCTCAATGTCCACCTTGGCCTGATCCCGAAACTCCACCATGCGGCCGTGCAGCGCCTCCACAATGTCCCGGAGATTGGTGACCACAGCCAAGCGAGTCCTGGTCTTTCCTCCCTCAAGGGCGTCAGTCATCTCCTCGACATAGTTCTGGAGCTCTTTTACACTCTCCTGGAGCTCCTCGACGAAGCGCCCCAGGCTGTCGGCGTAGAGGAACGTCGCCTCTTTCCAGTCCTTCATGGAAACCTTTTGCAGGATGAATCTCGTTAAGAGGTTCCTCAGCTCGCCCGATAGCGCCTCACGGTCATAGTTGTTCACAGCGTCCTCAAGGTGCAGGACTCCCAAGCCCACATGGACGACTTTCCCGGGGTTCCTGATCCGGTCCTCCCATATTGCCAGGACCTTCTCGGCAAAACCCCGTATCGTCTCTCCCCTTTTGAGGTACGCGATGATCCTATCCCGTCCTTGTGGAAAGGATCGAGATCGCCAGTCCGCCAGTCGGTAGGTCATGTTGCCCGCATCGTTGTACAGGCTCTTATCCGCAGCTTGAAGACTGTGCAGCGCCAGATTGAAGGCGCCGGAGACAGCCGCGACGTTGTAGACGTCCAGGTCCGGATTCGTCTTGAGCTCGTAGTTGTAGGTGTCCACGGTCTGAAGGAGCTCACGGATGATCAAGACGTTCTGGATGCCCTCTTCGTACTCCAGGGATCGGATCTGTTCCAGGCACCAGTTCGCGACCGTCCCGAACTCCTCCATGGCATCCTGTTTCGTGGTGGTGGCTGCTGCCGCGGGAAGAGCACAGGCCAGCAGGATCATGCAGGCGGTGAATATCTTTCGGCCTTTCATGGCGTCCTCCTTTCGGGTCTTCGTGAAACATGCGGAACGGATCCTCTAAAAGGGCACATCGTAGGTCTCCACCATCCAGGGCCCGTCCCCCACCCGCTTGAGCTGGTACTCCTTCGGCGAGCCGTACTGGCGCCCGTTCTCGTCCCAGGCCTTGCAGTCGATGTAGGCGTACTCCACCCTGGTGCCGCCGATCTGCCGCGCCGTGTCCTTCTGTTCGGCGGTCAGGAAGTAGTCCATCGCCTTGCTGCGTTCGTCGAAACCTTTGTTGGTCTCGATGCGGGGCTCACCGAAGGTCACGGTCACGTAGTGCTCCCGGAATCGCATCTGGTGCAGGTCCCAGTGATAGTTGGCCACCAGGTCGTACCCCTGTCCCGTCTTGTACCGAGCTGGGTCGACGCACGCCAGGTAGAGCTCCTTGTTCTTCTCCTTGATGGCCGTGACGAAGGTCTCCATGACCTGCAGGGGCGTAGTGTCCGCGGGCAGGGCCTTGACGGTGTACCCCGCCTCCTTGATGGCCCGGAGCCCCTCCTCGCCGGCGAAGAGGCCGCTCTTTTCAGCGCCGGGATCGTACCAGGCGGTGACGAGTCCCGGGGCGTGGAGGGCTATCGGCGTGACGACCCAGCCCCACTGGAAGGGCATGGTCTTCACCTCCTCGGCCTGGGGGACTTCGTTGGTGATGGCGGTGATCTTCCCGAGGACGGTCCACCCCTCCACATCCTCGAGGGCCGTGATGGCCTCCCGGCGGCAGCGCTTCATGGCCTCCCAGGGGCCCAGCCAGTCCCGGCCGTCGATCTTGACGAACCAGTACCCTTCCGAGGGCTTGCCCAGCGCTATGTACTCCCCGGAGGATCCAAAAAACTGCCGTTCGGGGTACCGCACGTCCGTGAGGAGGACGTAGCGGTCCTTGAGCTCGTCGATGGTGGTGTAACGCCAGTCGGGCGTGGGGAAGAGCTTCGTGATGATCCCCTGCGGGATGGTATAGCCGTACTGCTCCCGTGGCCAGCTCCGCCAGGACGGTTTGCTCCTCCGAGGTCAACAGGCCGTCCTCTTCAGAGGAGAGCCGCTGCAGCAGCTTCGTCGCGTCGGCCTGGCCGTCAGGTGAGAGGGAGGCCGAGAGGACCTTCAGCTGTTCTGGGGTCAGATGCTCCTTCAAGGTCGCCAGATCCATGGTTTCGAACTTCGGTTCGGTGAGGAGAGGCGGCGTCTCGGCCTCGGCCTTCCCGAGAAGCTCCCGCCACTTTTTGTCGGCCAGCTCCCCCAGCTTTTTCAGAAGGGCCTCCTCCTGCTGCCGGTAGGCCAGCATTTCCGGTGTGATGGTGATGTAGTCTCCCTGGGTCTTCATCAGGGCATCGCGCATTCGGGCGAAGAGGTCCCGGACCCTCGGGTCGTCGGGATGCCGCTCGTGGAGGGCCATCACCCGCTTCGAGGCCTCGTCCATGTTGAAGTACCGCTCCGACCGGCTGCCCCGAAGCCGGGCCAGCTCCTTCTCGAACTCCTCCACGTAGTAGGTGGCGCTCGATATCTCGCGGTCCAGCGCCTTGGGGTCCGTGGCCGCCGAGAGGGGGGCCCTGTTCGAGAGCACCACAGCAAGACATAGGGTCACGATCAACAGTGTTCTTCTCACATCTTTACCGCCTTTCTTCATGCTGCCCGATAGCCTCCGTCAGGTGGACGCAGGGCTTCCCGGTCCTCCTCTGATGCTTCTGCCAGAAGCGTGAAGAAGCTTTTCTTCGGGATATCCGTGGTACGGTTCATGGGAACCGCGCGCCTATGCCGGAGTCGTGCCATTCCGGAGAGATCCCGTTGTGAAGGAATTTACTCTTTTCGCTCCTCGGGCCGCACTTTGAGGTCCTTCCGGATATAGGGGCAGTAGAGCGCCGCCACGGGGTTGTGACCCAGGACCCGATCCTTCACCACGAAGGTGGTCACCGGCGCGGAGGAGTGCCGGTAGAAGAGGCTGTCATGGCCCACGCACAGGCCAAGGACGATGTTGAACTCGCACCCGGCTTCGTCGAGCCTCCTCGCCTGCTCCACCGGGTTGCATGAGATCGCGCCGAGCCAGGGGCGCCGCGTGGCGCCCACGCTGTCCTTCGTCAGTGCCGAGACCTTGCAGCACGCCGAGTGCACCTCGAAGTCCCGCGAGAGAATCTCGCCAAGCAGGGCGGCTTCGTCGGAGAACCCCACGCAGAAGGCAAGGCCGAGCTTTTTGTACCCCATTCGGCGGGCGAACTCCATGATCTCCTCGAGGCGATTCAGAGTACGGTAGTACAGCGCCTCCACATCGGCGGAGACCTTCAGCATCTTCAGCGTCTCGCCGTCGTAGAGCGCTTCGCTTCCGAAGTCCACGCAGGGGAGGCCCTTGGAGCACCCCTTCTCCAGGCATTCATGGCACTGCATGACTTATCGTCCCTTTCCGGCGGTGACCGCCCGCATGGTCATGTCGGCGGCCTCGCCTCTGGTGACGAAGGACGACGGCATAAAGACGCCGCCCTGCCCGACCTGAAGGAATACGCCCCGCTCGGCCAGGGAGTGGAGGGGGGCGAAGAGCTTCGACTCCCTCGGGACGTCCGCATACCGCGGCGCATACTCCTTGCCCTTCTCGTCGGAGACCGTGTAGCCCATGGCGCGGGTGAGGGCGTGCACAAAATCCTCCCGTGTGACGAACTCGTCGCTTCCCGTCGTGACGAGGGCATAGAAGGGCATATCGGAGCCCGCGAACGCCTTTTCGAAAAGATGGGAGAGCTCGCCTCCCGTGAGGGGGGCCGTCACGCCGAACACCCCTTTATCCAGGCCGTAGAGCTTCGCCACGGCCCTTTT
>CALCQG010000134.1 GCA_937897575.1 uncultured Synergistales bacterium | reverse complement strand
CGAGGAAGCGGCGTTCGTCGGGCTGCAGGAGCTCGATCCGCGACGAGAAGGGGTTTCTCGGGAAGGAGGCCTCGGATTTCTCGCCGTCGGGGACGAGGAGCTCCCGGATGAAGAAGGGGCTGCCCTCCGTCTTATGGTAGACGTCCAGGACCTTTGCCTCGGTCCACTGCTCTCCGGGGCGGAGGATCCGGCAGATCCGCCCCGTCTGCTCCGGGGTGAAGCGCTCAAGGGTGATCTCCAGGCTTTGGAAGGGCTCGTCGGCGAAGGTGGTGCGGGTCATGAAGGTGGCGCGGGCCTCCCTGTACCCCGAGACGAGGACGTGCCGGACGGCGGAGTGGTTCCACAGGATGGTCTCCAGGATTATCCACGACGCCTCGTCCATCCATTGGATGTTTTCGATGACGAGCAGGTTCGGTCCTGCTCCGGGAGCCGTCACCCGGCCCCATACAAGTTCCGCCATGCGAAAGCAGCTCAGCTTCGAGAGGGAGACGGCGCTCTCCTCCTGGAGGAAGGATTCGTCCTGACGCTGCATGAACTGCACGAAGGGGACCATGAGGCGCTGCTCCTCCTCCTGGGAGCATCGGACCACATGGCAGTTCCAGCCGCTCTCCGAGAGTTTGTCCGCCACCTCTCGAACGAGGGCTCCCTTTCCGATGCCCTCCTCCCCCCAGACGAAGCCGCACGAGGAGACTCCGTCCTTTCCGCAGCCGTAGAAGAAGTTCAGCATCTGCAGGACTTCGCGGTCTCTGTCGAGGGGGTTGTCCTCCGCGGAGGAGACGGGGAGCATGGCCCTGGTGTCCTGGGTCCTTCGCTGCATGAGGGGGGCGACCTCGGCGAGGTCCGACCGGAGCCCCAGGTCCTGCTCGATGCGGCTTGCGAAGCTCTGAGCGGTTCGCACCGCCTCCATCTTGCGCCCCGTCTTGATGTAGAGGCGCGCCAGTTCGCCGTGGATTTTCTCGTCGTAGGGTTCGTTCTGGGCCATCTGCTCGTAGCAGGCAAGGGCCTCCCCGAGGGAGGAGGGGTCCTGAACGGCCATGGCGGCCTCGGCCCGGGCGCGGAGGCCCTCCGTGAGCAGAACGCCGTACTGCCGCCGCTTGGGAAGCAGCCACTCCATGAAGGCGGGCCACTCCTCCGCCTCGCCCAGGTCCATGAAGGGGTGAAAGAGAGGAGTGACGTCGCTCCAGTCCAGAGTGGAGAGTCCGGTGAGCCGGTCCGAGTCCTTCAGGATCGTCACGTCGGAGGGGAGGGCGATGACGCCCCTTCGCTCCGAGCGGAGGGGCAGGACGGTCCGGACGAAGCTCAGGGCGTTGCTCAGGTTTCTCCGCCCGCTCTGCAGGGTTTTATCTCCCCAGAGGAGGGCGCAGAGCCTGTCCCTCGTGAAGGACCGCTCCTCCACGAGCAGGAGGGCGAGCACCCGGGCCTTCAGAAAGGGAAAGGAGACCCTCTCTCCGTCGAGAAAGAGCTCGGGGCTACCGAAAAAACGGGCTTCATATCGAGTGTCCACGGGTATCTCCCTCCATGGGGGTGACGTGTGGGACGAAGCCGCCGGAAACACGTGGAGCGTCATGTATTGCACCACTTCATACCATGATCGCAAAAAAAATGCAAAATGAAGGGCCTGCCGGAGAAAGGACAGGCCAGAGCGTTCCGATGCCGGCACCTTGACGGGGTGATGTCATGGGGCCTCGAGGCGAGAGACGGTGCATCACCACCGTTCCCGTGACGACGAGCTGCGCCGTTCTACGGCCGATGGTTGGCCTCCCTCCCCCGGGCGATGGCGAGGATGTCCGAAAGCAGGGCCTGACCGGTCTCCCTTCGTCCCGCCCCCGGTCCGGTGATGGTGACCTGGTCGAGGTGGTCGGTGGAGTAGGTCAGAGCGTTCATGACGCCCTGAACCGAGGCGAGGGGGTGCGTCAGGGGAAGCTCCTCGGGAGCCACGGAGGCCGAGACGCCCCCGTCCGTCCGTTCGGCCCTGGCCACGAGTTTGATCCTTCTCCGCCTTCGCGCGGCCTCGTTCACGTCCTTCGCCGTAATGTGCGCGATCCCCGTGCGGCGGACGGAGGAGAGGGGGATCGAGGCGCCGAGGACCACTCCGGCGAGGATCTGGGCCTTCACGGCGGCGTCCCACCCGTCCACGTCGCCCCTCGGGTCGGCCTCGGCGTACCCGAGCTTCGTGGCCTCGGCGAGGGCTTCGGCGTATCCGAACCCCTCCTCCATCTTGGTGAGGATGTAGTTCGTCGTGCCGTTCACGATGCCCTGAACGGACCGGATGGAGCACCCCGCCATGGCCTCGAGGGCGAAGTTGATCGCCGGGGTCCCGCTCAGGACGGTGCCCTCGAAACGGTAGGTGCACCGGTTTTTCCGGGCGAGCGCCCGTAATTCGTCCATGGCCAGGGAGGCTGGCCCCTTGTCGGACGTGACCACGTGCCGCCCTGCGGAGAGCGCCGCGCGGGTCAGGGCGAGCCCTACTCCCCCGTCCTCGAGGTTCGTCGGCGTGACGTCCGCCACGATGTCCACGCCGGGCAGCAGCGCCGCCTCGGAGGCGCCGATCCTGTCCTGTCCAACGGGGTCGCCGCGGCCGACCCTTTCCAGAAGGTCGGGGAGCGCTATGCCCTCCGGGTCCACAAGGGCCCCTCTCGTCTTCGTGACCACAGCCACGGTCTGGAAGGAGAACCCGGTGCGCCGAAGGGCCTCCTCCTCGTCGGCCAGAATCCCGGCCAGCCCCTGCCCGACGTTGCCGAAGCCGGCGAAACAGATCCCCCAGACCTTTTCCCTGTTCTTCATGCGTTATCGCCTTCCTTTTCTATGAATGCCTCATGAAGGGCCAACACGGCACCGGCGGCCGCCTCTCCCGGAAGAATGCAGCGTACGGAGCTCCCTGAGGAGAAAACCAGGTACAGCGAGCATGCGCACCGGGCGAGAACGCGCAGGACGCCGTTGAGGATCTCGGGGTGATTTCCGACGCCGTGGCCGATGACGGAGACGCTCGCGAAGCCGTCGCTCAGAGGTACGTCGGCATCGAGGAGGGAGCGGCACAGGGACTGCGCCCTCCCGCCCTGGTCGCCACGGACGTATATGGCGTCGCAGGGGTGCGTCGTGATCGCGACGGTGACGATCTCCGATTTCGAAAAGGCCTCGGAGATCTCCTGCCAGGGCGCTTTTCCCCCCGGCGGGAGGGTGAGGCGGCATATCCTTTCGTCGGAGGCCACGGCGGTGATCTTCGGTCTTTCGCTCACGTCCGGCCCCGAGATCCAGGTCCCGTCCTGAGCGGTGTCGCTCGATGCCAGGTGTATCGGCATCCCGAGGCGGCAGGCCATCTCCACGCTTCGCGGCTGCATGACCCGCGCTCCGCAGACGCCCATTTCGATGCACTCGTCCCACGAGACGGAGCGCAATTTTTTCGCGTCGGGGACCCTTCTGGGGTCCGCCGTGTAGATGCCGCTGACGTCGGTGAGGATATGGCACTCCTTCGCATGAAGGGCCGCTGCAAGGGCCACGGCGGAGAGGTCCGAGCCGCCCCGGCCGAGCGTGATGACGTCGCCGCCCCTGGTCACGCCCTGAAATCCGGCGACGACGGCCACTGTGCCCCCGGCGATCGTGTCTCTGATGCGAAGGGGGTTGACTGAGGTGATGCGCCCCTCGCCCCAGGGGCCTTCGGCGAGGACTCCGGCCTGCACCCCGGTGAAGGAGCACGCCGGATACCCCATGGCGTTGAGGGTCAGGGCCAGAAGTGCGGCGGATTGCTGCTCTCCGGTGGCGAGGAGATGATCGACCTCCCTCCCGTCGGGCGTCGCCCCTCCCGCCTCTCTGGCCATGTCGATCAGACGGTCCGTCGTCTTTCCCATGGCGGACACGACGACGGCCACCGGACAGCCGTCCTTCCGCTTTTCGATGATGCGCCGCGCGGCGTTCATCATTTTCGACGCGCCGTTCACCGATGTGCCGCCGAACTTCATAACCACGCTGTCCTGAAATGCTCCCATAGGATCCACCCCTCCTGAGACAAAAAAAGAGGGCCTTCGTCTCCACGAAGGCCCTCCGTCTGAAGCGTTCGGTGCGCCACGAATCAGGCACCGACCTCCTCAGGGGGGCCGTTGCTCGTCATCGTCGTCATGGACGCATTCACATAACTTCTGTCCGTATTTCGCACAGGTGAGCCCCTCCTTTCCGGTCGGATGGTCAGGATGATACGCCTCTTTCCGCGTCTTGTCAAAGGAGCGACTGGGAAGAGCAGGGGCCTGATACTGCCGATGGTGAAGCGGAGCGTGCGGGAGGGTCCGCTTCGAAGCGGAAAACCGGAGGGCGGCGGACCGATTGCGCGAAAAGGGGTGGGTACGAGCCGGTCGGTCCCGAAAACGTGCGCCCCGTCTCCTCCCCC
>CALCQG010000133.1 GCA_937897575.1 uncultured Synergistales bacterium | reverse complement strand
GTGAGCTTCACCTGGTCGGCGACCTGATGGATGACCATCCAGCAGGTCGCCGACCAGGTGAAGCTCACCCCCGCCGCAGTCCTCCAGATCGCCGGACTGCCGGCGGACAGCCCCCCGGACGTCTCGCTGAAGACCATGGAGGGCGTCAACGACGAGGAGCTCAAAGAGAGGCTCAAGGAGCACTTCGCGGCCGATCCTCAAACGGCGAGCCCGGCTCCCGCGCCTGTGCCGTCGAACCCCGAGGAGATCAAGGGAAGCATGACGCTGAAGGACGTGGCGGCGGGGTACGGCCTGGACGCCGCGGCGATCCTCGAAAAGGCCGGCTGGCCCGCCGACACGGACCCGACCGTCCCGCTGAAGGAGGCGGGGGCCGCCATCGGACGGGAGACGTCGGACATCCGGACGGCCGTGAAGGCGCTCCTCTCGCAAGAAAAATAGAGTATCGGACGATCCGCGCGATAAAACATCAAGAGCCGTTGCAGATCTCATGGGGGAGGCGAATTCTTTGCCTCCCCCATATTGCTCCCAGAAACCCGGCGGCGGCCGGATTTTCTCCGCGAGGTCCAATGATCCGCGGCCACCCGAAAAATTTTCCCACAGATGGGGCGAAATGGGCTATACTGAGTGTGCACTTCGTAATAGACGAAATAATGCAACTATGTTGCGTTTCATAACCCACGGACTTCGACACAGGTGCAGCGGGAGGGACCCGTCCTTCGCTGCGGGCGAAGCCCCACCTCATTCGGAAGGGCGGTGATCTCCCTTCACCACAGACGACCGTCGGTCGTACCCGGTTTCTTCCAGGGCACAACGTCGCATTCTGCACGCCACCATAGGAGAGGAGTGATTCGGCATGATTCAGAAGAACTTCGTCGTCAACGGAGTCGAACGGAACATCATCGTCGACGGACAGAGCGTGCTCTCGTCCGTGCTGCGCGAACAGCTCGGCCTTACGGGAACCAAGGTGGGCTGCGGCCAGGGCCATTGCGGGTCGTGCAATGTGATCGTGGACGGGAAGCTGGTCCGGTCCTGCGTCCTGAAGATGAGCCGTCTGCGAGAGGGGGCCGTGATCACCACCATCGAGGGGATCGGCACACCTCAGGCTCTTCACCCCATCCAGAAGGCCTGGATCAAACACGGAGGGGCCCAGTGCGGGTTCTGCTCCCCCGGCTTTATCGTCTCGGCGAAGGCCCTCCTGGACAGCAACCCGAACCCCACCCGCGAGGAGGTCCGGGATTGGTTCCAGCTCAACAGGAACGCCTGTCGTTGCACGGGGTACATCCCTCTCGTGGACGCCGTCATGGATGCCGCAAAGGTGCTCCGGGGCGAGATGAACGAGAAGGAGCTGGAGTTCACCATGCCCGCCGACGGCCGGATCTGGGGGAGCAAGTACCCCCGCCCCACGGCCGTGGCCAAGGTGACGGGGACGCTGGACTACGGTGCGGACCTCATCCTGAAGCTTCCGAAGAACGCCCTGCACGCCGCCCTCGTCCAGGCCAATGTCTCCCACGCCAACATCCGCGGGATCGACACGTCGGAGGCGGAGAAGATGCCCGGCGTGTTCAAGGTGGTCACCCATAAGGATATCAAGGGCAAAAACCGCATCACGGGGCTCATCACCTTCCCGACGAACAAGGGCGACGGGTGGGACCGGCCGATCCTCTGCGACGAGAAGGTCTTCCAGCACGGTGATGCCATCGCCATCGTCTGCGCCGACACCTACGAGCAGGCCGTGGCCGCCGCCGAGAAGGTCAAGGTGGACCTCGAGGTCCTGCCGGCCTACATGAGCGCACCGGCAGCCATGGACGAGGGAGCCATCGAGATTCACCCCGGAACGCCCAACGTCTACTTCACCCAGAAGGTCCAGAAGGGGGAGGACACGGCCCCCATCTTCGCTCGTCCCGACGTGGTCACCGTTGAGGACGACTTCTACGTGGGACGCCAGCCGCACATGCCCGTGGAGCCCGACGTGGGCTTCGCCTACACCGACCACGAGGGACGCGTCATCGTCCACTCCAAGTCCATCGGCGTCCACCTGCACCACGCCATGATCGCCCCCGGACTCGGCATCGAGCCGGGCAAGCTCGTCCTCGTGACGAACCCGGCGGGCGGCACCTTCGGCTACAAGTTCAGCCCCACCATGGAGGCCCTCGTGGCAGCGGCGACCATGGCGACGGGACGACCCGTCGGTCTCCGCTACACCTGGAAGCAGCAGCAGCAGTACACGGGCAAGCGCTCGCCCTTCTTCGTCAACATGAAATTCGCCGCCGACAAAGAGGGCAAACTCCTCGCCATGGAGACGGACTTCGCCGTCGACCACGGGCCCTACTCCGAGTTCGGCGACCTCGTGACCCTTCGGGGGACCCAGTTCATGGGGGCGGGGTACGACATCCCCAACATCCGGGGCCAGGGCAGGACCGTGTGCACCAACCACGCCTGGGGCTCGGCCTTCCGGGCCTACGGGTCGCCCCAGTCCCTCTTCTCGTCGGAGGTGCTCATGGACGAACTGGCCGAGAAGCTCGGCATGGACCCGCTGGAGATCCGCTACAAGAACGCCTACCGCTCCGGCGCCACCTCGCCGACGGGGCAGGCGCCCGAGTCCTACACCCTGCCGGGGATGCTCGAGGCGCTGCGGCCCAAGTATCATGCGGCCAGGAAGGCCGCAGAGGCCAACTCCACCGATCGCTTCAAGAAGGGCGTGGGCATCTCCGTGGGCGTCTACGGCTGCGGCCTCGACGGCCCCGACAGCTCCGAGGCGATGGCGGACATGAACCCCGACGGGACGATCACCATCCGCACGGCCTGGGAGGACCACGGCCAGGGCGCGGACATGGGCGCGATCGGCACGGCCCACGAGGCTCTTCGGCCCCTCGGCATAGCTCCGGACAAGCTCCGCTTCACGTGGCCCAACACGGAGAAGTGCCCCAACTCAGGCCCCGCAGGCGGCTCCCGGTCCCAGGTCATGACGGGCAACGCCATTCGGGTGGCCTGCGAGACGCTCCTGAAGGAGACGGCCAAGCCCGGCGGCGGCTACATGACCTACGACGAGCTCGTCGCCCAGGGAAAGCCCACGTCCTTCTCGGGCAAGTGGACCGCCGTCAACGGGACGGCCTGCGATGAGAACGGCCAGGGAAGCCCCTTCGTCATCTACATGTACGGCGTCTTCATGGCCGAGGTCACCGTGGACACGGAGACGGGCAAGACGACCGTGGACAAGATGACCCTCATGTGCGACTGCGGAAAGATCAACAACCGTCTTCTGGTGGACGGACAGAACTGGGGCGGCATGGCCCAGGGGATAGGGCTGGCCCTGTCCGAGGACTACGAGGACATCGAGAAGCACGCCACGATGCTCGGAGCCGGGTTCCCCTACATCAAGGACATCCCCGACAGGATGGAGATCGTCTACTTCGAGGAACACAGAGCCGACGGCCCCCACGGCGCCGCCGGCATCGGCGAGCTGCCCCTAACGAGCCCCCACGCGTCGATCATCAACGGGATCTACAACGCCTGCGGCGTTCGCATCACGAGGCTGCCCGCCTACCCTGAAAAGGTGCTCGAAGGGCTCAAAAAGAAGTAATCCGTTCATCCCGGGAGGGGGCGCCAGCCCCCTCCCCCTTTGGAGGTACGCCATGGACCAATCGGAACTGCGTCGGTTCGAGGAGCTCTGCATTCAGGAGGAGCCGCCCTGGTGCCAGGCCTCGTGTCCGCTGCACCTGGACGGACGGGCCCTGTGTCGCTCCGTGGCGGACGGGCGGTTCGCCGAGGCCCGTCGGACGATCGAGAAGGCCCTCCCCCTCCCCGAGATCCTCGGGCGCATCTGCGACGCCCCCTGCATGATCCCCTGCCTCCGCGCCCGCAGAGGCGGCGGCATCGCCCTGGGCGATCAGAAGAACATGGTCTTTTCCGGCTCCCTGATCCCGAAGAACGGCCGCTCCATTGCCGTGGCCGGCGGGTCCCTGAGCGCCCTCGCCGCGGCCTCCGACGGGCTTCGGAAGGGCTTTTCCGTGACGATCCTCACCTTCGAAGAGCCGCTGACTCTGCTCCTCGCCCTCTCGGACCGCCTCACCCCCGAGGTCGTGCAGCGGGAGCTGAATTGGCTCGCCGCCGTCGGGGCGGTCTTCCGCCCCTTCCCCGCGGACAGGGCTCTGGACGACGTGGCGTCGGAGTTCGAAGCCCTCTACATCGGCCTCGACGCCCCCGGCGCGGCCGCCGCCGCCCGGGGGGTCGCGCCCCTGGACCCCGTGAGCCTCGAGACAGGGCACCCGGGACTCTTCGCCGGCGGTGACAGCCCCTCCTTCATTCAGAGGGCGGCGGAGGGCCGGCGGGGGATGATCTCCGTCGAACGATTCCTGCAGGGCGCCTCGCTCCACTCGGGACGGGAGAAGGAGGGCCCCTTCGAGACCAGGCTCTTCACGGACATCTCCGACGTCGCCCCCCTCCCGCCCTCCCCCGCCCCGCCCGAGGGCTACGACGTCGCCGGCGCGAAGGAGGAGGCGGCCCGATGCCTGCAGTGCCAGTGTATGGAGTGCGTCAAGCGCTGCGTCTACCTCCAGGAGTACAGGGGCTACCCGAAGCGGTACGCCCGGGAGATCTACAACAACCTCGCCATCGTCCAGGGGAGCCGGACGTCCAACAGGATGATCAACTCGTGCAGCCTCTGCGGCCAGTGCGAGCGCATATGCCCCAACGGCTTCTCCATGCGCGACCTCTGCCTGGGCGCCAGACGGGAGATGGTCCGCCAGAACAGGATGCCTCCGTCGGCCCACGACTTCGCCCTCGAGGACATGGCCCTCTCCAACTCGACGGGGGCGCTGCTCCGCCACGCTCCTGGCCGGGAGGCCAGCTCCTATCTCTTCTTCCCGGGATGCCACCTCGCCGGAGGGTCCCCCGGGACGATCGCGCCCCTCTACGACTTTCTCCGGGACCGGATCGACGGCGTGGGCCTGTGGCTTCGGTGTTGCGGTGCACCGGCCCGATGGGCCGGCCGGGAGGACCTCTTCGACTCGGCCATGGAGGAACTGAAGGAGCAGTGGGCGTCCATGGGGTCCCCCACGGTCATAACGGCCTGCACGGGTTGCCTGGACGTCCTGCGGCGAGACGCGCTGGAGATCGAGGCCGTCTCACTCTGGACCGTTCTGAAGGACATGCCCCTTCCGCCCCACGGCCCGGTCCCCGGGGAGCCGATGGCGCTCCACGACCCCTGCACCGCGGCGGAGATGTCGGACGTTCGCGCCGCCGTCCGGGATATCTGCTCGTCCCTCGGCATCGCCATGGAGGAACTGCCCGAGACGGGGGAGCGCACGAGCTGCTGCGGCTTCGGCGGGTTGCAGCGGAACGCCAACGAACCCCTGGCCGACAGGGTGGCGGCGGCGAGGGTCGAGGAGAACCCCAGGGACTATTTGACCTACTGCGCCATGTGCAGGAACCTCTTCGCCAGGGCGGGCAAACGGACGGCCCATCTGTTGGACTTCCTGTTCCCCGAGGCCGGCAAGGACTCGTTTGACCGCCCCTACGCGGGCTGCTCCCGGCAGAGGGACGACCGGCTTGCCCTCGTCCGGGCCTTGCAATCGTCCCACTGGATGGAGGAGAATAGGCCCATGGAACCCCACGAGAGCATCGTGCTGGTCATGGACGACTCCGTCCTGGCCCTGCTCGAGAAACGCCGAATAGTGCACGACACGGTGAAAAGACTCCTCTTCGAGGCGGAGCGGACGGGCGCGTCCATGGACAGGGGGGACGGGACGTTCATCGCCTCCCTCCGGCCGTCCCTCGTCACCTACTGGGTCGAGTACAGGCCCTTGGGCGACGGCCGCTACGAGGTGCTCGGCGCCTGGAGCCACCGGATGGTCGTGACGGAAGGAGGGCGACGGCCATGACGGCCCTTGTGGACTTGGAGAAGTACGCGGGCGTGACCTGTACGAGGTGCCGCTGCCCACTGGAGCCGACGAAGACGGAGATTACCTATCTGGGCAGCGTTTTCACCGTCGATTTGCCCGCCTGCCCGTCCTGCGGCATGGTCCTCGTCCCCGAGGAGCTGGCCATGGGCAAGATGCTCGACGTGGAAAAAATTCTGGAGGACAAGTGATCATGGAATCCTTCGACCTCGACGACTTTCAGATGGAGCTCATGGCCCTGGAGGGGCGGGGCTACCACTGCAGCCAAGTCCTGCTGCTGCTGGCCCTGCAGCAGACGGGCCGGGAGAACCCCGACCTGATCCGGGCCATGGGCGGCGTCGCCCTCGGCCTCGGGCACAGCAACGAGACCTGCGGGGCCCTCCTCGGCGGGGCCTGCGTCCTCGGCTTCTACTGCGGCAAGGGCATGGACGGGGAGCGGGAGCATGACATGTTCCGAATGATGGTCCGCCGCCTCGTGGAGTGGTTCCGCGACGAACCCTGCTCCGACTGCAACAGCACGAAGTGCGGCGACATTCTCGATGTCCACGGCCGATCGAAGTGCGGCTTCCTCGTCCGCTCCGTCTGGGGCCGGTGCATGGAGCTTCTCCAGGCCGAGGGCATCGACCCCATGGAGGGCCGAGAGCTCCCCTCCTGACGCGCCCGATGAAGAAGACCCCCCTGGACGACTGGATCGCCTCCTTGACGGGCCTGCCCATGACGCGGCGGGCCCTCTCCCGTCATGCCCTTTCGGCTCTGCGAAGGACCCTGGAGCGCGCCCGGACGAGCAGCCCCTTCTACGGAGCGCGCCTTGCCCCCTTCCCCGAGGACTTCCCCCGCTCCCTTCGCGACTACGGCGCGCTGCCCGTCACGGACCCCGGTGACCTCGCCGCGGACCCCATGGCTCTCCTCGCCGCGCCCCAGGAGGCCGTGGAGCGCATCGTCACCCTGCCCACCTCGGGCACCACGGGGGCGGCGAAGCGGATCTTCTTCACGGAGCGGGACCTGGCGCGGACCATGGATATCTTCCGGGTGGGCATGTCCTCCTTCGTCCGCCCCGGAGGGAGGGTCCTCGTCCTCCTGCCCTGGGAGCGCCCGGGGAGCATCGGCGACCTGCTGCGGAAAAGCCTGGCACTGGACGGCATTCGGTGCAACTGCCTGTGGCCCCTGCCCGACGAAAAGGCCATCCTCGAGGAGGTCGCCTCCTTCGCCCCCGACTGCCTTGCCGGCCTGCCCGCCCAGATTCTGTGCCTGGCCCGCCACCCATCGGCCCATCTCGCCCGGGGGGTGCAGTCCGTCCTCCTCTGCGCCGACTTCGCGGCGGAGCGCCTCGTCCGTGCCGTCTCGGACGCCTGGGGCTGCCTGGTCATGCGACACTACGCCCTCACGGAGCTCGGCTACGGCGGGGCCCTGGAGTGCGAGGCGAAGAGCGGGTTTCACGTCATGGAGGGGCACTTCTTCTTCGAGGTGGCGGACCTCGTCACGGGGCACCCTCTGCCCCCGGGCCGGTGGGGAGAGATCCTGGTCACCACCCTCGCGGCCGAGGGGACGCCCCTGCTGCGGTACCGCACGGGGGACGGCGGTCGGATCCTTCGGGGGCGGTGCCCCTGCGGGTCCGAGATCCGGCGCGTGGCCGTCACGGGGCGGATCGGGAACGGGGTCGCCCTGGCGGGCGGCGGTTTTCTCCCCCTGGCTCGCCTCGACGAGGCGCTCTTCGCCCTGCCCTGGCTCGGGGACTACGCCGCCGCCGTCGAGGAGGGGCGGATCGTCCTCGCCCTCTACGCCCCGGGCGGAGTCAAGGACCCGCCCCAGCGGATAGAAGAGGTGAAGGCCCTCCTCCGGACGATCCTCCCGCCGTCGGGGCGCCGCCTTGACGAGTTCGTCGACGTCCGTTTCACAGAGCGCCAGGCGAGCCGGCCGTCGTCCGTCAAGCGGATGGCGTCGGGCGCGCCCCCCCGCCCCAGGCCGTGAGGTACCGGGCGCAGAAGGGGACCAGTCTCCCGTCGTCATAGACGTGGAGGCTGCACTGTCTCAACCGCTCCAGGTCGAGATTGCCGGCGTCCTGGAAGGCCATGGACGTCACGGTGAAGCTGTGGGAGCGAAAGCGCTCGAGGAAGTAGGCC
>CALCQG010000132.1 GCA_937897575.1 uncultured Synergistales bacterium | reverse complement strand
CGTTGAGGCGCCCATGCGGAGCGGAGCCATGA
This sequence comes from uncultured Synergistales bacterium, assembly GCA_937897575.1. GTDB lineage: Bacteria > Synergistota > Synergistia > Synergistales > Aminobacteriaceae > CALCQG01. Next base: position 27,997 of record CALCQG010000132.1, on the reverse strand, counting down.
GCACCGCCCGTTTCGCCCTGGAGTACGGCCGGGAGGTCTGGGCCGTGCCGGGACGGATCACGGAGGACATCTGCGCCGGGTCCAACCGCCTGCTCTTCGACGGAGCGCACCCGTTGGTCTCCGTCGCGGATTTCGCCGGCCTCGGAGGAGGGCAGCTCTCCCTCTTCGGCGGCGAGGTGCGTGACGCGCCCATGACGGCGAACGAAGGCGTCCTTCTCGCCATTCTGAGGGAAAAAGGGGAGAAGACGGTTGACAACCTTGCCATTGAGGGTACAATGACTCCCGCTGACGTTTTCTCGGCTCTTGCGACCCTTGCCGCATCGGGGTACGTCTTCTCGTCCGGACCGGGACGGTGGAGCGCCGTTCCGGAATAAACAACGCACAGAAAGGTCCTGGTGGAGATATGCTGAAAGAGAAGCACGCCGCATCCGCAAACGTGGAAAGCCCCTACGTCCTCCGCAGAGTGCTGCACGACAGCGAGCGACGCTATCTGACCTGCGAGGCCCAAGGCATCGCCTATCGGTATATCGCCTCCGAGGAGCTCCCCATGAAGCTCATCGAACGGGCCATCCAGGAGGCCGTCACCCTCGGGCAGCTCCGGAACGCCTCGGTGGACGGCCAGCTCTTCGAGGTCCTCGTGGAGGCCCTCCTGGACGATCGCTCCTTCGAATTTCCGGGCTCGGAGTCGGAGATGATCTCCCCCTCCGGCAGCCTGGTGTGCTGAGGAGGTCCGCCATGGCAAAAAAAACGGCCGCTGCCGCCGCGCCTTCGGACGAAGTGAAGGCGACAACGCCGAAGAGGGCGGCGAAAACCGCCAAGACGACGACCGCGGCGCAGACCGGGAAGACCCCATCCGACGGGCAGAAGGTCAAAGCCTCCACGCCCGCGAAATCGGCCAAAACCACAAAAACCACTAAAACCAGCAAAACAACGAAGACGGGGGCCGCAAAGACCGCGACCGCTGGAACCGGAAGGGCTGCGAAGACGTCCAAGGCAGCCCCGTCCGCGAAGCGGACGCCGGCGGCAAAAAAAACACCCTCCAAAGCGGCGCCGGACGCCAGCGCGGGCCGGACCCTCGTCGTGGTGGAGTCCCCCACGAAGGCCAAGACCCTCTCCAAGATCCTGGGACCGAAGTACACCGTCAAGTCGAGCGTCGGGCACGTGCGCGACCTGCCGAAGAGCCGGCTCGGCATCGACGTGGCCAAGAACTTCGCGCCGGAGTACATCATCGTCAAGGGTAAGGCCAAGGTGAAGAACGAGCTCGCGGCCGCCGCGAAGACGGCATCGAAAGTCCTGCTCGCGTCGGACCCCGACCGGGAGGGGGAGGCCATCGCCTGGCACCTCTGCGAGATTCTGGACATCCCGCCGGACTCGCCGTGCCGCGTCCGCTTTTACGAGATCACCGCCGAGGCGGTGAAAGAGGCCATACAGCGCCCCGAAGAGGTGAACATGAACAAGGTGGAGGCCCAGCAGGCGCGGCGCATCCTCGACCGCCTCGTGGGCTATACCCTGAGCCCCCTCCTCTGGAAGAAGATCCGGAGAGGCCTGTCCGCGGGCCGGGTCCAGTCCGTGGCCCTGGCCCTCGTGTGCGCTCGGGAGAAGGAGATCCGGGACTTCGTCCCCGCGGCCTACTGGATCGTGACCGTGACGGCCGCCTCCTCCGACGGCCGGGTCTACACCCTCAGGGCCGACAGTCTGGACGGCAAGTCCCTCTGGAAGGAGGGCAAGTCCCTCCTCATCAACTCCGAGGAGATCGTCGCGGCCCTGGTGAAGGAGCTCGAGGGGAGCGAACTCACCGTCACGGACTTCAAGGTTCGGGAGAGCTCCCGCACGGCCCCCGCACCCTTCAAGACCAGCACGCTCCAGCAGGAGGCGGCACGGCGGATCGGCATGTCCCCCCGCCGGACAATGCGCATCGCCCAGGAGCTCTTCGAGGGCGTCTCCCTCCCGGGACGGGGCTCCACGGGTCTCATCACCTACATGCGGACCGACAGCCTGAGAATTGCCCCAGAAGCCCAGGAGAAGTGCCGGGCCTACATCCGGTCCCGCTACTCGGCCGACGTGGTTCCGGCGACGGCGAACCAGTACGCGGCGAAGGGGCGCTCCCAGGACGCCCACGAGGCCATCCGCCCCACGCACGTGGACCTGGCCCCCGAGGGCCTCGAAGGGGTCCTCACGGCAGATCAGATGAAGCTCTACACCCTCATATGGAAGCGCTTCCTGGCCTCCCAGATGAAGCCCGCCATCGTGGCCAACGCCACGCTGACCGCCGCGGCGGGGCGGGCCGGTTTCCGCCAGCTCGGCGAGACCCTGGTGTTCCCGGGCTGGAGCCTGCTCTGGCCTCTGGACCTCAAGGGTGAGTCCCTCGCCCCGGCGAAGAAGGGAGAGGTCCTCGCCGTTCAGGACATCCAGAAGGAGCAGAAGTTCACCCGTCCGCCGGCCAGGTACTCCGAGGCGTCCCTCATCAAGGTCCTCGAGGACGAGGGCGTGGGGCGCCCGTCCACCTACGCCACCATCGTGGAGACCCTCTACGACCGGGGGTACGTGGTGCGGAACGAGGAACGCCGTCTCGCCCCGACGGCCCTGGGCGATGTGGTGGACGGCTTCCTGCAGAGGTACTTCGACGGCGGGAGTTCGTCGGCCATCGTGGACACGGGGTTCACCGCCCGAATGGAGGAGAGCCTCGACGACGTGGAGGAGGGGAAGAGCCAGTGGATCGCCCTTCTCGACGCCTTCTGGCGGGACTTCACGAAGACCGTGGAGGGGGCGGAGAAGGCCCCGTCGGTCCCCGCCCCGGCACCGAAGCCCACGGGCGAGCTCTGCCCGAAGTGCGGCAAGCCCCTTCTTCTGAAGTCGGGGCGCTTCGGCGAATTCATCGCCTGCAGCGGCTACCCGGAGTGCCGTCACACCCAGCCCGTCCTCGTCAAGACGGGAGTCAGATGCCCCCTCTGCGGCGAGGGCGACGTGGTCCGGCGGAAGAGCAGGAAGGGCCGGACCTTCTACGGGTGCTCGCGGTACCCCGACTGCGACTTCGTCTCCTGGAACCCGCCCTCGGGGGCGCAGTGCCCCGAGTGCGGAGCGCCCATGGTGACGACGGGCAGGAAGGGCGGCCAGAAGTGCCCGAAGTGCGGGCACGTCGAGGAAGGCGACAGAGAAGACGATGCCTGAGGTCACGATCATCGGCGGCGGCCTGGCCGGCAGCGAGGCCGCCTGGCAGCTCGCCGGCCGGGGCATCCCCGTCCGGCTCTACGAGATGCGCCCTCACACCATGACGCCGGCCCATCGGACGGACCGTCTGGCGGAGATCGTGTGCAGCAACTCCCTGGGAGCCGACGGCACGTCCTCGCCGGCAGGCATCCTGAAGCGGGAGCTCCGCTCTCTGGGGAGCCTCATCCTCCGGTGCGCCGACGAGAGCCGGGTCCCCGCGGGCAAGGCCCTCGCCGTGGACCGGGAGGTCTTCGCCGCCCTCGTGACGGAGCGGATCGAGTCTTCCCCCCTGATCACCGTGGTCCGTGAGGAGTGCACGACCCTGCCCCAGGGGCCGGTGATCGTGGCCGCGGGCCCCCTGATGGCGCCCGCGCTCGCCGAAGAGCTCAAGGCCATGGCCGGCTCGGCCTATCTCTCCTTCTTCGACGCCATCGCCCCCGTCGTCACGTCGGACTCCATCGACATGACGAGAGCCTACCGGAAGGGGCGCTGGGGACAGGAGGGCGACTACATCAACTGCCCCCTCGACAGGGAGCGGTACGAGGCCTTCGTGACGGCCCTCGTCGCCGCGGAGCGGGTTCTGCCCCACGATTTCGAGGACTCGCCGTCGTGGTTCGAGGGCTGCCTGCCCGTGGAGGTCATGGCCGGACGGGGCAAGGACACCCTCCGCTTCGGGCCCATGCGCCCCGTGGGGCTTCCCGAACCGGGCACGGACCGGGAACCCTACGCCGTCGTCCAGCTCCGGCAGGACAACAGGGAGGGGACGCTCTACAACCTCGTGGGCTTCCAGACGAGCCTTCGCTGGGGGGAGCAGGAGCGGGTCTTCCGCATGATCCCCGGCCTCGAGCCCGGTTCGGCGTCATGCACCGGAACATCTACGTCAACGCGCCCGCAGTGCTCGACCCCTGCCTCCGCTTCAGGGACGGACGGAGGGACCTCTTCCTCGCCGGTCAGATCACCGGCGTTGAGGGGTACGTGGAGAGCACGGCCATGGGGTGCGTCGCCGCCGCCGGCATGACGGCCCTCCTCAGAGACGCCCCCTTTCCGCCGTGGCCAAGGGCTACGGCCATCGGCTCTCTCATGCACTACCTCTCCGATGCTCAGGCCGGACACTTCAACCCCATGAACGTGAACCTCGGGATATTCCCTCCCCTCGACCGGAAGATCCGGAACAAGGTCCAGCGGTGCGAGCTGGTGGCCCAGAGGGCCGAGGCCGCGTGGGCCGAATTTCTTCCCCACCTCGAGATTTTGGGCTGGACATTTCGGCAATAAATTATTATCATAAATTTCTCTTTGCAAATAGGAAAAATTACTTTGAAGCGCGCTGTTCTGCGCCGTAATGTGAGTGAGTGACGAGACGAAGCGATTCATCGAGAGATTCTTCCGAAAAGTGTTGAGTAAGTAGAAAAAAGTGGTAAAATGTTCAGCATGCCGGAGACAATATCGTACTATGTCGATCAATTTCTCGACCATCTTCGTTTTGAAAAGGAAGCCTCTTCCCATACGGTGACCAATTACTCGGTCGATCTCGCCCAGTTTTCTGAGTATCTGGAAAATCAGGGGATTTCAAAGCCAGGGGACGTGGATGCACACGTGATCCGATCCTGGCTTCGGGCGGTCATGGGGTATGGGTATGCGAAGTCGTCGTCGGCGCGAAAGCTGTCCTCCGTTCGGAGCTGGTTCGCCTTCCTGAAGGGGAAGGGGGTCGTGGCCAGGGACCCGGCGAAGGAGATCAGGGGACCGAAGCTCCCCGCCAGGCTTCCGAAAGCCCTCTCCCGGGAGGCGGCGGAACGGCTCGTGACCGTCGGAACCGTGGGGGACGACGAGGCGCGGGACCGGGCTATTCTCGAACTGCTCTACGGATGCGGCCTCCGGATCGCCGAACTGTCCGCCCTGGAGTGGAGCGCGGTGGACCTGGACGAACGGATGGCGAGGGTCATGGGCAAGGGCGGCAAGGAGCGGATCGTCCCCTTCGGACGGTGCGCCCGAGAGGCCCTTCTCCGATGGCGGGATGTCTCGCCCGGAGGACAGTACGTCTTTCCGGGGCAGAGGGGCGGGGCCATCGCGGTGCGCTCCGTCCACCGGGTGGTCCTCCGGGCGTCCCGGAAGGCCGGGGTGACGGGGGTGACCCCGCACGTCCTGCGGCACAGCTTTGCGACGCACATGCTCGAGGGCGGGGCATCTCTGCGCGTCCTCCAGGAGTTCCTCGGCCACGAGAGCCTGCTCACGACGCAGCAGTACCTCCTGGTCAGCGTGGAGCACCTGAAGGCGAGCTACGAGAGGGCGCACCCCAGGGCGAAAGGGGAGTCGGAAGGACATGTTTAAGGGAACGACTATCGTCTGCGTGCGCCGAGGCGCGGCAGTGGCCATGGCGGGGGACGGACAGGTCACCCTCGACACGCAGATCATCAAGGCCGGTGCGAAGAAGGTTCGCCGGCTTCACAAGGGCGACGTTCTCGCCGGGTTCGCCGGCAGCACGGCCGATGCAATGACGCTCCTCGAGCTGTTCGAGAACAGGCTCGGGCAAAACTCCGGCGACCTCATGCGCTCCTCCGTCGCCCTCGTGAAGGAGTGGCGGACGGACCGAATGCTCCGGCGGCTCGAGGCCATGATGCTCGTGGCCGACGAGAAGTGCACCCTGCTGCTCTCGGGCGCGGGCGACATCCTGGAACCCGAGGACAACGTGGCCTCCATCGGGTCGGGGTCGGGTTACGCGAGGGCTGCGGCCCTGGCCTACCTCGAGAGCTGCGACTGGGGCCCGTCGAAGATCGCGCGGCGGTCCATCGAGATCGCCTCCCAGATATGCATCTACACCGACAGCGTGGTCACCGTGGAGGCCATAGGCGAATGACGGACGAACGGGAGACCATGGACCTCACACCACGACAGATTGTGGCGTATCTCGACCGGTATATCGTGGGGCAGGGCAGGGCGAAGAAGTCCGTGGCCATAGCCCTCCGGAACCGCGTCCGCCGCCGTAGGCTGCCCGCCGAGATGGCGAAAGAGGTGGCGCCGAAGAACATCCTCATGGTAGGGCCGACGGGCGTGGGCAAGACGGAGATCGCCCGCCGCCTCGCGGACCTCGTTCAGGCGCCCTTCGTGAAGGTGGAGGCCACGAAGTTCACCGAGGTCGGCTACGTGGGGCGGGATGTGGAGTCCATCGTCCGCGACCTCGTGGAGGCGTCGGTGTCCATGGTGAAGAAGCGGATGATGGAGACCGTGCAGGGACCGGCGGCGGAGCGGGCGGAGCAGCGTCTGGCGGACGCCATGCTCCCCAGAACCGAACGTCGGCCGTCCATGCCGGACTTCATGAAGATCTTCGGGGGCGCCTCGTCGGAGAGCGACTCCCAGGAGCCGCCCGCGCGCCCCGAGGAGGAGGCGAAGCGGGAGGGCACCCGCCGGAAGCTCGTGACCCTGCTTCAGCAGGGCAAGCTTGACGACCGCGAGGTGGAGATCGACGTCACGGAGTCCCAGACCATGGGCATCCCCGTTCTCGGGGGTGCGGGCATGGACTCCATGGGCATGAACCTGGGCGACATGCTCGGGGGGTTGCTGCCCAAGAAGACCAAGCGCCGCAGGGTGAAGGTCTCCGAGGCGCGGCGCCTTCTCCAGGCCGAGGAGGCGGAGAAGCTCGTGGACATGGATGCCGTGACGAGAGAGGCCCTGGACAAAGCGCAGGAGGAGGGCATCGTCTTCCTTGACGAGCTGGACAAGATCGTGGCACGGGGCGGAGGCAGCGGGCCCGATGTGAGCCGGGAGGGCGTCCAGCGAGATCTCCTCCCCATCGTGGAGGGGTCGCCCGTCCAGACGAAGTACGGCACGGTGAAGACGGACCACGTGCTCTTCATCGCCGCCGGAGCCTTCTCCGCCGTCAAGCCCTCGGACCTGGTGCCCGAGCTTCAGGGGCGCTTTCCCATCCAGGTGGAGCTTCAGCCGCTGACGGGCGGCGACCTTGCGCGCATTCTCGTGGAGCCCGAAAACAGCCTGCTTCGGCAGTACGAGGCCCTGCTCGCAACGGAGGGCGTGACGCTCCGGTTCACGCCGGAGGCCGTCGAGGAGATCGCCCGTATGGCCGAGAAGATGAACGCCGAGATGGAGAACATAGGTGCCCGGCGGCTGCACACCATGATGGAGCACCTCCTGGAGGACATCAGCTACGGAGCCCCGGAGGACGCACGGAAGGAGGTGACCGTCGAGGGGGATTTCATTCGGGAACGGCTTGGGGAGCTTGTATCGAACAGCGACATACGGCGCTATCTGCTGTAAAAGTCGGGTGCCGTCGGCATCCGGGATAGATGGACAAATTCATTTGGGAGGGATTGCAATGGCAGTGACCAGAAGGACGACGACGAGAAAGAAACCGGCGGCGAAAGCGGCCGTGAAGCCGGCTGCGGAGAAGAAAGAGGCGGTGCCCGCTGTGGAAATCTTTGACAGCGACCCGTGCCTGAAGGATCTTCTCGAGAAGACCAGGCAGGTGGGGCGGGCCTTCCAGAGCCGCCGCGAGGGGACGAAGCCGGACTACAACAAGCTTGCCAAGATGCTCGGCGAGTTCTCCACGGCCAACGTGTACCTCATCGGGCGGGAGGGCAAGATCCTGGGGCACTCCTGGATCTCCGAGTACCACTCCGAGGAGGTCGCCAAGTTCATCAAGACGGGGTTCATGCCCGATACCTTCGTGGAGCGGATCAATCAGCACCGCGAGACCATCATGAGCGAGTCGGACGCGTACCTCTTCGACGACGAGAGCGACGACGCCCATGAGAAGCACATGCTCTACATTCCGATCTACGGCGCCACGGAGCGCCTCGGGACCCTTCTTCTCGTCCGGTTCTTCGAGCCCTTCTCCATGTGCGACCTGGTGCTCGCCGAGTACCTCGCCACGCTGTCGGGGATCGAGATCCTGCACGAGCGGACGAAGAACATCGAGGAGCGCTCCCGGGAGCGCCTCATCGTCCAGATGGCCATGAGGGCCCTCTCCTACTCGGAGGTCGAGTCCGTCAAGCACATCATCACGGAGCTCGGGTCCTACGAGGGTGTCGTCATCGCCAGCAAGGTGGCCGACCGGGTCGGCGTCACCAGAAGCGTCATCGTGAACGCCCTCCGCAAGCTCGAGAGCGCCGGCATCATCGAGAGCCGGAGCCTCGGCATGAAGGGGACCTTCATCAAGGTGCTCAGCCCTCTCTTCGTGGAGGAGCTCGGCGTCCTGCAGAAGGACTGAGTCGAGGACGAAGGGCCGGAGGTGCGAAACACCCTCCGGCCGCCCTCTTCATCTCTCCGATGGACCGCCGGGCGGGGTGTAGCAAATTGTCCGCCTCTGATATAAAATGATCCCGCGTGGAGAATGGTCTGTCCGAGTGCCGCGGTGCCCCGGCACCGCCGACAGGACGGCCTGCGGAGGTGGTCTCTGCCGGGGAATTCCAGTGTTGACGGCGTCGTTCGGGAACAGGGACGCTTTTCAAGAAGCACCAATACTGTATGGAGGGTAGATTGCCGCATGGCTGAAGAGAAAAAAGGGGGAGCGACTCCGCCTTCCCCGGGAGACGTGGTAACGTGCACCATCGAGCAGATAATGCCCTACGGCGCCTTCGTCCGGCTCAAGACGGGGCAGCGGGCCATGATTCACATCTCGGAGCTGTCCCACAGCTACGTGAAGAAGGTCGAGGACGTGGTCTCCCTGCAGCAGGAGGTTCAGGCCAGAGTCATCAAGATCGACGAGAAGGGCCGGATCGACCTCTCCATCAAGAAATTGGAGGAGCCCCGCCCCATGCCGCCCATGCGTCGGCCGAGAAGCGACGTCCCCGAGGTCGGAGAGGACGCCTTCGAGCGCAAGCTCTCCAACTTCCTGAAGACGAGCGAGTCGAAGATCGCCGACCTGAACAGCAAGCTCAACGGGACTCGGGCGGCGAAGAAGAGGGGCAAGCCGCCGAAGTGAGGCGCGAATCCTTTTGGAGTGTCCGGGGGCCTGGGAGCCCCCTTTCTTTTTATTTTGCCCCTCTCGGGCGAGAGGACGGCCGGACCCTCGAACGGCAGATGAAGGGGCGGCGCTCCGACCGGTCCGTGGTCCTGGGGACGGCCGTCCGGTGCCGGCACGGTGCGCCCGTCGTGGTGATCTGCGCGCCTGTGAAGGACGGCGTGCCCTTTCCCACGACCTTCTGGCTCACCTGTCCGCACCTCGTGCACCGCTGCGCCGTGCTGGAGTCCCAGGGTGCCGTGCCGGAGCTCCGATCCGTCCTCGAGGAGAACGAGACGGCGTGGCGGGCGTACAACGCCCTTCACGGCAAAATCCGGCTGGCCCTCCTCGCGCCGCGGCCGGCGGCCATCCTTCGAACCCGGCGGCGGTCCCTCCGGGACGCCCTCCGGAGGGGCGGCGTCGGCGGCATGGAGTACGGCACGGGCGGGCCCAAGTGCCTGCACCTCCAGACAGCGTCCTGGCTGGCCCTGGGGCGGCACCCTGGAGAAAAATTTCTGGAAAAGACCGTCGTCCCGCTGGAGTGCCCTTTGCCCGGCCGGTGCACAGGGGACGTCACAGGGACATAAGGGGGTTCTTCATCATGTGGAAGGGACGTTTCACCGGACAGACGGCGCAGATAGTCCAACGCTTTACCCAATCCCTCGACCTCGACTGGCGGCTTGCCGCCTACGACATCCGGGGGAGCATCGCCCACGCGCGGATGCTCCGCTCCGTGGGGCTGCTCACCGACGACGAGGAGCGGCGGATCGAGACGGGGCTCCTCGAGATAGGCACGGAGATCGCTTCGGGCACCCTCGTGCCGACCCAGGAGCTCGAGGACGTGCATATGAACATCGAGAGCCGGCTCATCGAAAAGATCGGGCCAGCGGGGGCAAAACTCCACACGGGGCGGAGCAGGAACGATCAGGTGGCGGTGACGGTGCGCCTTTTCCTTCGGGATCAGCTGCTCGGGATGGCCGAGGACATGGAGGCGCTCCTCTCGGCGCTCCTTCGCCTCGCGGAACGCCACAGGCTGACGGTCATCCCCGGCTACACCCACCTTCAGCAGGCACAACCCGTGTCCTTCGGGCACTACCTGATGGCTCACTTCACAGCCTTTTCAAGGGACTACGACAGGCTCTTCTACGCGCTTCGCTCGCTGAACGAATGCCCCCTCGGGGCCGGAGCCCTCGCGGGGTCCACCCTGCCGCTGGACCGGCACTTCACCGCCGCGGAGCTCGGGTTCCCCTCTCCCACGAGGAACAGCCTGGACACCGTGGCGCAGAGGGACTACATGCTCGACTACCACAGCTTCGCGTCGCTCTTTGCAGTACACTGCAGCCGCCTGTGCGAGGACTTCATCCTGTACTCCTCCCAGGAGTTCGGGTGGCTCCTTCTCCCCGACTCCTTCTGCACCGGCTCCAGCATGATGCCCCAGAAAAAGAACGCCGATGTCCTTGAGCTCCTCCGGGGAAAGACCGGACAGATCGTGGGACACCAGATGGACCTGTACGTGACGCTGAAGGGGCTTCCCATGACCTACGACCGGGACCTCCAGGAGGACAAACGGGGGCTCTGGGCCTCCCTCGCCACCGTGAGCGACATGATCCACGCTCTGACGGCCCTTCTCTGCGAGGTGGATGTGAACGAGGAGCGGGCCGCGGCTGGGATGGCCGACGGGCTGATCCTCGCCACGGACGTGGCGGAGGAGCTCGTCCGACGGGGAATCCCATTCCGGGAGGCTCATGAAAAAGTGGGGCATCTCGTGAAGGAGTGCCTCGCCCGGGGCAAGGGGCTCTTCGACCTCTCCCGGGAAGAATGGGCCGAACTCCTCCCGGAGCTCGATGGCGACCTGCTCGGGAACCTCTCGATCCATGCCGCGGTGGAACGGCGCAAGACCTTCGGCGGCACAGGCTTCGACCAGGTGGCGGAGCAGATCCGATACGGGGTAGCCGCCGTCGAGGAGGCGAAGGAGCGAAGAGAGCGGTACGCCGCCGACCTTCCGGTCATAGAGTAGACAAGGGGCTCTCCTCTGCCCTCAGCCTCGGGCCTGCACCTCGCGGCCGCTCCGGAACGACGGGGCGGCCGCGAAGTATTATGACCTGATGGGCCCGTGTTTCGCCATCCGCTATAATCATAGTTCTACGGGGTGGTGCGAAGGCCGTAGCGATCCCCCGTACGGGGGGCTAGAATCACGGGACCGGAGTGAAAGGAGGTACAGTATGGCACGAGCGAGAATAGATCCCTACCTGTTCTTCAACGGGAACTGCGAGGAGGCCATGGCCTACTACGCCGGAATTTTCGGGGCGGAGAAGCCGTGGATGATGCGGTTCAGGGAGGTCGAGGGAGAGACCTTCGGGGAGGATATGCTCGATAAGGTGATGCACGCCAATATCGTCGGCGTCGATGGCGCGAACCTCATGATGTCCGATGACCCGATGCGGAACGTCGTGAAGGGAAACAACGTCGGCCTGACGTACAGCACAGAGGATGAGGCAAGGGTGCGAGAGGTGTGGGACCGCTTCGTAGCCGCGGGCGCCGCCGTCACCATGCCCCTCGGGAAGACCTTTTTCGCGGAGCTGTTCGGCATTCTCACGGACGCCTTTGGCGTCGACTGGATGATCATGCAGTACACCGAGGAGAACGCCTCGGGACGCTGAAGGGCGATATGACGAGATCTCTGCGCAACCCGACGGAAGAGCCGCGGGGGAGGGGCCGTTTTCAGGCCGTTCTTCCCCGCGGCTCTTCTCGAGGTGACCTTCGGTCGTCGTGTGATGGGCTCGATGCGGTCTTGGAGAAGAGTGTCGTCCACGAAGCCTTACTTCGCCGAGAACGCCCGCCACGCCCTTTTCGTCGCGCGGTACCCCGCCTCGATGATCTTCGGGGCCAGATGAAACTCCAGGAAGCGGACGTGCCCGATGCGGGGGTGGATCAACAGGTCCGGCCGGTCTATCTCCAGGCGGGAGGCGGCGATCTGTTCCTCCATGATCCGAAGGGAGTTCCCCAGGACGTCGAAGATCCCCAGGGATGACGTCTGGTCCCGGGAGACCCAGCTTTTCACCCTGTCGAGCCATCGGGCGTCCGTTTGCCCCGCCTTCTCCTCAAACCAGGAAAAGGGCCTCCACGGCTTCTCCTTCTTCAGGAAGCCGGGGGCCTCGTCGTCCTCCGGAAAGGAGCTCCCCCGGATGTCCTGAATCCGCCCCTGGTTCAGGTCCACGGCGATCACCCGGTCCGCGCCCAGGGTTCGGCAGACGCTTACTGGGACGGGGTTGACGAGCCCTCCGTCCACCAGGAGCCTGTCGCCCACTCTGGCGGGGGTGAAGATGCCGGGGACGGAGATGCTCGCCCGAATGGTGTCGGTGAGCGCCCCCTCGTCCAGGACCACTTCCTCTCCGTTCTCGATGTCCGTGGCCACCGCCGCGAACCGGACCGGCAGATCCAGCAGGACGGTGTCCCCCACCAGGGAGTTCAGGAGCTCCGAGATCTTGTTCCCCTCGATGATCCCAGACTGGGGGAAGTTCATCTCGACAAAATACCCCGCGGCCTTTTTCCAGTCGAGTCCGAGGACCAGCTCCGTCAGTTCGTCGAGCCGTCCCGCCGCGTACACTCCGCCGACGAAGGCCCCCATGCTTGTCCCGACGATCACGGAGGGGCGTACTCCCTCCTCCTCGAGGGCTTTGAGGACTCCAATGTGCGAAAGTCCCCGCGCCGCACCGCTCCCCAGGGCGATACCCACGTTTCGTGACATGGCTGAAAGGGCCTCCTTCCCGTCCCGGTGCCCGGAGGACCGAGCGCCGGGGTGTTACGGACATTGCAGCCGGACCGGTCCGGCATATGGCGAACAAGAGCATTATAGACCATCATGTCGTGCGACGGATGAACCGGTCGTTCCCTTCGCGGCGAGGTTTTCCGGAGAGCGCGTCGTGCTGCCGCGGTCTCCCGGTACGACACAGTGCGCCGGATGCTTCGCAGACGAAAGAGCACACGGGGAAGCCTCCTGACGCGGACGAAACGCTCGTCTCCGCAGCGCTTTCCCACAATGTCAGGGGTGTCATGCTTCAGTTCCTTGACAACGGTAGCCTATTTAGAGACAATGAGGGCGCTTGATTGACGAAGAGTACAAAGTTGCGGCTCTACGGTAGTGGATTTCCTTTTTGGGGAAGCGAACAAACAATCTGAGGGAGGTGTTTCAATGAAACACGGAAGTCGTTTGGGATTGTTCGTCGTGATGCTGGTATTCGCCGTCAGTGTTCTTGCAGCCGGGACCGCCATGGCTGCGGACGACAAGGTGTACGAGTGGAAGTTCCAGAGTCATCATACCCCCGGTTCGCTGGCCGTTGAGTCCGTCATCAAGCCTTTCATCGAAAGAGTGGAGAAGATGTCCGGCGGCAGGCTGAAGATGAGCCTGCACTATGCCGGAGAGCTCGTCGATTACGCGGAAGTGGACAAAGCCCTGCAGGCCAACATGATCCAGATAGCCAACACGAGCTCCCTCTTCTTCAGAGGGGCCATCCCCATGGGGTGGGTCACCGCGCCAAGCATGCCGCCCTTTGTCACCAGGACCAACGACGAGTTCAACGAGCTCTTCCACCACAGAGGGCTCGACGATCTCGTGGCGTCGGCTCTGGAGGAGCGAGGCATCCACTATCTTGGGTGCCACAGCGTGGGCAACACCTATTTCTGGAGCAAGAAACCGATCAACTCCCTCGAGGACCTCAAGGGGTTCAAGGTCCGGTTCTTCGGCTCCATGTCCGACTTCGTGGAGCACTTCGGCGCATCCCCGGTCATGCTTCCCCACCCGGAGACCTACATGGCCATCGCCATGGGGACCCTCGACGGCAGCGGCACAGCATGGTGGCTGTACCGGGACCTGAAGCTCTACGAGGTGTGCAAGTACTTCATCGGGCCGGCCTTCCAGGTACCCCAGGGAATGGAGCTCTGGGCCTCCAAGAAGGCGTGGGACGAGCTTCCAGCCGACCTTCAGGCGATCGTCGCGACGGCCTCCCTCGCCTTCAACACCGATTATATGGACGCCGTCACCATGGAAGAGCGTGAGATGTTCAACGTGTCCTTCAAGGAGTGGGGGACCACCTACATTGAATTCAGCCCCGAGGATGTGAAAAGGATAACCGAGGAGTTCACCCTTCCGTATCTCGACAAGGTCTCCGAGGAGCAGGGAAAGAAGGATCCCCGGGTCACCAAGGCCGTCGAGATCATCAAACAGTTTATGAAGGATTACGGCTACATACAGTAACGGGACGGAGCCGCGAAACCTCCCTCTCTTCGGGGAGGGAGGTTTTTGCTGCAACAACCAAAATTTTCGATGAGGTGATGCGGTTGCAGTTGCTAACCGGATTCATTCAGTTCGTCGACACCATGAACGAGTGGATCGCCAAGATCGCGAGCTTTTTTATCTATCCTATGATGCTCGTGCTGGTGTATGAGGTCGTCATGCGCTACTACTTCACGCGCCCGACCATCTGGGCCCATGAGACCTCCTGCATGCTCTACGGCGCCCACTTTATACTCGGGGGAGCCTACGCCCTGCAGAAGGGGGCCTTTGTCAACGTAGAGGTTGTATATGCCCGTTTCTCCAAACGCACCAAGGCGATCATCGATCTTTTCACCTGGTCCATGTTCTATATTTTTGTGGGGGTTTTGCTCTGGAAGAGCGCTCCCTGGGCATGGGAGAGCTTCAAGATCAATGAGTTCTCCGACAGCACGTGGGGGCCCTACGTGTGGCCCATCAAACTGACGGTCCCCTTCGCCGCCGTCACCATGCTGCTCCAGGGGATGACGAAGACCCTCAAAGACGGATACCTGGCCCTAACCGGGCGGGAGCTTATGGACGGTGCGGACGCTGAAGCCGCCGCCGGGAACTGAGGTGACCCTATGAGCATCGAACTCCTTTCAGTTCTGCTTTTCGGCAGCATGCTCTTCCTGCTTGCCGCAGGTCTTCCGGTGGCCTTTGTGCTCGGGGGGCTGGCCGTGATTTTTGCCGGCGCGTTCTGGGGGCCCGAATCCCTCTTTATCATTGTCGCCAGAACCTTCTCCATGATGTCCTCCACAACCCTTGTGGCGGCGCCTCTTTTCGTCCTCATGGCGGTGGTGCTCGAACGATCGGGTGTGGCGGAAGGGCTCTACGAGATGATGTACCGGTGGTCTGGCGGCATCAAGGGCGGTCTGGCGGTGGGCACCGTGCTGGCCTGCACGCTGATAGCCGCCATGTCGGGCATCGCCTCTACCGGAGTAGTCGTCATGGGCGTCATGGCGCTCCCCGAGATGCTGAAGCGAGGGTACGACAAGCGGCTCGCTACGGGGTGCATCCTCGCCGGAGGAGTTCTCGGCCCCCTGATCCCTCCCAGCATTGCGCTGGTCCTGTACGGGACCATGGCCCAGGTGTCCATCGGCGGGCTCTTCGCCGGAGGGATGGCCGCAGGCCTGCTGTGCTCCGTGCTGATCATCGGCTATATTCTGATCCGGTGCTATATCAACCCGAAGCTCGGCCCCCCCATCCCTGTGGAGGAACGGGCCGACTGGGACGCGAAGGTCGCCTCCCTCAAGGGGGTCATCCTTCCCCTCATCCTCATCGTCGCTGTTCTGGGCTCCATCTACAGCGGCATCGCCACACCGACG
The DNA here is from genome assembly GCA_937897575.1 of uncultured Synergistales bacterium. Lineage (GTDB taxonomy): Bacteria > Synergistota > Synergistia > Synergistales > Aminobacteriaceae > CALCQG01. The sequence continues at coordinate 12,204 of CALCQG010000132.1, read as the reverse complement.
GAGGCCGCGGCGGTCGGTGCCCTGGGGGCCTTCGTGTGCAGCGCCATCCACAGACGGCTCAACTGGGCGCTGATCAAAAGCGTGGCCTACACGACCATCCAGGTTCAGGGCTTCATGATGTGGATTCTCTTCGCCGCCCAGGGATTCGCCGCCGTCTACATGGGGCTGGGAGCCTCCAGAATGGTGGTGGGCCTCGTCCAGAAGTACGAGGTCGGGTGGTGGACCATGCTGATCGCCATACAGGTCGGATGGTTCCTGCTGGGGTGCGTGATCGACGCGTGGAGCATCCTCATGATCACCCTGCCCATCATACTGCCCCTGCTGCCGATCTACGGCTTCGACCCCCTGTGGCTTGGGGTGCTCTACGCGGTGAACACCCAGACGGGGTACCTGACGCCCCCCTTCGGCACCATGCTGTTCATGATGAAGGGCATCGCGCCGAAGGAGGTCACCATGACGGACATTTACCGCTCCATCGTCCCCTACGTCGCGACCCAGCTCCTCTGCCTGGCTCTGTGCATCGCCTTCCCGAAACTGGTCACCTGGCTTCCGGATCTCCTCTTCAAATAAGCGACCACAGGAGAGGCGGGGGTACCCCCGCCTCTCCTGTCAGTGGAGGCACCCCATTCGAGCCTCCAAGACAACGCGCTGAAGCCCCCCTTGCGATGAACGGGAGAACTGTCTTGGTTGGAGAGTGCACTTTCCGGGATAAGGGCAGCGTATTACTTGATGGGCATCACAAAGACGCCTCTATGCTGTTTGGCCAGTGGTTCAGTATGAGACCCTGGAAGACCACGGCGCACCCTGCGAGGCGTCTTCGAAATCCTTCGTCGGCGGGAGCGAGGAGAGAGGTTCTTATCGCCAACGACACAGGCGATTTTCAAGGCTGCTCCTCCGTGAAATATCCGGATACCTCGCCGGAAAAGTTTCGAATTTTGAGCATCAGGCTCCGACACGAAGAGGGGAAAATGCCGGAACCTTTGCCCTTTGTGCATTCCTCTGGAATTTATAAAACCTTGACTCCTCTGGTTTTTTGTGTAAAATAATCACTTGCGCATGCGGATCGTGCCGAGCCGTTAGCTCAGTAGGCAGAGCACCGGACTTTTAATCCGGGCGTCGTGGGTTCGACTCCCACACGGCTCACCAGTTTCGCTATCTTCGGTCCCATCGTCCAGTGGCCTAGGACACAGCCCTTTCAAGGCTGTGACACGGGTTCGAATCCCGTTGGGACCGCCACTTCGCAGGAACGCCGGCGTAGCTCAGTAGGTAGAGCAGCGCACTCGTAATGCGCAGGTCTCCAGTTCGAGTCTGGACGCCGGCTCCAGAAAAAGCAAAGGTCCCTCGGGCGTACGCCCGAGGGACCTTTGCTTTGCGTGCGGTGACTGAGGATTCAATCGGAACCCGTGTTCATAGTTCCGCTCTACGGTGGGCACGAAGTGCCACGTTGGAGGAAGAGAGACGCCAAGGAAATCCCGAACTTTGCGTGAAGACATCAGACCGAGAATGTTCCCCACTTTTTTGTCCCATCGCCGGCAGGGAGGACGCCGCGGGGTCATGGCTCGCGAGATAAAGATTCGAAGATCTTCCTTTCTTTCCGTATTTATCCGGTATCCATCGGCTCTTTCCCTCGGTATTATTGCCCCATGGACCGTGCTCGGCCTGAAAAGAGCGTGGGATTCATTACGCTCCTCGAAAGCATCGGGGAGGAGGAGCGATGAACGCCACGGTCTCGGATACAGCATTCCGTTCTTCCTTGTCTCCTCTGCGGCAGAGGACGGTCTGTCTGCACCGCTACTCCGACAGCTACTACCGCCTGGTGAACCTACAAGAGGTGGATGATGGACTCTCCCTCCGGGTGCGGCGTCGTGGTATCATTCGTGCAAGACATGAGGAGAGGGAGAGTCTCCATGGTGAAGAAGAGGATATACCTCGTCCGCCACGGCGTGACGGAGTGGAACAGACAGGCCCGGTTCCAGGGGCGGAGCGACGTTCCGCTGAGCGAAGAAGGGCGTCGCCAGGCGGGGTTTGTCGCTCAGCGCTTTCAGGGAATGGGACCCTTTCAGGTCCACACGAGCCCTCTGGCCCGGGCCTACGAGACGGCGGTCATCCTCTGCTCCCTGCAGCCCGGTGTGACGCCCCAGGTTCACGGCGGCCTGTCCGAGATGTGCTTCGGGGACTGGGAGGGACGGGTGGTGGGCGAGATACGGACCAGCGACCCCGAGATCTACGGCCAGTGGCGGCTGGACCCTTTCGGCTCGGTGCCCCCCGGGGGCGAGACCTTCTCGGAGCTGTACGCGCGGGTCCGGGATGTCCTGGACACCATCCTCGAAAACGATTGCCCTGCGAATGTGATCGTCAGCCACGGCGGCATCGTCCGCGTCGCCCTCGCCACGCTGCTGAACCTGCCTCCCTCGGCCATGTGGCGGATGCGGATCGGCAACTGCTCCGTGAGCTGCGTTGAACTGTCCGAAGAGTGGGGGCCCTCCCTCGTCTTCCTGAACGACGAACTCCACGTGCTGACGTCGGGGTGCAAAGCCCTTCCCTTTCCATCGTAAAAGAGGCGCCTTTTCTGGTACAATGGCGCCGTTCCCCGATGGGGGTGCCGATATGAGAAAAAAGCACGAGCTATCCGAAGAAGAGAAAAGTGTCCCGACCTCGCGGGAGGATGGGGAGAGAGGGACCTGCGGCCCCCTTGCGCCCGGCGAGGAGGCGGAGTTCTGGCATCGTGCCAGGGATGAGGGGGACGAAATGGCGCGGGAGCGTCTCATCGTCGCCTATCGGCCGCTGGTCTTCTGGCTTGCCAGGCGTTTTCAGGTCCGTCCCTCGTCGCGCCAGGACCTCATCCAGGAGGGGATGGTCGCCCTCGTGCAGGCCGTGGACCGCTTCGAGCCCGCCCGGCACCTTCGATTCACCACCTATGCCTTCTACCGAATAAAGGGCCGGATGGTGAACTTCATCCAGCGCTCCGAGAGGAAGGCTCCTGTGCCCGTGGAGGAGATCGAGCTCCTGTTCCGGGAGCCCACCGAACCCTTCGGGCAGGACGGATTCGACACCCTCTTCGCTCTTTCGGAGTGCATGGAGCGCCTTCCTGAGCGTGAGGGGCAGATCGTGCAGGAGCTCTTCATCGAGGGAAAGGCCGCGCGGGACGTGGCCGAGGAACGAGGCATCGACGTGAGCCACGTCCACCGCCTGAAACGGAGCGGCCTGTCCAGGCTCCGGGAGTGGATGCTCCGGGAGGAGCGATAGCTTCGTCCCGAAAAGTGGGTCCCTCGATGCCACAGAGGGGGACCGGCCGGGGATAAAGAGTGTATCGTCCTGTTTTGCTCGTCGGGAGGTAAGGCATGGAGAAAAAGATAGCTCGCGTCATCCGCTGGCTTGAACGATGTTCGAAGGGGTGCGGGGCTCAGTCCTGGCAGAACGCGCTGCTCGACATGGAGTGCGCCAAGGCCGAGATGGAGGAGGCCCGCCAGGATCTGTGGGCTCTGGCGGAGGGGGCGGGGCGAAAAAGCAATCCCGCCAGAGGTGCGGTGCGGACGCTCGGCGTCACGTGCACAGCCTGTCTGCTGCTGCTGCTGGCCGCAGTCCCTCTCGCGACGCCGCCGGCACAGAACGCCCTTGTTGTGGTAGAATCTGAGCCGAGCCTCGAGTGGGTTTCGGCGGACGAGAAAAATCTGCTCGCCTCTCTGCGCAAGGGGCTCAGCGAGGCGAACTTCGCTTCGCTGTCCGAGGAGCAATCTGCCCCCTTGCAAGGTTCGATATTGCCGCGCCCCGAAACGAAGCGGACGTCCGAGCGCCCTCCCGTCGTACCGTCGGGTCGGAATACGCGGACAGCACCACGTGAAACACACGATATGGACGCGGTGTACTCCCTCGTGCAGATCGGAAAAGAGGCGCTGAACACCGCCGAATCCCCGATCCGGTACGTTCGGGAGACTCCGGAAGAAGTTGGAAGGAGAGGACAATAGCAGATGAAGAGGATCCGGTCCGTATTCATAATGGCAGTTGTGGGAATCGTTTTGGCCTGTGCCCCGCTCCAAGGAGCGGAGTTGCGCGTCTCGTCGCTCGGTGTTGAGGGGAACTCCCATGTGGTGGCGGAGCATATTCTCTCCGTCGTGGGAACGAAAGTGGGCGAGCCACTCAACAGGGAGCAGCTCCAGAAGGACGTGGAGGCCATATACGGGCTGGGATTCTTCTCCTTCGTCGACATCGATCTGAGGACCATCGCCGGAGGCGCCGGGGTGACCTACAAGGTCCAGGAAAACCCCATCGTGGAGAGCATTACCTTCTCGGGGAACGAGATACTCTCCGACGAGGAGCTGTTGAAGCTGGTCTTCACGCTGCCGGGCAACGTGTTCAACCGCGTCTTCTTCCGGCATGACCTCGACCGGATCCAGGAAAAGTACGCCAAAGAAGGGTACCCCATGGTGAAGGTGACCGACGTGGCCATGAGCGGCGGCACGATCGACGTGAAGATCGTGGAGCCGAAGATCGGCAACATCGTCATCCAGGGCAACAGAAAGACGAAGACGAGGGTCATCGAGCGGGAGCTGAAGCTGAAGTCCGGCGACCCCTTCAACGCCAAGATTCTGCGCCATTCGCTGGCGAAGCTCCAGAACAAGGGCTTCTTCGAGGACGTGAACGTTGGCTTCGAGCCCGGCAGCGCCCCGGACGTCATCGATCTCGTGCTGACCGTCGTGGAACAGAAGACGGGAAAGATCGGCCTGTCCGTGAGCCACGGGACGGAGAGCGGCTGGTCTGGCGGCCTCTCCTACTCGGACACCAACTGGCAGGGGACGGGGCAGGTCCTGGAGGCGGGGTTCGAGGTGGGCGACAACGAGCAGTACTGGGTGACCTACTCCGATCCCTACATGGACAAGCGGTATTTCGGCTGGAAGATCGGCGCCATGCGGCGGGAGTGGGAGGACCGGTACTACTACAGGGACGGCGTCCGGCAGCTGGAGTTCGACGACCGGATGATCAACTACTACATTGGCGCCGGACGCAAGTTCGGCCGCGACGAGAAGTACAGCTGGTTCCTCACGCTGGACTGGAAGGAGTACGAGGCCCTCAACATCAAGAACGTGCGCTTTCCCGAGGCGGTGAAAGAGCTCACCCAGGGCAAGGTCTTCTCCGTCATAGGGACCGTCACCCGGGACAACAGGGACCCCTACCTCAGCTTCCCGAAGGGCGACGTCATCGACGTGAACGTGGAAAAGGCCCTGGACTTCCTCGGAAGCGACTACGACTACACCAAGTACTGGATCCAGTTCCGGTACTACCTGCCTCTGACGGGCCTGGGCGACCTGTTCGACAGCACCTTCATCACCGAGGACAACCCGATCATCTTCGCCACGCGGCTCCGGGCGGGCTTCTCCTCGGGCTTCGTCCCCACGGCGTCCCTGTACTCCCTCGGAGGGTCCTCCACGCTCCGGGGCTACGACGGCGGCGAGTTCGAGGGCTCGGAGATGCTCCTGTTCAACGCCGAGCTCCGCATCCCGATTCAGAAGGCCTTCGGGCTCGTGATCTTCTACGATATGGGGAACGCCTGGAATCACCCCTTCCCGAGGGCGGGACAGAAGAACACCAGCTTCGACCTGGGCGACCTCCACGACTCTTGGGGTGTCGGCGTCCGGGTGAAGACGCCCTTCGGGAACTTCCGGCTCGACTACGCCGAGGGTGAAAGAGAATCCAAGACCCACTTCGGGTTCGGAGAGATGTTCTAAAAGCGGAGGAAACGAAGGGTGACAGGGATGGGACGGGCGAATCCTGTTCGAATGAAACGGGCTGTGGCGGTCGTGTTCTTCGCCGCAGCCCTTCTTTTTCCGCGCCCCGTTTTGGCGGCTGTTCGGGCGGAGGGCGTCCCGGACTGGCTCAGATCGGCGGTGGAGTCGAGCCTGTCCTCCGTGTGGGCTGAGATAACGCCCGAGGCGGGGAAGCGGTCGACGAACGAGGCTCTGGCGCTGTTGACCACAGTTGCCGAGCGGGTCTTCACCGGGTACCGGGTGGCCGGATCGTCCTACGACGGGGAGAATCTGACCGTAGCGCTGCGCCCCGAGAAGGGGATGGACTGGGCTGTCGAGGTACAGGCTCCCAAACTGGCCGACCCCTTCGGGAGCTGGTTTGGCGAGAGCCTGAAGGGATTGGACGAGGAGATAGGGCGGACCATCGGCCCCCTTCCCCTCGATGCCCTCACCTGGGCGGACGTGGCCCTCAGGGACGAGATCGACTCCTTGTGCGCAAGGCGGGTTCCCGGGTGGCGGCCGTCCCTTCTGGTGAAGCTCCAGGAGGAGCAGGGGGCGCTGCAGATATCCTTCACCCCCGATCCTCCCTTCGTCCTGGCCATCGTCCCCGACATCTCGTCGTCCACCTTCCCTCTCCTCTTCCGGTCGGACATGAGGGGGGACATGTTGCTCGCCCTCTCGCCCCTCATCGGCCTTCCCGTAGCGTGGGCGGAGCAGAACAGGAAGCGCATCGAGGCCTATGCGGCGGCGACCCTCGAGTCCGGGAGCACGGCGGAGCAGGCGAAGACCGAGGTGGACGTCACCTTTACCCCGGCGCAGCTCGCCTCCGCCAAGGCCGCCGTGGAGAGCGACCGGTACGTCGTCCGGGCCTGGATCGCCGCTTACGTCGGCACCGACGACCGGTACCCGGAGCTCGGCGTGCACTTCGGACGCAAGTTTCTGCTGACGTCCAGATTCCCCATGGAGCTCTACGGCGAATGGGTCCTGTCGGCCAACGACTTCTCCCTCGAGAGCCGATGGGGCATCCGCTGGAGCCCCTGGAAGAACGTCCTCCTGGGGGCCGAGCAGGCCTTTCCGGGCAATCAGACCTGGTTTCGCCTGTGGATCGCCGGAGGCATCCGGGAGCCCTATTTCTGGTGGCGCGTGAGCGACGACGGCGACCATAACCTCGGCGTCGGGTACCGGCTGACGGGCCACCTCTCGCTGGAACTGCACTACGACGACAGGGATGACGACACGATCAGCCTGAAGGCCATCGCCGACCTGTAGACGAACGGATGGAGTGATTCCCATGGAAGAAAACTTTTCCTCATCTCTGAAGAATATTGCGCTCGCCCTGGGTGGAACCGTCGTGGGCGACGGGGAGGCGCTCGTCTTGGGCGTCACGTCCCCGGAGCGGGCCGTGAGCGGCCGGATCTGTCTCCTTCGCGACGCCGGCGACCCTGTGGTTGTCCCGCCGGAGGCCTTTATCGTGGGAGAGCGCTCCGTCTTCGAGGCCAGGCCGTCGGCCCGGGGCGTCGTCGTCGAGAACGCCCAGGAGGCCTTTCCCGTCCTGCTCTCCCTCTTCGAACTGAGACGTCCGGTGCGGTCGGGCATTCACCCGAGCGCCGTCGTCTCCCCCGAAGCCCGTGTCGCCTCGTCGGCGTGGATCGGCCCTCACTGCGTCGTGGAGGAGGGTGCCGTCGTGGGGGAGGAGGCCGTCCTTGAGGCGGGTGTGTTCGTGGGCCCCGGCTGCGTTGTGGGACATCACACGGTGATCGGTCCCAACGCGGTTTTGATGACGCGGGTTCGAACGGGAGCGCGGTGTCTCATCCACGGCGGAGCGGTCCTCGGGTGCGACGGGTTCGGCATCGTCCCGGCGGGGGGCGGTCATTCGACGGAGAAGGTCCCCCAGCTCGGCGGCGTGGTTCTGGGCGACGACGTGGAGATAGGGGCCTGCACGACCGTCGACCGCGGGACTCTGGACGACACGGTCATCGGAGACTCCACCAAGTTGGACAACCATATCCACCTCGGCCATAACGTCCGGATAGGGAAGAACTGCATTCTCGTCGCCATGACGGGGATTGCCGGAAGCGTCCACTTGGGGGACAATGTCATCATGGCGGCCAGAAGCGGCGTCCGGGATCACGTGACCATCGGCAGCGGCGTCACCGTCGCCGGCAATGCCGGCGTGACGAAGGACATCCCGGCGGGCCGGGTAGTCTCGGGGTTTCCAGCCCGGGAGCACAGTACGGAGCTGCGGTTTCAGGCAGCCCTTCAGAGGGTCCCCGACCTCCTGTCGCGAGTCCGGACGCTCGAGCGCCTGCTGGAGGGCAAGAGGGGCGAAGGGGACGGAGCGTGATGACCTTTCGCCGGATGGTCGAGGCCGTCTCTTTCTCGGGCACGGGCCTGCACACGGGTGTACCGGCGACGGTCCGGGTCCTGCCGGGAGAGGTCGGACAGGGCGTTCTGCTCCGGACTGGAGGCGGCGAAGCCCCTCTTTCGTCCTGCGGTCTCTCGGGCACCGGGCGGGGGACGGAGGTCCTCCTGCCGGGCGGCGGGTCCCTCCGGACGACGGAGCATCTCTTTGCCGCCCTTGCGGGGCTCGGCATCTACTCGGCGACCGTCGAACTCGATGGCCCCGAGGTCCCCTGCCTGGACGGCTGTTCCGCCGCCTTTGCCCGCGGGCTTGCGGCGGCCTCACGCCCCGCCGGGGCGGACGAGATGCCCAAGGGTGTGGACCTGGCGGTTCCCGTCGCGGTGGAGGATGAGACGCGGGGGGCCGTCGTGGCGGCCTTCCCCTGCCCGGAGCTGTGGATAACCTACGTCATCCGGTACGAGGAACGGCCCATCGGGACCCAGATGGCCGACTTCCGCCCCGCCCGGGACGACTTCCTCGGCGAGCTTGCTCCCGCCCGGACCTTCGCTCTCGCTTCGGAGATGGACGACCTCCGGGCCCGGGGGCTCGCCCTGGGAGGGAGCCTCGAGAACGCTCTTCTCGTCGGCACGGAGGACGTTCAGGCCCTGGGCGGCCTGCGTTTCCCCGACGAGTTCGTCCGTCACAAGATCCTGGACCTCCTGGGGGACCTCTACCTCCTGGGCGCCCCTCTCCGGGGCAGGATCGCGGCCCTTCGATCGGGCCATACGCTGCACTGCCGCCTCGTGGAGAAACTGAAGCGGGCCGCCGGCACACTCTGAAAAAAGGAGACGACAAATGTACGATATCGACAAGATCATGGAGTGTCTGCCCCACCGATACCCGTTCCTTCTCGTGGACCGGATCCTCGAGCTGGACGAGAACCACGCCGTAGGGTACAAGAACGTCACCTACAACGAGCCCTTCTTTCAGGGGCACTTCCCCAACGAGCCCGTCATGCCCGGCGTCCTCATTCTGGAGGCCATGGGGCAGGTTGCGGCCATGATCATGTCGACGAGGACCGGCCTTGGAAAGGCCATCATCACCTTCCTCACGGGCGTGGAGAAGGCAAAGTTCCGGCGCCCCGTTCGTCCCGGCGATCAGCTGGTGACCACCGGCGAGTTGCTGCAGGTGCGGGGAAAGATGGGCAAGGTCCGCGCCGTCGGACGGGTGGACGGACAGATCGTCGCCGAGGCGCAGTACAGCTTCATGGCTGCGGATACGCTCAAACGATCGGATGTATCCGGTTCCGTCGGGGGCAAGGAGGAGGCCGGACGATGATCTCCGTTCATCCGACGGCCATCGTATCGCCCAGGGCGGAGCTGGGCGACAACGTCACCGTCGGGGCCTTCTGCGTGGTTGGAGACAACGTCCGAATCGGGGCGGGCACCGTTCTCGATCCCTACACGACGTTCGTGGACTTCGTCGAGACGGGAGAGAACTGCCGCTTCAGCCAGCACTCCGTCATCGGCGGAGACCCCCAGGACCACGCCTTCGGCGGCGAGGAAACCTGGGTACGGATCGGCAATGAGGTCACAGTGCGGGAGTTCGTCACCATCAACCGCGCCACCGGCGAGGGGAACTGCACCTCCGTGGGGGATCACTGTCTGATCATGGAGGGGGCGCACCTCGCCCACAACACGAGGATCGGCCGGAACGTCACCATAACGAACAAGGTCGGGCTGGCCGGGTTCGCCGCTGTGGACGACGGGGCGGTCCTCGGCGGCATGGCCGGCGTCCATCAGTTCGTCCACATCGGCAAGCTCTGCATGATCGGCGGGCTCAGCAAGATCGTCAAGGATGTGCCCCCCTTCTGCCTCGTGGAGGGAAACCCGGCCGTCTCCTACGGGCTGAACGTCATAGGGCTCCGCCGGGCGGGCTACAGCGCTTCGGACAGAACCAAGGCCCGCACCCTCTACGAATCGCTCTTCTTTGAGAACATCTCCTTCCAGGGGGCGATCGACCGGCTCTCCGGGCAGGAGGAGTCCCTCGCCCCCATCGAGCGAGAGATCCTGGCCTTCTGCAGGGACTCCCTTCACAGAAAGACGAAGCGGGGGCTGATGCACTGGACGAGGAGCCACAGCGAAAGGGAGCACGATGATTAGGCTCTTCGCGCTGGACGTGGACGGGACCTTCACCGACGGAGGGCTCTACCTCGACGGTCGGGGCGGCGAGATGAAGCGGTTCGATATCAAGGACGGCATGGGCATCGTCCTGCTGCGGGACGCGGGGGTCGAGACGGCTCTCATCAGCGGGCGGTACTCCGCGGCCACGGAGCAGCGGGCCGGGGATCTCAAGGTGGCCCTCCTCTTCAACGGCGTGCCGGACAAGCTCGCCGTGCTGACGAAGCTCATGGAGGAGCGCGGCCTGGAGCCTCGGGAGGTGGCCTACATGGGCGACGACGTGAACGACGTGGAGTGCCTCCGCATGGCCGGGCTCGCCCTCGCCCCCTCCGACGGAACGCCCGAGGCCAAGTCCGCCGCGGGGTACGTCACCGCCTCGCCCGGCGGGTACGGAGCCGTCCGGGAGGCCGCCGAGTTCATCCTCCGCAAAAACGGGAGGGAGAGCCGGTGAGCCTGGGGCGGCGCTTCGGCCTGCTCGATCGGTACATCCGGAAGGAGCTCTCCAGCACCTTCATCTTCGGGGTGATGGCCTTCACCATGATCTTCATCGCCGGGGACCTCCTCTTCCAGGCCGCATCGCTCCTGATAGAAAAGAAAATTCCTCTGGGCGTCGTGATGCGGCTCTTCCTCTACCGCCTGCCGGAGGTCATCTCGCTGACGCTGCCCATGGCGAGCCTCCTCTCGTCGCTGCTCTCCTTCAGCCGTCTCTCGGGCAACAGCGAGATCGTTGCCCTCAAGGCGGCGGGCGTGCCCTTCTATCGCATCCTCCGCCCCGTCGTCCTGGCCTCCGTCTTTATCGGCATCGTCACCATGGTGGGGGCGGAGACCATCGTCCCCTTCGCGAACCGGGCGGCGGAGAACCTCATGAAGTACGAGGTCCTGAAGGAGAAGCCCGCGGCCTTCATGGCGAAGGTCTTCCTGAAGGAGGAGAGCGGCGGCAACCTGAACCGGGTGATCTACCTGGGCGAGCTCCGTCCCGAGGACGGCACCATGAAGAGCGTGGTGGTCCAGGAGTTCGAACAGGGGCGCCTGGCGCGCATCTCCACCGCCGACAGGGGCGTGTGGCGAGAGGGCGAGTGGTGGCTCGAGCAGGGGCAGGTCTTCGAGGTGACGGTGGACGGCAAGGTGCTGCCGCTCTTCCAGTTCGAGCGGCAGAAGCTTCAGCTGAAGCTCACCCCCACCCAGGTGGGGCAGGCGTCACGAAAACCCCAGGAGATGAGCTCCATGGAGCTTCTTGGCCGGATAGCCCTCCTGGAGAAGGAGGGGAAGGACTACACCCCCCTTTGGGTGATGTTTCACCTCCGGCTGGCCGTGCCCTGGGCGAGCGTCGTCCTCTCCATCCTCGGGGCGAGCCTGGGCGTCCGATCCAGCAGGGCGGGGCCCGGCATCGGCTTCGGAGTGAGCGTCCTCGTCGTCTTCGCGTACTACGTGACCATGTCCTTTGGTCGGGCCCTCGCCGAGGCGGGCATCCTGCAGCCCGTGCTGGCGGCCTGGATGCCCAACATCCTGTTCCTGCTGGTCGGCGGCTGGTTCGCCCACCGGGCGAACGGGTAGGCAGAGAGGAGGATACGATGCACGGAGCGGACATCAGAGGCCCTGTGGGGCTCATCGCCGGCGAGGGGGACCTTCCCGCCGTCGTGGCACGGCATATTGCGGAGCGAGAGATCCCCCTGGTCGTCTATCGGGCGGGAGGCGGCGCGCTCCCGGGCGTCTCGCCGGAGCGGACGGTGGACCTCCTGACCCTGCCGGGCGCCGACGGAAAGCTGAACCTCGAGGCCGTCGCCCGGGACATGATGGCCCGGGGCATCCGGTCCGTCTCCCTCGCGGGGCTCGTGCCCAAGCGGGTCATCTACGGGGACGTGTCCGGGGCCGAGACCCTCAGGATCCTCTCGGCGCGGGACAACAACGATCACGCCCTTCTGGGGCGGGTGGTGGGGGCCTT
>CALCQG010000131.1 GCA_937897575.1 uncultured Synergistales bacterium | reverse complement strand
CCGTGATCGTTCAGACGGGTGTCGAGGGCTGCGGCGTAGATGTCCACGTCGGGATGGTCCTCGTGGACCTTGGAAACGCCCTCCGGGGCGGCGATGATGCTCACGAGGGATATCTTCCGTCCGCCTCTGTCCTTGACCAGCTGGATCGCGGCCGCTGCGGACCCTCCCGTGGCGAGCATGGGGTCGAGGATGTAGATGTCCCGTTCGCTGATGTCGCCGGGGAGTTTGCAGTAGTACTCCACGGGCAGCAGCGTCTCGGGGTCCCTGTAGAGCCCGATGTGGCCGACCTTGGCGTTCGGCACGAGCTGAAGAATTCCGTCCACCATGCCCAGCCCGGCCCTCAGAATGGGGATGATGGCCAGCTTCTTCCCCTCCAGGGTGAACCCCTTCGTCCGTTCGATGGGGGTGTCCACGTCGACCTGCACCAGGGGGAGGTCACGGGTTATCTCGTAGACCATGAGGCCGGCTATTTCCTGGACCAGTTCGCGGAACTCCTTGACGGACGTGTCTTTGTTCCGGATCATGGTGACCTTGTGCCGGATGAGTGCGTGGTCGAAGATGACCGTCCTCCCCTTCTCCGAAAGCACGCACCCGGGAGAGACCCTCTGCTCGAAGTCCATGATCTTGGCGAGGCGCCGGGTGTGCCGTCCGCCCTCGAAAGCCGTCGCGAGCCAGGTATCGACGATTGCGACAGCCAGGTTCGGTGGAATGATCCGGGCCCCCATGGTCAGCACGTTCGAGTTGTTGTGCTCACGGCTCAGCCGGGCGGACTCCACGTCGTGGCAGTGGGCCGCATAGACGCCGGGGACCTTGTTGGCCGCGATGGACATGCCTATCCCCGTCCCGCACAGCAGGATGCCCCGTTCCGCCCTGCCCCGCGCAACCCCTTCGGCGACCCGGAACGCGATGTCGGGATAATCGCAGGGTTGGGCGGCCGAATTCGTTCCCATATCGAGGACATCGTCGAAGCCCTTCTCCTGAAGATGGCGCAGAAGTGTTGCCTTCAGTTCATACCCCGCGTGGTCGGAGCCGATCGCGATTTTCATGGGCTGTCCCCTCCCTGGATGGATGTGCCGCGTTTATAATACCACCTGTCGCAGGGAAAGGCAGTACTCCTTCCCGAAAAAAAGCCCCTCTCCGACCCGGAGAGGGGCTTTGCCGCAAGCAGTTCTTTTAGTTGAGGAGTGTGAGCATGACCCCCGCCGCCACAGCCGTCCCGATGACTCCGGCAACGTTCGGACCCATGGCGTGCATCAGAAGGAAGTTCCCGGGGTTCTCCTCCTGGCACACCCTCTGGACCACCCGCGCCGCCATCGGTACGGCCGACACCCCGGCCGACCCGATCATCGGGTTGATCTTGCCGCCGCTCCACTTCTTCATCAGCTGGCCGAACAGAACGCCGCCCGCCGTGCTGAAGATGAAGGCCACAAGCCCCAAAAAGATGATCTTGATCGTTCCCATGGTCAAAAACTTGTCGGCGCTCATGGTCGCGCCCACAGAGAGACCCAGGAAGATCGTCGTCGTGTTCAGTATCTCGTTCTGCGCCGCAAGGCTCAGACGCTCCGTCACTCCGCTCTCCCGAAGCAGGTTCCCGAACATCAGCACGCCGATCAGAGGAACCGACATGGGGAGGATCAGACCGGACATGACGGTGCAGATGATCGGGAAGAGAACCTTCTCCAGTTTCGTCACGGGGCGGAGGGTGTCCATGCGGATGGCCCGGTCCGCCTTGGTGGTGAGCATCTTGATCACCGGCGGCTGAATCAGCGGCACCAGGGACATGTAGCTGTACGCCGCCACGGCGATGGCCCCAAGAATCTGAGGCGCAAGCTTCATCGTCAGGTAGATGGCCGTGGGACCGTCCGCACCGCCGATGATCCCGATGCACGCCGCCTCCCGTATGGAGAAGCCGGCGGCCATGGCGCCGAAGATGGCCACGAAGACGCCGAGCTGAGCCGCGGCGCCGAGCAGGAAGGTGATGGGGTTGGCGATCAGCGGCGCGAAGTCCG
>CALCQG010000130.1 GCA_937897575.1 uncultured Synergistales bacterium | reverse complement strand
AGACGGCCTCCATGACCAGGGTTCTGCCCGGGGAGGCGCCGGTGATCCTCCAGCTCTTCGCCGGCGACGCCGACACGCTGGCCGCCGGGGCGGAGAGCGCCCTCTCGGCGCAGCCCTTCCCCGCCCTGGGGATCAACATGGCCTGCCCCATGCCGAAGGTCCTGAAGCGGGGGTCGGGCTCCCGGCTGCTGAGCCGTCCCGACGTGGCCATCGACATGGTGCGGGCTCTGACCCGCTTCGGGCGCCCCGTGTGGCCGAAGATCCGCAAGTGCCCCGAGGGAGCCCCTCTGACCACCGAGGCCTTCGCCGAGGCGCTGTTCGACGCCGGGGCCGCCATGGTATGGATCCACGGCCGAACACCGGCCCAGCGGTACGAGGGGGTCGCGGACGTGGAGGCGGTGCGGAGCCTGGCGCGGCGATTCGGGGCGCGCATAGGCGCCAGCGGGGACGTCCTCTCGCCCGAGCGGGCGAAGGAGTACCTGGATATGGGGTGCGGCGCCGTGCTGCTGGCCCGGGGAGCCATCGCCAACCCCTTTCTTTTTCCGAAGACGCTGGCGTTTCTCGGTTTTGACGTGCATAATACATACAGGAATCCGACGCCCCGCCTCCAGGCGACGCTGCTGCTCCAGTTCGGCGACGAGGTGAATGCGCTGTGCGGCCCGAAGCAGGCCGTTCTCTTCATGAAACGCCTGCTCTCCGGGCTGTTTCGCGGTGAGCGGGGGATAGGGGAGATGCGCAGAGCGGTGGCACTGATCCACTCCTGGCCTGAACTCAGGGAGCGAGTGGCGTGCTGGGACGAGTACTTCGAAAGGGGAGAATGAAACGGTGAGCACGCAGAAGGGGAAGAACCAACGGGAGGACGCCCCCCGTCCGGATGACGGAATACAGGAGGACGAGATCGTCCGCCAGAGAAAGGACAAGCTCGAGAGGCTGCTCTCGGAGGAGGGATACAACCCCTACCTCGTGGAGCGGTGGGAGCGGACGCACCCCCTCTCCTACGTCCGGGAGCGCTACAGCCATCTCGCCCAGGACGAGGTGGACGAGTCGCTTCTCATCGTCACGGCCGGCCGGGTGATGACGCTTCGGAAGCACGGCAAGGCCATCTTCGCCAACCTGGCCGACGAGACGGACAACCTTCAGCTCTACTTCCAGTTCGACGTCATGGGGGAGGAGAAGTACTCCTTCGTGAAGAAGTGGGTGGACTCGGGCGACTGGGTGGGCATCACGGGGTATCCCTTCCGGACCCAGAGAGGCGAGCTCACGATCCGCGTCCTGGAGTGCCGTCTGCTCTGCAAGGCCCTCCGCCCCCTCCCCGAGAAGTGGCACGGCCTGAAGGACACGGAGGTCCGCTATCGCCGGCGGTACATGGACCTCATCGCTAACCCCGACGTGCGGGAGGTCTTCAGGAAGCGCTCCCGCATCCTCTCCTCCATCCGGAAGACCCTGGAGGACCACGGCACCATCGAGGTGGAGACGCCCATCCTGTCCGTGCTCGCCGGAGGGGCCAACGCCCGCCCCTTCACGACGTACCACAACGCCCTGGGGATCGAGATGTACCTCAGGATCGCCACGGAGCTCTACCTCAAGCGCCTCGTGGTGGGCATGTTCGGCCGGGTCTACGAGATGGGGAAGAACTTCCGGAACGAGGGGCTCGACGCCATGCACAACCCCGAGTTCACCTGCATGGAGGTCTACTGGCCCTACGCCGACTACGAGGACATGATGGCCCTCGCCGAGGAGATCATCCGGAACGCGGCGGAGGTCGTCGTCGGCCCCGACGTCCCGAAAGTCCTGACCTATCAGGGCGTGGCGATCGACTTCGAGAAGCCCTTCCGCAGGGCCTCCATGCTGGACCTCGTGAAGGAGCACACGGGCGTGGACATCTCGAGCATGACGGACGACGGCGAGGCCAGGACACTCGCCGCCGCCCGGGGCGTGGAGCTCACGGGGAACGAGAGCCGCTTCGCCGTGCTGAACCTTCTTTTCGAGACCTTCGTGGAGGACAGGCTCGTTCAGCCCACCTTCGTCACGGGGCACCCGACGGAGATATCTCCCCTGGCGAAGCGGGACCCCGACAACCCGGACTACACCCGGCGCTTCGAGCTCTTCGTCTGCGGCAAGGAGGTAGCCAATGCCTTCAACGAGCTGAACGACCCGATCGATCAGCGGAAGCGCTTCGAGGACCAGCTCCTGAAGAAGGAGGCCGGCGACGAGGAGGCCCACGCCTTCGACGAGGACTTCATCAACGCCATCGAGATGGGCCTGCCCCCCACGGGCGGCATGGGCATCGGCGTGGACCGTCTGGTCATGTTCCTCACGGACTCCCGCTCCATCCGGGACGTCCTCTTCTTCCCGACGATGAGGCCCCTGACCGCCCAGGGGAGCACGGAGGAGCCCGAGGAACAGTGACGCGGGAGGCCGACCTCACCGTCATCCGGGATCGCATCGGGGCGCTCCGGCGGGACCTCGCCCGCTACGGGTATCAGTACTACGTGCTCGACGCGCCGGAGATCCCCGACGATGAATACGACAGGCTCTTCGCCGAGCTCCGCCGCCTCGAGGCCGAGTATCCCCAGTTCGACGCCCCCGACTCGCCGACGAAGCGCGTGGGCGGCCGGGCATCGGAGCGGTTCGTCAAAGTGGCGCACCCCGTCCCCATGCTCAGCCTGGACAACGCCCTCTCTATGGAGGACCTGGACGCCTTTCTGACCCGGACGGCACCTTCCAGTGCCTCCGGGTACGTCTGCGAGCTGAAGATCGACGGTCTGGCCGTCTCGCTGCTCTACGAGGACGGCCTGCTCGTCCGGGGCACCACCAGGGGCGACGGACGGGTGGGCGAGGACGTCACGGCGAACATCCGGACCATCCGGTCCCTGCCCCTGCGCCTCCCCGACGGGGCCCCCCGGCGCCTGGAGGTGCGGGGCGAGGTCCTGCTGGACCGGAAGTACTTCGCGGCCCTGAACGAGGAGCGGGAGGACCTGGGGGAACCCGTCTTCGCGAACCCGAGGAACGCCGCCGCCGGGAGCCTCCGGCAGCTCGACCCCGCGGTGACGGCGAAGCGTCGTCTGTCCATATACCTCTACGCCGTCGTGGAGCCCGAGGCCGCGGGCCTCGCCACCCAGGAGGAGCTGCTTCGGTGGCTGGCTGCCATGGGGCTCCCCGTCCAGAAGGCCTGGACGCTCTGCCCCGACGGCCCGTCGGTCCGGTCCTTCGTGGACGAATGGCGCACCCGGCGCCTCGACCTGTCCTACGCCACGGACGGCGTCGTGGTGAAGCTGAACGCCCTCGCCGAATGGGAGGCTCTGGGCAGCACGTCCCATGCCCCCCGGTGGGCCATCGCTTTCAAGTACCCCCCCGAGGAGAAGGTGACGAGGCTCACGGACATCCTCGTCTCCGTGGGACGCACGGGGGCCCTCACGCCCGTGGCCGTCCTCGAGCCCGTCGCGCTCTCGGGGACCGTCGTCCGGCGGGCGAGCCTGCACAACGAGGACGAACTCCGCCGCAAGGACGTCCGGATCGGCGACCTGGTCCGGGTGCGCAAGGCCGGCGAGATCATCCCGGAGATACTGGGCCCCCTGCCCGAGGTCCGGGACGGGTCGGAGCGCGAGTTCGTCATGCCGTCCGTCTGCCCGGCCTGCGGCAGCCCGGCGGTCCGTCTCGACGGCGAGGTCGCCCTGCGATGCGTCAACAGCCTGTCCTGCCCTGCCCAGCTCAAGGAGGGGCTCCGGCACTTCGCGTCCAGGGACGGCATGGACATCCGCGGCCTTGGCGAGCGCCTGGTTGACCAGCTTGTGGAGCGGGGGCTCGTCCGGTCCGTGGCGGACCTCTACCGGCTGACGGCCTCGGACCTCGCCCCGCTGGACCGCATGGGGGAGAAGTCGGCCCGAAACATCACGGAGGCCCTGGAGCGGTCGAAGTCCAGGCCCTTCGCCCGGTTCCTCTCGGCCCTCGGCATCCGCTACGTGGGCTCCCGGGGGGCGGACATCCTCGCCGGGGCCTTCCGCGACCTGGACGCCCTGGTCGCCGCACCCGAGGAGATCCTGTCGTCCGTCGAGGGCATCGGCCCCGTCATCGCCGCCTCGATCCGGTCTTTCCTGGACCAGGAGGGCAACAGAAGGCTTCTGTCGGACCTCAGGGCCCTGGGCCTGCAGGCTACCCTTCCGAGTGCCGGAGAGGTGGGGGAGAGCCCCGAGGGGCCCCGCCCCCTGGACGGCCTTCGGATCGTCTTCACGGGCGAGCTGGAGACCATGACCAGGGACGAGGCGGAGGATATGGCGAAGCGGCTCGGTGCCCTGCCCACGTCGAGCGTCAGCGGCAAGACGTCCTACGTGGTGGCGGGGCGCGACGCGGGGAGCAAGCTTGCGAAGGCGTCGGCCCTCGGCGTTCCCGTGATCGATGAACAGGAGTTTCTCAGAATGGCGGGGGAGTCAGCCCCCGACCGGTAAGGAGGTTTTTTCGATGACCGTCAGCGAACGGGACGTTCGGCACGTGGCCGAGCTTGCCCGGCTCCATGTGGAAGACGACGAGATCGTGGGGCTCGTGGGGCACTTCACGGGGATCATGGCCCACTTCAATGCCCTGGCTCGGGCCGGTGAGGAGGGGCGGCTGCCCCTGGACGACCTGTCCCCCGTCGTCTTCGCCCACGATGAAATTCCGCCCCTGCGGGCCGACGAGGTGGTGGAGAGCTCCGTGGGGAGGGCGGTTCTCGACGCCGCCCCCGACGCCCGGGAGGGCTTCTTCGTGGTCCCCCGGATCATGGAGGGCGACGAGTGATGGACAGGATGCTCTCCGCGGACGAGATCGTCCGCGGCCTTCTGGCGAAGGAGTTCTCGGCGGCGGAGGTGTTTCGTTCGAGCCTGGAGCGGGTTCGCCGGATGGACCCGGCGCTCTCGGCCATGCTCTCCGTCACCGAGGAGGCGGGCATGGCGGCGGCCAGGGCGGTGGACGAGTGCGTCGCCCGAGGGGAGGACCCGGGGCCTCTGGCCGGCGTCCCCGTCGTGCTCAAGGACAACATGTGCTATCGGGCGGCCCCGACGACCTGCGGCAGCCGGATGCTCGAGAGGTGGACCCCGCCCTACGACGCGGCCGTCGTCACGGCTCTCGAGGGCGCGGGGGCCGTGATCCTCGGCAAGACGAACATGGACGAGTTCGCCATGGGCGGCTCCACGGAGTACTCGGCCTTCGGCCCCGCGTCGAACCCCTGGGACCCGGACCGTGTGCCCGGAGGCAGTTCGGGGGGGAGCGCCGTGGCCGTGGCCGCCGGGTACGTGCCCGTGGCCCTCGGGAGCGACACGGGCGGCTCCATTCGGCAGCCCGCCTCCTACTGCGGCGTCTACGGCATGAAGCCGACCTACGGCCTCGTGAGCCGGAGAGGGCTCGTGGCCTTCGCGTCGTCCCTGGACCAGATCGGCCCCTTCGCCCGGACGGCGGCGGACCTTGCCCGCATGCTGTCCGTCATCGCGGCCCCGGACCCGGGGGACGGCACCTCCAGCCGCAGGGCGCGCCCCGAGTACGGCGCGGCTGTGGCGTCCGCCTCGCTGAAGGGGCGGAAAATCGCCGTCGTGCGGGAACTCGCGGGCATGAAGGCGTCCCTGTCGCCCGACGTGGAGGGGACCCTGGCCCGTGTCCTCGACCTGTGCCGGCGGGAGGGGGCCGAGATCGTGGAGGTTTCGCTGCCCCGGTCCCTTGAGTTCGGTCTTCCCTGCTACTACATCCTCGCCCCGGCGGAGGCCAGCTCAAACCTGGCCCGGTTCGACGGCGTCCGCTACGGCTTCTCCAGAAAGGAGCGGACCCTCAAGGCGCTCTACGAACGGACCCGCGGCGAGGGGTTCGGGCCGGAGGTCAAGCGGCGCATCCTCACGGGTACCTACGTGCTGAGCTCGGGCTACTACGACGCCTACTATCTGACGGCCCAGAAGGTCCGTCAGCTGATGAAGGAGGAGTTCAGAAAGGCCTTCGCCTCCTGCGATCTCATCGCCCTGCCGACGGCCCCGACGCCGGCCTTCAGAAAGGGGGAGCTGGTGGACGACCCGATTCAGATGTACCTCGCCGACATCTTCACCCTGCCCGTCAACCTCGCCGGGCTGCCGGCCCTCTCCCTGAACGGAGGGTTCACGGCGGATGCCCGTCCCCTGCCCGTGGGCGTCCAGCTCATAGCCCCCCAATGGGGGGAGGAGGGGCTGCTCTCCGCGGCCGCCGTGCTCGAACGGCATCTGGGGCCCGCATCCGTCGCCCCTATGGCGGCCGTGAAAGGAGGCGATGGGCGATGAACGCCGTCTACATGCCCGTCATCGGGCTCGAGGTCCACGTGCAGCTCGCCACAGCGTCGAAGATCTTCTGCTCCTGCTCCACGGACTCCATGGGCGCCGAGCCCAACAGGAACGTCTGCCCCGTGTGCCTCGGGCTTCCCGGGACTCTGCCGGTGATGAACGAACACGCCCTGCGCCTCGGCATACGGGCCGGGCTCGCCCTGTCGTGCGCCATCCGCGACCGGACGATCTTCCACCGGAAGAACTACTTCTACCCCGACCTGCCGAAGGCCTACCAGATCAGCCAGTACGACCTGCCGCTCGCCGAGGGGGGCGAGATCGTCATCACGGGCGACGACGGCGCCCCGAAGCGGATCCGGATCACCCGGCTCCACCTCGAGGAGGATGCCGGCAAGCTCGTCCACTCGGCCGCCGACGGCCGCCTCGAGGGGGCGGAACGCTCCTTCGTGGACTACAACCGGGGCGGCGTGCCTCTGGCCGAGATCGTCTCCGAGCCCGATATGAGCTCCCCGCGGGAGGCCCGCGAGTACGTCCAGACCCTGCGGAGGCTCGTCCGGTATCTGGGCGTGTCCGACGGCGACATGGAGAAGGGCTCCCTCCGGGTGGACGCCAACATCTCGCTGAAGAAGGTCGACGGCGCGACGGGCGATCTGCTCTTCTGGGGCGAGCGGTCCGAGGTGAAGAACATGAACTCCCTCCGGGCCGTGGAGCGCGCTCTGGCCTACGAGATCGAGCGCCAGAGAATCCTCATGGAGCGGGGCGGAACGCCCGAGCGGGAGACGCGCCACTGGAACGACGGAGCGGGCGTCACCACGGCCATGCGGAGCAAGGAGGCGGCCAACGACTACCGATACTTCCCCGACCCCGACCTGCCCCCCATGCTCGTCACCGAGGCCATGGAGGAACGGGAACGCCGCGCCCTCCCCGAGATGCCGTGGAAAAAGGCGGAGCGCTTCACCGAGCAATATGGCCTCCCCGCCGCCGACGTGGAGGTGCTCGTCGAGTCCCTGCCCCTGGCCGACTACTTCGAGGCATGCGTCGCCGCCGGAGCGTCGCCCCTTCGGGCGTCCAACTGGGTGCGCGTCGAGGTCTTCCGGGTGATGAACGAGAGGAAGCTCCCCGCCGACGCCTTTCCCGTGGCGGCGTTGTCCCTCGGCCGGCTCGTCGCCATGGTGGACGAGAAGAAGCTCTCCACCACCGTGGCCCGGGAGGTTTTCGACGCCATGGCCGGCGGAAAGAGCCTCGACGAGGCGCTGAAGGGCGCTGGAGCGGCCCAGGGCGGAATAGCCAGCGAAGCCCTCGAGGGGATCATCCGGGCTGTGGTGGCGCAGAACCCCGACGTCCTGGACGAGATCCGCTCGGGCAAGGACGGGAGCGGAAAGAAGAGAAAGTTCCTCACGGGGCTCGTCATGAAGGAGACGAGGGGACAGGCCGACGGAAAGCAGGTTCAGGCCATCCTCGACTCGGTGCTCGGGGAGCTTCTGTGACGGCGTGTGAAAAGACGGCCTCTGCTGTTGCAAGAGGGGCCGGTATGTTAATATAGAAAAATCTGTGTATCGGCAGTGTGAACATGCGAAGAGAGTCCGGAGGAGGTCATCGAATTGGGAGCACGTCAACCTGAGAATACCCGCAGTTTCGCTCTAGCGGCCCACGGGGGCGCCGGAAAAACGGCGCTCACGGAGGCCATGCTCTTCGACACGGGCACCACGTCGCGCCTGGGGCGGGTCGAGGACGGGAACACCGTCAGCGACTTCAGCCAGGAGGAGCAAAAACGCCACATCTCGATCAACTCGTCCCTTGTCACCATGGAACGGAACGGAAAGACCCTCTTTGCCATCGACACGCCGGGCTTCGCCGACTTCGTGGGCGAGATGCGCTCCGCGGCCCGTGTCGTGGACGCCATGATCATCGTGGTCAGCGGCGTGAGCGGCATCGAGGTGCAGACGGACAGCGCCTGGGACATGGCGAAGGAGTTCGCGCTGCCCAGCGCCTTCTTCATCTCCAAGCTCGACCGTGAGAACGGCGACTTCCAGAAGGTCCTCGAGGACATCCGGTCGAGCTACAGCGACAAGGCCGTCCCCGTCTACCTCCCCATAGGGTCCGAGGCGTCCTTCAAGGGCGTGGTGGACGTGCTCAGGGGCAAGGCATACACCTACGAGGCCGACGGCAGCGGCAAGTTCGTCGAGGGAGCCGTTCCGGCGGACATGGCCGATGACGTCGCCGCAACGAAGGAGCGGCTTGTGGAGGCCATCGTCGAGGCCGACGACGAGCTCATGATGCGGTACCTCGAGGGCGAAGCGGTGTCCGACGACGAGCTGATCCCGGCGCTCCGCAAGGCCATGGTCCAGAAGATGGTGCTTCCCGTGTTCCCCGGCGCATCGACGGCGAACATCGGCGTCCACCAGCTTCTTGACTTCATCGTCGACTTCTTCCCGTCGCCCCTCGAATCCCGCGCCCGCGTCGCCACGAAGGGCGGTTCGGAGGTCCAGGTGGCCCAGAGCCCAGACGGGCCCTTCTCGGCCCTCTGCTTCAAGCTCATGGTGGACCCCTACGTGGGCAAGCTCTCCTTCATCCGGGTGAACTCGGGCCGGCTCACCTCCGACGGAACGATCTTCAACGTGAACAAGGGCGAGGAGGAGCGGATCAGCTCCTTCAAGTTCATGACGGGCAAGGAGGGCAAGGACGTCAAGGAGATCGTCGTGGGCGACATCCTGGCCATCCCCAAGCTTCACAGCACCCAGCTGGGCGACACCCTCGCCCTGAAGGGCGAGACGCTGACCTACCCGCCCATCTCCTTCCCCGCCCCGGTGTACAGCGTGGCGGTGACGGCCAAGAGCCGGGCCGACGAGGACAAGCTCGGCAACGCCATCAACAAGACCCTCGAGGAGGACGCGAGCCTCACCTTCGAGAAGAACGGCGAGACGGGAGACAGCATCCTCTCGGGCATGGGCGACATGCACATCGACATCGTCCTCGCCCGCCTCAAGGAGCGCTACGGTGTGGAGCTCGACACGAAGACGCCCCAGGTCCCCTACCGCGAGACGATCCGCAAGACCGCCGAGGCCCAGGGCAAGCACAAGAAGCAGACGGGCGGCCACGGGCAGTACGGCGACGTGCACATCCGCTACACGCCCCTGGAGCGGGGCGCCGGGTTCGTCTTCGAGGACAGCATCGTGGGCGGCGCCATCCCCAAGGGCTTCATCCCGGCGGTGGAGAAGGGCCTTCGCGAGACCATGGTGAAGGGGCCCCTGGCCAGCTTCCCCGTGGTGGACTTCAAGGCCACGCTGTATTTCGGCTCCTACCACGACGTGGACAGCTCGGAGATGGCCTTCAAACTGGCGGCCCGCCTCTCCTTCAAGAAGGGGATCCTGGAGGCCAACCCCGTCCTGCTCGAGCCCATCATGCTTGCGGAGGTCGCCGTCCCCGAGGAGTACCTCGGCGACGTCATGGGCGACTTCAACAGCCGGAGGGGCCGCATCCTCGGAATCGACGCCCGCGGGCACCAGCAGATCGTCCGGGCTCAGGTTCCCCTCGCCGAGATGTTCCGGTACGCCATCATCCTTCGGTCCATGACGTCCGGCCGGGGCTCCTTCTCCATGGCCTACGACCACTACGAAGAGGTGCCGGCGGAGATATCTAAGAAGGTCATCGCGGCCCACAAGCAGGAGGATGAGGAGGAGTAGCCCCTCGTTCGATCGGAAAAACACCGCAGGGCCCCGCTGTTTCCGGCGGGGCCCTCTCGTACATAGAAGGAGGCGATTGAGAATGGTCCGAAGAGTCGTCGTCGTGGGAAGCGGGGGAGCGGGGCTGACGGCCGCCCTGGCGGCGCGGCAGGCCGGCGCGGAGGTCGTGGTGCTGAGCAAGACGAAGGTCGGCATCGCCAACTGCACGGCCTATGCCGGGGGGTACTTCTCCCTCGCCAGCGGAGCCGTACCGCCCCGGGAACACTTTGATCGGGTGATGAAGACCGGGCGTTTCGTCAACGACCCCCGCCTCGTCGAAATTCTCTCGGAGGAGGGGGAGGGCGCTCTCGAAACTCTGGCGCAATGGGGCGTCACCATCTCTCTCCAGGACGGCCGGGCCTCGGTCCGGCGGTCGGCGCCGTCGGCCGTGATGGGCGGCGCCGGGCTTACGGAGGAGCTCGCGCGCGCGGGGAGGGACGCCGGAGTGGTCTTCTTCGACGACGTGGTCGCAACGAGGATCCGGACGGGCGAGCGGGGCGTCGAAGGGGTGGAGTTCGTGCACTGGCGGACGGGCAAGGCCGCCGCCCTGGAGTGCTCCTCCCTGATCCTCGCCTCGGGCGGTGGCGGCCGCATCTACGAGCGGACGGACAACCCGGCCCGGATGACGGGCGACGGGTATGCCCTCGCCCTCGAAGCGGGGCTCGACCTCATCGACATGGAGTACGTCCAGTTCTACCCCCTGGGGTGGGACCATCCGGGCTTCCCCCTGTGGATGGTGGGGCTGGGCGTCATCGACTCCATCCCTCTGACGGACGAAGGGGGGCGGGAGTTCCTCCTGGAGGCCGTCCGCTCCTGGGGGTATCGGGACGGCGGAGAGGCGAATCTCTTCGCCAGGGACAAAACCTCCCGGCTGCTGGCCCAGCATCTTCGGGCGGGCGGCAAAGCCCTGCTTCATCTTGAAAAAATGGGGGACGAGGACCTGATCAAGCCTGATGTTCGTGCTGCCATCAGCATGGATCTCCCGCCGGAGCGAAGAGGGGTGCCTGTGGCGATGAGCCCCCTGGAGCACTACTTCTGCGGCGGCGTGCCCATAGACGGAGAGGGGCGGACGTCCCTCCCCGGCCTCTACGCCTGCGGCGAGGTGACGGGCGGCGTCGACGGGGCGAGCCGCATGGGCGGCAACGCCCTGACCAATATCGTCACCTTCGGGCTGCGGGCGGGCCGGACGGCGGCAGCGGAGGCGCGGGAAACGCCCGGGACGGGGGCGACGGAGCGCGCGCTTCCCCGGGAATTCGCCGAAGGCGAGGCCGACCCCGCCGAGGCGCGGGGTGCCCTGCAGGCGATCGTCCAACGAGGTTTGGGGCCCTGCCGCAATGGGGAGGAGTTGAAGGGGACGGCGGCGGACCTCGAGGCCTGGCGCCGCTCCCGGACATCCACAGACGCGGGGAGCCCTCTGAAGCTCCTGCATGCCCTCGAGCTGAAGGGGCTCTTCCGCACGGCCGAGGCCGTCGCCGCGAGCGCCCTCCTGCGCTGCGAGAGCCGGGGCGCGCACTTCCGGGACGACTACCCCGAGGAGCGGGCGGAGTGGCGGCGCGTCATCCGGGTCTCCCTGAAAGACGGAGGGGCTGTGGCGCGGGCCGGCGAGGCTCGATAGGGGCGTCGATGCGAAAAGATAAAGAGGTCCGCCCCGCGGGGCGGACCTCTGTTTCACGGGAAACGCTCGGAGAGGACCGGTCGATCAGAACTTCTCCTGCGGGGCCCACATCTCCAGGAAGTTGATCTTCTTGTCCTTCCAGATCATCATGGCCGCCGGCTTGTTCAGCGGGTTGTGCGTCGGTTTGTCCACCGTCAGGGTGAAGTGGACGAGCTTCAGGTCCTTCGTGTCCTCGATGGCGTCCCGGACGGCAGGTCCCTCGGCCTTGCCGGCCCGGGTGATGGCGTCGGCGATCCACGTGGTGATGTCGTACCCGAAGGCGGCGTTGGACAGCTCGAAGGCGTCCCGGCCGTACTCCTTCTTGAACTTCTCGTTGAACTCCAGGAGTTCGGGGGCGAGCAGGTTCATGCTGTACACCCAGTAACTCTTCTCCAGCGTGTCGCCGGCGATCTCGTGGATGGCCGGGCTATAGCCGTCCCCACCGATGAAGATGGGCTTCCAGCCGAGGGACTCAGCCTGCTTCATGATGAGCCCCATCTCCTTGTAGAGGATGGGCAGGGCGACGGCCTCGGCCCCCGAGGCCTTCATCTCCGTGAGCTGTGCCCGGAAGTCCACGTCGCCCGAGCGGAACGCCCAGACGCCCTTCACGTCGCCGCCCAGCACCTTGGCCTGGGCGAGGAAGAACTCCTTGAGCCCTTCGGAGTAGTCGCTCCCTATGTCCGTGATGACGGCCGCGCTCTTGACCTTGAGGCTGTTGAAGAGGTAGTCCGCCATGACCTTCCCCTGGTAGGGGTCCGTGTAGCAGATCCGGAACATGTAGGGGTAGACCTGGCCGGTCTTCGGATCCACCGTCACGGCGGGGTTCGTGGACGCGCTGCCGATCTGGGGGACCTTCGCCGCCGAGACGATGGGCTGGGTGGCGATGTTCAGGCCGCTGTAGTTCGTTCCGCCGATGGCAACGACCTTGTCCTCGTGGACGAGGCGCCGCGCCGCCTGAATGGCGTCCTCCTGCCGGCCGCGGACGTCGTAGCAGATCAGCTCCACGGGCCTGCCAAGCAGACCGCCGGCTGCGTTGATCTCCTTGATCTTCATCAGGGCCCCGTCGCGCTCGTGCTGCCCCCACGTCGCGCCGTCGCCCGTGAGGGTCGCGAGGTACCCGATCTTGATCGGCTCTCCCGACGGCGCCGCAGCGAAGGCCGCGCCGGAACAGGTCATCACCGCCACAATCAACAGTGTCGCAAGAAAGATCCCTCTTCTCATAATCCTACCGTCCTCCTTCGTCCTCATAAAAAAGTGCACGTCGTCTCCTGAAAAAGCGCTCTGCCGTCAGCCTGTCGTGCGAAAGCGGGGATTTCTCTCCCGTTCGGGCCTCCCTCCGTACTGGAAGTACTCGTTCATACAGAAAAGAAAAAAAGTTTTCGTGTAGTGTACTCGTCCTTGGCGACAATGTCAACGGCAAAAAGATACAGATGTAACGAGACAGGAATAATGTCATAGCTCAAGGAGACAGAGAAAATGTCGTAGCGTAACGGGGTGGGGACGTTGTCATGCCTCCCTTCGTCTCTTTGTGTCATTCGCACTCCATGAAGAGGAGTGATGTGTACTTGAGCGTGAAGGAAGGGA
This sequence comes from uncultured Synergistales bacterium, assembly GCA_937897575.1. Classification (GTDB taxonomy): domain Bacteria; phylum Synergistota; class Synergistia; order Synergistales; family Aminobacteriaceae; genus CALCQG01. Next base: position 898 of record CALCQG010000130.1, on the reverse strand, counting down.
CAAAGGTTGCTGTTCTGGACCGGGTTGTGGTGGAGGAGGTCACGACGGAGGAGGGAGCGATATGAAAAGTGCCGGGCGGATCGTCCGCCCGGCACAGGTGATCGGGGTATTGCTTACATCACGACGACGGGCTTGATGAGGTCCTTCGGCTTGTCCTTCATGAGGAAGAGGGCCTCTTCGATCTTGTCGAAGCCCTGGAAGCGGTGGGTGATGAGCTTGCTGGTGTCGAGCCGCCCCGTCTGGAGCAGGGTGACGAGCTTCTCCATTCTGAGCCGTCCACCGGGCATCAGTCCGCCGACGATGGTCTTGTGCCCCATGCCGGCGCCCCATTCGCCCCTGGGGATACGGATGTAGTCGCCCTCGCCGAGGTAGTTCACGTTGCCGACCACGCCGCCCGGCTTGAGCATGGTGACGGCCTGCATGAAGGTATCCACGTCGCCGCCGGCTATGACGACCCGGTCCACGCCCTTGCCGCCGGTCTTCTTCATGATCTGCTCCACGATGTCCCCCTCGCGGTAGTTCACGATGTCCGTCGCGCCGTACTCCTTCGCGACCTGGACGCAGTTCGGGCGGGAGCCGACGGCGAAGAGCCTCGAGGCGCCGCGAATGGCGGCCCCTGCGACGGCCATGAGCCCGACGGGCCCTATGCCGATGACGCAGACGGAGTCGCCGAACTGGACGTTGGCCAGCTCGACGCCGTGAAACCCTGTGGGGACCATGTCGCTCAGCATGACGGCCGCAGCGGGGTCCACGTCGTCGGGAAGAATGGCCATGTTGGCATCGGCCTCATTGACGTGGAAGAACTCGCCGAAGACGCCGTCCTTGAAGTTCGAGAACTTCCAGCCCCCGAGGGGTCCGCCGGTCTGCGAGGGAAACCCGCGCTGTGCGGCCTCCGAGT
>CALCQG010000129.1 GCA_937897575.1 uncultured Synergistales bacterium | reverse complement strand
AGGTTCTGCCCCTTCACGATGCGCTCGTAGGTCTTCAGGCGCCCGCGGATGTCGTCGGACTTGACGGTGAGCATCTCCTGAAGGATATTGGCGGCGCCGTACCCCTCGAGCGCCCACACCTCCATCTCGCCGAAGCGCTGGCCGCCGAACTGGGCCTTGCCGCCGAGAGGCTGCTGCGTTATCAGGCTGTAGGGGCCTATGGACCGCGCATGAATTTTGTCGTCCACGAGGTGGATGAGCTTCATCATGTACATGCAGCCCACGGTCACCTTCTTGTTGAAGGGGTCGCCGGTACGGCCGTCATAGAGGGTGATCATGCCGTCGCGGGTGAGCTCGGGGTACCGCTCGTCCCGGATCTTCTCCAAAAGGGCGAAGATCTCGTCCTCCTTCGCCCCCTCGAAGACGGGGGTGGCCACCATCCAGCCGTTCTGCACGGCGACGAAGCCCATGATGGTCTCGAGAACCTGGCCGAGGTTCATCCGGCTGGGAACTCCAAGAGGGTTGAGGACCACGTCGACGGGGGTGCCGTCGGGAAGGAACGGCATGTCCTCCTCGGGAAGGATGCGCGACACGACGCCCTTGTTTCCGTGCCGCCCGGCCATTTTGTCGCCGACGGTGATCTTTCGGAGCTGGGCGACGTAGATCTTCACGACCTTGTTCACGCCCGGGCTCAGAGCATCGGGGTTGTCCGCCCTGGTCATCTCCTTGACGGCGACAACCTTGCCCCGGGCACCGTGGGGGACCTTCAGGGACGTGTCGCGGACCTCGCGCGCCTTCTCGCCGAAGATGGCGCGAAGGAGCTTCTCCTCGGGCGTCTGGTCCGACTCCCCCTTCGGGGTCACCTTGCCGACGAGGATGTCGCCGGCGTTCACCTCAGCTCCTACCCGGACGACGCCGTCCTCGTCGAGGTTCTTCAGCATGTCCTCGCCCACGTTCGGGATGTCCCGGGTGATCTCCTCGGGCCCGAGCTTCGTATCGCGAGCCTCGATCTCGTACTCCTCGATGTGGATGGACGAGTAGAAGTCCTCTTTGACGAGCCGTTCGCTCAGGAGGATGGCGTCCTCGTAGTTGAAGCCCTCCCAGGACATGAAGGCGACGAGCACGTTCCGGCCGAGGGCGAGCTCTCCCCCCTCCGTTGCCTGACCGTCGGCGATGATCTGCTCCTTGGACACCGTGTCACCCCTCTTGACGATGGGCTTCTGATGGATGATGGTGCCCTGGTTCGACCGGCGGAATTTGACGAGGGGGTACACCGTCGTCTTCGCGCCCTTTTTGATCTCAATCCTGTTCGAGTCCACGTACGTCACCGTCCCGTTGTTCGAGGCGACGACGCAGGAGCCGGAGTCCTTCGCGATGCGGTGCTCCACGCCCGTTCCCACCACAGGTGCCATGGGGGCGATCAGGGGGACGGCCTGCCGCTGCATGTTCGATCCCATGAGCGCGCGGTTGGCGTCATCGTGCTCGAGGAAGGGGATCAACGCCGTCGAGGCGGACACGATCTGCTTCGGGGAGACGTCCAGGTAGTCCACCTCATCGCGGGGCACGGAGACGATGTTCTCCTGATAGCGCGTGAAGCACTCCTCGGGGATAATTCTGCCGTCGGCGTCCACGGGTGTGTTCGCCATGCCCACGTAGACGTTGTCCTCTTCGTCGGCGGAGAGGAAGGTGATCTCCCCCGTCACCCGTCCCTCCTCCACCTTGCGGCGCGGTGTGATGAGGAAGCCGTACTGGTTCAGCCGGGCGTAGGTGGCCAGCGAGGTCACCAGGCCGATGTTCGGGCCTTCGGGCGTTTCGATGGGGCAGACCCTGCCGTAGTGCGTCGAGTGTACGTCCCTGGCCTCGAAACCTGCCCGTTCGCGGGAGAGGCCGCCGGGGCCGAGGGCTGAAAGACGTCGCCTGTGCGTGACCTCCGCCAGAGGGTTTGTCTGGTCCATGAACTGGGAGAGTTGACCGGAGCCGAAGAACTCCCGGAGGGAGGCGGCAATGGGCCGGACGTTGATGAGGTCGCGGGCCATGGCGCTGTCCAGATCGGGGATAGTGGTCATCCGCTCCTTCGCGATCCGCTCCATTCGCAGAAGGCCGATGCGGATCTGGTTCTGGAGGAGCTCTCCGACGGATCGGACGCGGCGGTTGCCCAGGTGGTCGATGTCATCGCCCATGCTCTCGGGGTCCTTCAGGCGGAGCAGGTTTTTCAGGATGCTCACGAGATCCTCCTTCTGAAGAAGGCGGACCTCCTCGGGGATGGTCAGGTCCAGACGGCGGTTCATCTTGTACCGTCCGACCCGTCCCAAGTTGTATCTTCGGGTGTCGAAGAAGAGTGTGTGGACGTACTCCCGGGCGTTCTCCACCCGAGGAGGCTCGTTGGGCCTCAGCTTTCTGAAGAGGGCCACCATCGCCTCGTCGGCATTCTGCGCCTCGTCCTTCTCCAGGGTGACGGCGATGGCCGGGTCGACGCTCCAGACCCGGATCTTGGTGCGTCCTATGGCCGCAAGCGCCTCCAGATGCTCCTTCGAGATGGTCTTGTTGCGGGGGAGAATGGGGTTCCCCTCCTGGTCGAGGACCGACTCGGCGGAGAGCATTCCTCTCAGGTTCTCCTCCGACGTGTCCTTCTCCACCTCTTTGGCGTCGAAGAGGTCGAGCACCCCCTCGTTCGTTGACGCACCGAATATCTTGAGCAGCAGGGTGCCGGGAATTTTTTTCCGGTTGTCGATGTTCACGGAGATGAGGTCTCCCGGCGTGAGGGAGAACTCGAGCCACGCCCCGCGGTCGGGGATGATCTTCGCCGAGTAGACCTCCTGACCGGGGATCTGCTCGTCCTTCGTGAAGTATACGCCGGCTGAGCGGGCCAGCTGGTTGACGACGACCCGCTCGGTCCCGTTGATGATGAACGTCCCCCGGGCCGTCATGATGGGGAAATCGCCCAGGAAAATTTCCTCTTCCTTGATCTCCTTCGTCTTCCGGTTCACGAGGCGTATGGTCGCACGTATGGGACGGGACCAGGTGAGGTCCCGCTGTCTGGCCTCCTCCTCGCCGGAGCTCGGTTCGTCGAGGGCATACCGCACGAATTCAAGGGCGAAGGCCCCGTCATAGCTTTCAATGGGAAACACTTCAAGGAGAAGCTCCTGCAGGCCCTGCGCTTGGCGTGCGTCGTTCTTTTCGGCCTCTTGGAAAAACCATGCGTAGGAGTCTCTCTGCACTTCGATCATGTCGGGAATCTCGACGAGATCCCGGGCACGACCGAAAGTCAATCGCTGGCGTTCTTTGCTGACGGGGACGAATTCGGCCATGGGCTCTGTGACCTCCCTGAAAAGATAGTGGGAATTGATACCGGCAAATAGTTAAGATAACAAAAAGGGCCTGCTATGTCAACAGACACAGCAGAACCCTTTCGAGTTTTTTACTACAACCCTGAGCGTTCGTAAAACGATGGTGCCGAGGCGGGGACTCGAACCCCGACAGGCGTTAGCCCACTAGAACCTGAATCTAGCGCGTCTACCAATTCCGCCACCCCGGCTTGAAAAGTACGGACGTAATTGTAGCAAGGGATGTGGGCTTTGACAAGAGGACGAGTGCAATCCGCGGCGGAAGCCCTGATGTCTGCGCTTCTCTCCGTGTTTACTCCCTGGAGGAGGCTCGTTCCAGTCGATCCCGAACGGCCCTCCCCAGACCTTCCGGTGACGGCGGCCACTGAGCCACGATCACGTCCGCCTGTCTCGTCTCGAGGGTCCGGATGGCATGGAACAGCCCCCTGGCATAGTTTTCCGCGGATGAAAAGACGATGGAGAGGGACTCGTGGACCTCTCCGTCGGGGAAGATTTTTTCAGGGCCCATCATGCCCATCCACGCGACCCTTCCGCCGATCGCCATGGCGCGGGGCCGAACGCCCTCTTCCCTGTCCAGAAGCAGTGGAACGGACGGCGCGTAGTGCCTGTATCTCGTCCCCGGCGATCGATGGTCGTCGCCACCTGACAGGAGAATCTTTTCCCCGGTGGTGGCCTCGATCTCCTCGATGGGGCACCCGCCGGGCCGAAGGAGGATTATCTCCGGTCCGGTGAGGTCGAGAACGGTGGACTCGACGCCCACCGCCGTCGGGCCGGCGTCGAGGATCAGGTCCACTCTGTCCCCTAGGTCGTTCGCCACGGCCTGCGCGTCCGTCGGGCTTGGCCGGCCGCTGGAGTTTGCGCTGGGAGCGGCGATCGGAAAACCGGCCCGGTCGATGAGGGCAAGGGCGACAGGGTGGGAGGGCATCCGGACGGCAAGCGTGTCGAGGCCGGCCGTCACCTCCCGGGGCACGACCCCCTTCGACGGGAGGACGAGGGTCAGAGGGCCGGGCCAGAACTTTTTCATCAGCACTCTGGCACGTCGGCTGATGTGCGCGAGAGGCTCGATGTCCCGGCAGGCGGCGAAGTGCAGGATGAGGGGGTTATCCTGCGGGCGCCCCTTGGCGGCGTAGATTTTCAGCGCCGCGTCGGGGGACAGACCGTTGGCCCCGAGGCCGTAGACGGTCTCCGTCGGGAAGGCGACGAGCCCTCCCGACCGCAGAATCTCGGCGGCGCGCTCTATGCTCTCGGTTTCAGGGTTCCAGGGGTGAACGGGAACAACTCCGAATCGGTTCACCTCTCGCCCTCACCCTTTCCGCTCTCGCCGTAGCGTCCGAGAAAATCCGCCATGAAAGCCGGGAAGGAGCCCGAGAGGATGGCGTGCCGCATCCGCTCGCCGAGGCGGATGAGGAAGCGAAGGTTGTGCCAGCTGCAGAGGCGCGACGAGAGGATCTCGCCCGTCCGGTAGAGGTGGCGGATATAGGCCTTGGAGAAGGTCCGGCAGGCGTAGCAGTCGCAGTCCGGGTCCAGGGGAGAAAAATCTCGTTCATACCGGCTGTTTTTGATGTTGATGGGTCCCCGGGCGGTGAAGACCGTCCCGTTCCGTCCGTTTCGCGTGGGCAGGACGCAATCGAACATGTCGACGCCCCGACGCACGCCCTCCACCAGGTTGTCGGGCCGGCCCACGCCCATGAGGTAGCGTGGCTTGGCGTTCGGCAGAACGGGCGCGAGGGCGTCGAGGATGCGGTACATCTCGTCGCTCGGCTCGCCCACGGAGAGCCCTCCGATGGCGTACCCCGGGAAATCCATGGGGAGGAGCTCCGAAGCGGAACGCAGCCGGAGATCCTCATACACCGACCCCTGGACGATGCCGAAGAGCGCCTGATCGTGGCCGTCGCCCTGGAGTCTCTTATGGGCCACCTGCGATCGCGCGGCCCAGAGGGACGTGCGCCGAACGGCCTCCGCAGCCGCCTCGCGGGTACAGGGGTAAGGGGTGCACTGGTCGAAGGCCATGGCGATGTCGCTCCCGAGGTTGTGCTGGACCTCCATGGCCCACTCGGGCGACATGAAGAGCGAGGCTCCGTCGAGGTGGGACCGGCAGCGCACGCCCTCGTCGGAGATATCGTTCAGCGTGGCGAGCGAGAAGACCTGAAACCCGCCGCTGTCGGTGAGGATGTTCTTCGGCCACTGCATGAAGGCGTGCAGGCCGCCCGCCTCCCGGACGAGGGACGCCCCCGGCCTGAGGGCGAGGTGATACGTGTTGGCCAGGATGATCTGGGAGCCGATCTCCTCGAGCTCGAAGGGGGCCATGGCCTTCACGGTGCCCTGGGTCCCCACGGGCATGAAGAGCGGAGTTCTGACCTCCCCGCGAGGCGTCCGCAGCGTCCCCGCCCGCGCCCCCGTGACGGGGCAGAGGGCGTCAATCGTGAATGACAGGGCGGTCATGGACGGAACCCTCTTCGTCGTCCAAAGGCCACAGGAAGAGACGGGCGGCATTCTCTCGGATCTGCCGGGCAAGGGCCTCCACCGTCGTGCCTCGGACCTCGGCCGCCACGCTGTAGATCGCTCCGATGAAGGAGGGCTCGTTTCTCCTCCCTCTCAAGGGGTGGGGGGCCAGGTAGGGAGCGTCCGTCTCGAGGAGGATCCGGTCGCCGGGGAGCGCCCGGAAGAGTTGGCGAAGCGCCTCGTTCTTCCTGAAGGTGAGCGGGCCGGCGAAGGAGAGGAAGAAGCCCATGGAGAGGAACGCCTCGGCATCCTCCTCCGTGCCGGAGAAACAGTGCACCACCGCCGGCATCCCATAGCCCTCCTCATCGCGGAGGATGCTGAGGAGGTCGGCGTAGGACTCCCTGCCGTGGATGACGAGGGGCTTCCCCACCCTGCGCGCCCAGCGGATGTGCTCTCTGAAGGAGGATCGCTGCACCTCGCGGGGTGAATGGTCATAATGGTAGTCCAGCCCCGTCTCGCCGATGGCCACGACCCGTGGGGCGTCGGCCAGGGCGAGGAGCTCCTCGGGCAGCCGAACCTCCTCCGAGGAGCAGGCTACGGACGATGCCGAGTGAGGATGGACGCCGACAGCCGCAAAGACCCCGTCGGCACGATGGGCTTCGGCGACCTGGCAGGCGGAGCGGCTGCTCGGGATGTCGGCTCCGACGACGAGAAGCCGGCGGAGGCCGCAGCTCGCAGCCCGTTCCATGACGGCCTCGAGGTCCGATCCGTACTCCTCCCTCGAAAGGTGGCAGTGGGAGTCGATCAGATAGGGGGCTTCCTTGTACGTAGTCTTCATAGTGTTCTCCCGTTTCTTGTGATCTGCAAAGCAAAAAGGAGTCCCCGGAGGTCGGCCGGGAACTCCTGCGGGACCTTCGTCCGAGTCCGGCCTCTAGCGCACTCTGCTTCCCAGGGGGACGTCTTCGTCGGGGGTGAGCAGGGCCAAGCGCCCCTCCTTGCCATCTCCCGCCGTGAGCAGCATGCCGTTGCTCTCCACACCCCGGATGATGGCCGGTTTCAGGTTCGTCACGACGACGATCCTCTTGCCGACGAGCTCTTCAGGGGACCGGTACTCCTTCAGCCCCGACACGATGGTCCTTTTTTCGTAGCCGAGGTCGATGGCGATCTTGTAGAGCTTCTTCGAGCCTTCGATCTCCGAGGCGCCCAGAATCCGGGCGACGCGGAGCTCCAACGTCGAGAAGGCGTCGATGTCAATGAGCGGTTCGTGCTTCGAATCGTCGTCCTCCGGGAGCGAGGCGACAGGGGGCGTCTGTGCCTTTTTGGCACCGTCGCGGGCGTCCTTCTCCTTTCTCCAGACGGCCATGTCGATGCGGGGGAACAGGACGGCTCCCTTCCGAACCTTTTGCCCCGAGGTGACGGCCGCCCAATCAAAGCCGGCGAGCCCGCGGGCCTGAGGGTCATCGTCGTATCCGAGCTGGTGCCAGAACGTCACGGCCGTGTCGGGCATAAAGGGGGCGATGAGCAGCGCGCTGAGGTGCAAGATGCGGTAGAGCGTGTTGAGGGCCCTGTTCAGGTCCTCCGACGCGCCCTCCTTTCCCAGTTTCCAGGGCATGGTCTCATCGATGTACTTGTTCCCCCGCCGGATAAAGGCCCAGATCGTCTTCAGCGCCTCGTCGTAGGCGAAGTCGGCCATCCTGTCGTCCACGTCCTGAAGGGTGGCGAGGGCGAATTTTTCGATCTCCTCCTCGAGGGGACCCTGGCGTTCCGCCGCGGGCACGACTCCGCCGCAGTAGGACTCGATCATCTGGAGCGTCCTGTTCAGCAGATTCCCGAGGTCGTTCGCGAGGTCGGAGTTGATCCGCCCCACCAGGGCCGCCTCGGAAAAATCGCCGTCCAGCCCGAAGGGGACCTCCCGGAGCAGAAAATACCGGAAAGGGTCCCGGCCGTAGAGCTCCACCATCTTGAAGGGGTCGACCACGTTCCCCTTCGACTTGGACATCTTCTCGCCCTCCACGGTCCACCACCCGTGGGCGAAGACCGTGACGGGGGGCGTCACGCCCAGCGCCAGAAGCATGATCGGCCATATGACGCAATGGAAGCGGATGATGTCCTTGCCCATGAGGTGATGGACATGAGGCCAGTATTTCCTGAACTTCTCCGGATCGTCGATGTAGCCGCAGGCCGTGGCGTAGTTGATCAGGGCGTCGAACCAGACGTACACCACATGGCGGTCGTCTCCGGGGACGGGGATGCCCCAGGTGAGCGTCGTCCGGGAGATGGACTGGTCGTGCACTCCGCTGCGAAGGAAGCTGACTATTTCGTTATAGCGGGCGCGGGGCATGATGGCCTTCAGGTTGTTCTCGTAGTATTCCAGGAGCCGATCCGTGTACTTCGACGCCCTGAAGAAGTAGCTCTCCTCCTGCATGACCTGAAGGGGGCGCTTGCAGTCCGGGCAGATCTTCTCGTCGCCGATGCTGCTCTCGGGAACGTAGGTCTCGCACGGCACGCAGTACCAGCCCTCGTAGGTCCCCTTGTAGATGTCGCCCTGGTCGAGGAGCTTCTTGAAGATGGCCTGCACGGTTTTCTCGTGGCGCTCCTCGGTGGTGCGGATGAAGTCGTCGTTGGCGATGTTGAGGGCTTTCCACAGGTCCTTGAAGTTCAGCACCGTGCGGTCGGCCAGCTCCTGGGCGGTGAGCCCCTTGGCCGCCGCGCTCTGCTGGATCTTCTGGCCGTGCTCGTCGGTCCCGGTGAGGAAGAAAACGTCGAAGCCCTGCATCCGCTTGTACCGGCACATCACGTCGGCCGCGATGGTCGTGTAGGCGTGCCCGATGTGGGGGACGTCGTTCACATAGTAGATGGGGGTCGTGAGGTAGAAGACCTTTTCTTTCGTCGCTGCCGTGTTCATTGTATCCCGCCTCCTGTGCACAAAATTACTGCTCTTCGGTCTGTCCGAAAAGAAAGGACTTGACGGCGTTTTTCGATACACCATACTCCTCGGAAAGGATTTTGACAACCTCCTTCGTCGGGAGGCCGTCTTCGAGAAGGCGCCCGGCGGCCTTCTTCCAAAAGGCCTCCCCGGGCACGGTGCTCTTTCGCCCCTCCACCACGAGGACGAGTTCGCCCCTGACGCCCTCTTCGAGGCTTGCGATCAGAGAGGAGAGAGTGCCCCGCCGCGCCTCCTCGTAGATTTTGCTGATCTCCCGGACCAGGGTCGCCCGCCTGTCGCCCAGGACACGGAGGATGTCCTCCGTCTGCCGCTTCGCCTTATGGGGCGACATATAGAAGAGCATGGTCCACGGGCAGTCGGCCAGGGAGCGCAGGGCGGTCTCCCGCTCGCCCTGTTTCTCGGGCAGAAAGCCGTAGAAGAGAAAGGGGTACGGCGGAAGCCCCGACAGGATCAGGGCCGGCACGAAGGCCGTCGCGCCCGGGAGGACGGTGATCTCGATGCCGGCGTCGATGCACCGTCTGATGATCTCGTACCCGGGGTCCGAGATGCCCGGCGTCCCGGCGTCGGAGATGAGAACGACGGACTGCCCTTCGTGGAGGCGGTCGAGGATCTGTCCGGCCCTGTTCTTTTCATTGAAGGCGTGATAGGAGATCAGAGGCTTTGCGATGCCGAAGTGGCGCAGCAGCGGCAGCGATGTCCTCGTGTCTTCGCAGGCGATGCAGTCGGCCTCCCGGAGAACCCGAAGAGCGCGTTCGGTGATGTCGCCGAGGTTGCCCACGGGGGTCGGCACTATCGCGAGGGGCACGACAGTCCCTCCTTCGTGTAGGCGCGCAGAAAGTCTTCCGTGTAGCCGCCCTCCTCCTTCTCGATGAAGAGCGGCGGCTCCACGACCAGCCCCGGACGCCCGCCCCGGATGGAGTCCACGAGGAATACGGAGGCCCTCCTACCGGGTTTGGGGTGGACGAAGCGGAGGCGTTTGGGCTCGATCTTCCGGCTCGTCAGGGTCGTCAGGACCTCGGAGGCCCGTTCGGCCTTGAAGACGAGGTACAACCGTCCATGGCTGCCCAGAAGGTAGTGCGCGGCGTCCGCCACGTCCCCGATGGAACAGGTGCCCCCCTGACGGGCGGTCTGCGCCGTCTCCGAGGCGCATGGGCGGCCCCGTCCCGGCTCTTCATAGGGGGGGTTCATGACGACGGCTCGGAAGGACTGGGGCGGAAAGTGCTCCCGAATGCGCCGGATGTCACCCTCCATAAAGGAGAGCCGGTCGTGCAGGCCGTTCCTCCGAGCGTTTCTTCGGGCCATGGCCACGAGGTCCCCCTGGATGTCCATGCCCCGGAGGGTGGGGATCTCGGGAAAGCGAAGGGCCAGGATCAGCGCAATGGCCCCCGAGGCGCACCCCATCTCGAGAAGGGATGCCTCCTTCCCCCGTCGGACGAAGGTGTTCCGCACGTAGGCGGCGAGGAGGATGGTATCCGTGGTGACCCTCGGCCCCGACTCCGGCTGTTCGAGAGAGAGGGCGCCGTAGAGAATGTCGTCCCGCGACGTTCCGTTCATGGCTCCTCCCGCTCCTCTCCGGTCCACTCGCTCATCTGAAGACCCAGGGCCTTCGAAAGCCCCGGCTCATCGAGGGTGACGCCGTAGAGGACATCGGCCCGCTCCATCGTCGCCCGTCTGTGGGTCATCACGATGAGCTGCAACCCCCTCCCCGCCGCGTACTCCCTGGCCAGTTCGCCGAAACGCAGAAGGTTCGGCTCGTCCAGGGAGGCATCCACCTCGTCGAGGACGGCCAGCGGGACGCCCGCCACCTCCATGGAGGCGAAGAGGTGGGCTATGGCCGTGAGCGTCTGCTCCCCACCGGAGAGCTGGGCGAGGTTCTGAAGGTGTTTGCCGGGCGGGCGCGCCACGATCTCCACGCCTCTGTCCCACGGGGCAGACGGCGGTGCATCGTCGTCGTCACCGGTGTCCTGCATCCGCAACCGGGCTTCGCCGCCGTCAAAGAGGCGGCGGAAGAGGGCGTCGAAGGTCCGGTTGATGCTCGTCATGGCGTCGACGAACAGCGCGCCGACCGTTCGGTCCGTGTCGGCCAGAATGCCTTTGAGCTCGACGATGGCGTTCTTCGCGTCGTCGAGCTGTGCCGAAAGAAAGGCCGTTCGCTTCGCAAGGGACTGATCCTCCGACAGGGCACCCCAGTCCACGTCGCCGAGCGCTTTGAACTCTCGTTCCAGGCGGCGGCATGTCGCCGCGACGGCCTCCCCGTCGCGCTCCGAACAGGGGGAGGCTCCGCCGTAGGGGAACTGATCCTCCCAGAGGTCGATGATCTGCCGAAGCTCCTGTTCGATCGCCTCTTTCCGGCGCAGGACGGTCTCAAGGGCTTCGCGGTCGGCATTCGCCGCCGAAGCAGCCGCCTTGAGGCGAGCCGTCAGACGGTCAAGGCGGCGTTCTGCGGCCGCCTCTCCCGTCCGCAGGGCCGTCAGCGCGCTCATCTTCTCGCCGTACTGCGTGACGAGGCCGAGCTGCTCCTTGCCCCAGAGCGAAAGCTTCTTCTTTTCGTCGGCCTCCCTCCGGAGGACCTGAGCCTCCTCGTCCTCCAGGAGGCGGACACGTTCCGCCCACCTGGCCATCTCGCCCTGCACCCTGGACTGAACGGCCCGGACGCTGGACAGTCGCTCCTCGGCGAGGGCGGCCTGCCGCGTCACCTCGTCGAGATGGGCGAGGATGTCGCTCCCCTCCTCGGTCCCCGGTCCACTGGTCTGCCCCTGAGAGAGGGCCTGAATCTCCTCCTCCAGCGAGGCGAGGGCACGCTCTCCACTCTCTATCTCTGCGGAGCAGCGCGCCTCCTCCTCCTTCAGGCGGAGCGACCGTTCCATCTCGAAGGCCCGGGCTCGTTCGGCCTCGCGGAGGGCATTGCGTTTTTCCGCCGTCGCGACGGTCCGCCGCTCTCTCTCCGCCAGGCTCTCCTGTTCCAGGCGCTCCTCGTCCGCCAACTGACCCGTGAGGCGCTCCACCTCCTGCCGGGAAGCGGAGAGCTGTTCGCCAACAGCCCGTATCTGGTGCCGTCGTTCGATCGCCCCGCCGGCACTTTTGCTTCGGCCGCCGCTGATGGTCCCCGACGGGGCGAAGACCTCCCCGTCGAGGGTGACCATGGGGAAGGGGGCCTTTTTCCGGACGAGCTCCGCCCCCGTATCGTACCCTTCGAGCAGCAGCAGGTCGCCGAGGATGTGGCGGACGGCGTCGTTCCACTCCCGGTCCGCGACGATCAGGTCGTCCGCCCACCCCACCACGCCGTGGCCGGGCAGAAAGGTCCGTCTGTCGGGTGAACGAGGGCGGGCGCGGTCGAGGGGAAGAAAGGTCACCCGACCCATGGGCTGTCTCTTCAGCATGTCTATCAGGCGGCCGGCGTCCTCGGTCGTTCGGACGAAAACCCAGTGCTGTCGGCCGCCCAGGTAGGCCTCGAGGGCCGAAGCGATACGGGGAGGGCATGTGAAGGACTCGAGGGCGACCATCATGGGGATCGCCGTCTTGCCGAGCCGCGCGGCGGAGACGAGAAAACGGACGGGCTCCGGGTAGGAGGAGCTCTCCCGCGCCTGGAGGTCCTCGTACCGCTCCTCCAGAAGGTGCTGTTCCTTCCTGGTCCGCTGCAGCAGGGCGATCGTGCCTCTGCTCCGGGCGGCCGCGGCTCTGCTGTGCTCCCTCTGTTCCTCCTCCCTGGCCTCAAGAAGGGTGAGCTCTTCCTTGAAAAGCGTCACGGAGGCCGATGCGGACTCCATGTCCGCATGAGCTTTCACGATGTCCCGGGAGCAGGACTCGAGGAACGCCTTTCTCGACGACAGCTTGGTGCGAAGGATATCCCGCTCCGCGGCAAGAGCGGTTGAACGCTCCCTGGCCGACTGTTCCTCCCTGCGCCGTCTCTCCAGTTCCCGCTGAAGAGCCGAGGACTTTTGTTCGAGCTCCCGCTGCCGGAGGGCGAGAGAGGCGCTCTCCTCGCTCAGCCCCTTCTCGCGGGTGAGAATTTCATCGGACTCTCTCTGGACTTCGCCAAGAGAAGCCGTTGCGGCGCTCCGCTCCGTCCGGATCGATCGGAATCTGGACTGTATCTCCCGTATCGTCGATGCAGCGGCGAAGCACATCCTGCGGAACTCCGACCGCCTTCCGGTGATGGCATCACACTCCTCAGCCAGCAGCGCCATTTCTCGTGCGCGGTCCGTGTTTTCCCGCCGGGCCCTGTCGTCCATGGAGGTCCAGAGGCGCAGCCATCGTGCCGTCGCATCTCCTCGCCTTCCGAGAGCGACCATATCCCCCTCGATGGAGCGCCCTTGTTCCTCGAGCAGGAAACGGCGGGCGTGATAGTGCACTCGCCTGTTCTCCTCCAGCCTGTCGCGCAGTATTTTCGCCCTCTCGGCCCGGCGGACGGCCCCGGCGATCTCTTGCCGCCTATTTTCCAGTTCAGCGAGGAGGGCTCCCAGACGAAGGCCCTCTTCCTCTGCGGCGGCAAGTTTCATGGAGGTCTCGTTCCGTTTCGTCCGGTACTGGTCGATCCCGAACAGGGTTTCAAGCTGCGCGCGCCGCTGCGATGGGCGCTGGCGGATGACCTCCGCCACCTCACCCTGGCTGATGAAGGCGAATTGGTCCCCTTCGAGATGCCAGAGACGTTTGACCTCCTGAAGGTCGGAGAGGCGCATCCTCATGCCGTCCACGGTGAGGACCGTCCCCGTTTCGAGGGCATAGCAGCGCGTCACTGAACAGGACTGATTGCCCTCCCCCTCCCGGTCCCGGATGGAGAGGGTCACCTCGGCCCTGTCGGAGGAGGGGACGCTCGCGCTCCCCGAGAACAGCAGGTCGCTCTGTTTCACGATTCTCAGGCGCTGGGTCCCGTTTTCGCCCAACACCCATCGGAGGGCGTCGAGGAGGTTGCTCTTCCCGCTTCCGTTCGGCCCCACGATGGCCGTCAGCCCCGGGGAAAAGACCAGATCCTGGGGGAGCCCGAAGCTCTTGAACCCCTTAACGCGAAGGCGGTCGATGAACAACGATGCAGGCCTCCCTCTTCTCCATCTGCTCTACCCGCCGTTCGACCTGCTCGACGCTGCCCTGGACGTCGAGGCGGAATTTGTTCCAGGCGAACTCGGGGACCTCGGCGACGAAGATCTCCTTCCCCAGCTCCTCGCCCCAGAGGGGAACGTAGGTCTCCCGGACGTACTGGGCGACGGATGGGTGCGCCTCGATGAGAAAGGCCTCCGATTTGTTGGCCATGGACACCTTTCGCAGGAACCGTTTCATGGACATGGCGATGGTGTCCTCCCGGAGGACGAGCCCCGTTCCGGCGCAGGCCGGGCAGTTTCGCGTGAGGGTGGAGCGGATGTCGGATCTCGCTCTCTTCCGGGTGATCTCCACGAGCCCCAGCTGGGAGACGCCGAAGATCTTCGCCCGGTACCGGTCGTGCTGGAACGCGTCCTCGAGGCGATGGAGCAGCTGAGACCGATCCTCCTCGAAGTCCATGTCGATGAAGTCGATGACGATGATGCCGCCGATGGCCCGAAGGCGGAGCTGCCGGGCGATCTGGGCGGCCGCCTCGAGATTCGTCTCGAGCACCGTGTGGCGGAGGTCCGTCGTGCCGATGTACTTTCCCGTATTCACATCGACGACGGTGAGGGCCTCCGTATGGTCGATCACCAGATATGCCCCCGACTTCAGCCATACCTTCCGTTCGAGGGCCGCCTCGATCTCCCGCTCTATGGAGTAGTACTCGAAGAGAGGCGTCGTGCCGGTGTACAGCGTGACCTCCGGGAGGGGGGCGCCGCAGAGCCCGGGAAGATGCTCCCGGACGTTCCGGTACTCCTCCTCGCCGTCCACGATGATCTCGGAGACCTGGCGCGTCAATTCGTCCCGGAGCACCCGGCCGATGAGTCCGATGTCCTTGTACAGAAGGCACGGGGCGGCCTGCACTACGCCGTCGTGCTCGATCTCCCTCCAGAGCGCGAGGAGCCACTCCACGTCGTGGGCGATGGCCTCTGAGTCGACACCCTCGGCCGCCGTCCGGATGATGATGCCGTGCCCGGGCCCGCGGAGCTCTTTCGCGAGGGCCTTCAGGCGTTTGCGCTCCTCGTCGTCCGTGATGCGCTTTGAGACGCCCGACTCCTGCCCTCCGGGGACGAGCACCGCATACCGCCCCGGGAGGGAGAGGCGCGTCGTCACTCGCGCGCCCTTGTTTTTGCGCGCCGTCTTTATGACCTGGACCACGACCTCCTGGTTCGGCTCGAGGTGCAGGCCGCGGGCGTCGTTCAGATAGAGGAAGGCGTTCCGTCCGTCACCGATGTTCACGAAGGCGGCGTGGATTCCGGGAAGGACGGTGTCGATCCTCGCCTTGTATATCTCCCCCGCCTTCTGCCGTTCCCACATGCGTTCGACGAAGAGCTCCGCCAGCCGCCCGTCCTCCCATATGGCGACCCTCGTCTCCTCGGTGTCGATGCAGTTGGCTATGATTTTCCGGTCAATAACAGATCGTTTTTCGGACACAAAAAGGTCCTCCTTGGTCTCTTCCGAATTTCTCCCTCACCGATGCTCGTCCGTCGGGGAGGAGAGGGGGACGACCCCGTACTCCGCTCCCTCCGCCGCGCCTCGGACGAGGCGCCCCACGGCTTCCCGGACGAGCAGGATGTCGCCCCACCCCTCGACGATACCCTCCTCGACGAGGGGTTTGACGAGGAGGGTCGGACCTCTCTTCGACGGCGTCTCGACGATGCACCGAAGACAGGGACGATCGCCCATGAACGCCGACGTGACGGAGAGGATCTCCCCCGCGTCCCGAAGTCCTTCCAGGCAGGCCGCGAGCCGGGGTGAGGGCGATGTCTCGCCCCGTATGGCCAGCAGGCAGGAGGCGGCCTCGCAATGCTTGCTCAGAGCCCTCGCCTCGCCGGGCGAGCCCTCGGGGACCTCGTACCCTCCAGTGAGGGAGAATCCGGGGGGGAGGCACTCATCCCATCGGCGCAGCATCTCCTGGTCGAAGGAGTGCACCCAGGCCTCGAAGGGCTCCGAAAGGGCGGGAATCCCTACGGGGAGCTCCGGCCCGAGGCTGATCCTCGGCCGGGGGGTGAACCCTTCGGAGAGCTGAAAAGGAACCGAAGCCCTCGCTCCGCTCCGCGCAAAGACGGAGGGGATTGCAATGTGCGGGATGAAACAGGCGCGTCCGCGCTTCGAGTAGGTGAGCCTCAGTCGCATGGGATCACCCTCTCTGCCCCGGGGCGAGGGGGCAGGCGACGGCGCCGCATCCGTGACAGGTCGCCCCCTGGTCCACCCCGTGGGGTCGGCAGTCCGGCGAGAGGAGCCCCCGGTCCGCCTTCTCCTTCTCGCGCCAGAGGAAGCTCTTCGACACGCCCGCGGCGATGTGGTCCCAGGGGAGCCCTTCGTTCTTCGTCCGCTGCCTGTGGGCGTATCGCGCGGGGTCGATGCCCGTCCGGTCGAAGGCGTCCATCCACAGGTCGTACGAAAAGGTCTCGCTCCACCCGTCGAAACGGGCACCCCTCCTCCACGCCTCGAGGAGAACAGGGGCAAGGGCGCGGTCGCCTCTGGCGAAGACCCCTTCCAGGACCGTCTGTTCCGGCTCGTGGTACTTCAGGGACAGACGGTTGTTTTTTCCTCCCTGTCTGGACATGGCCAACCCCTTCAGAAAGCGTCCCTTGGCGCGGAGTTCCTCGACCGTCGACTGGCGCTCCCACTGGAAGGGCGTATGGGCCTTCGGCACGAAGCCGGCGACAGAGAGGGCGATACGGGGCTTCTTTCTGTTTCGTCGGCCGATGGCGAACGCCCGCTCGGCCAGGTCGACGATCCCCTCCAGATCCTTGTCCGTCTCGCCCGGGAGTCCCATCATGAAATAGAGCTTGATCCTGTCCCACCCCTTGGAGAGCGCCGTCTCGAGACAGACGTCGAAGTCCTCTTCCGTGACGCCCTTGTTGATCACGTCCCGCAGCCGCTGCGTCCCCGCCTCGGGGGCGAAGGTCAAGCCCCCTCTGCGCATGGACTCCATTTCGGCGGCAAGGAGCACGGAGAAGGCGTCCATTCTGAGGCTGGGGAGGCTGATCTTGACGTTTCTGTCGGCAAGGGCCGACGTGAGCGACCGGATCAGGGGCACCACATGGCTGTAGTCACAGGACGCGAGGGACAGGAGGCCGAGCTCTTCCCAGCCCGTCCTGTCGACGAGCAGGCGAGCCCTCTCCACGAGAGAATCGGGCGATCGTTCCCGGACGGGGCGGGTGACCATTCCGGCCTGACAGAACCGGCACCCACGCGTGCAGCCTCTGAAAAGTTCGATGGGGATACGATCGTGGACGATCCCCGCCGAGGGGACGAGCAGCATCTCCGGAGAGAAGGCGCTGTCGAGGCACTGCACGGCTCTCCTCTGAAAGAGGGGGACATCCTTGTTCGAGCGCTTCCACAGAAATCGGCCGCCCTCGTCGGGGTGCGGGCAGTAGTCGACAAAAGCGGGGACGTAGACGCCCTCTACCTCCGACAGGGCGGACAGGCGATCCTGCCGGGTCGCCCCCTTCGTTTCGGAGAGGACCTTCAGGACCTCGGCCAGCAGCTCCTCACCATCGCCCAGGCAGAAGAAATCGACGAAGGGAGCGAGCGGTTCGGGCGTCAAGGCACCCGGGCCTCCCGCGCAGATGAGGGGGTCCTTCTCTCCGCGCTCCTCGGACAGGAGGGGTATGCCGGCGAGGTCGAGCATGGTCAGGACGTTCGTATAGCTCAATTCGTACTGGAGGGTAAAGCCGACGAGGTCGAACTGGCCGACGGGTCTGCCGTTCTCGATGGACGAAAGAGGGAGACTTCGGGCCCGAAGGAGCTCCTCGAGGTCGGGCCATGGGCAGTAGACGCGGTCCACGTCGGCGTAGGGCAGGCTCTTGACGAGGAAGTACAATATCTGAAAGCCCAGATAGCTCATGCCGATCTCGTAGGTGTCGGGAAAGGCGAGGCACATCCAAACAGGGCGCTCCCCCCCTTTCTCGGGAAGAGTGCCATACTCGCATCCGACGTACCGGGAGGGACGCTTCGCTCCCGTGAGCAGCGGCCACATCCCGTCAGCAAACTCGGGGAAATCCATAGGCTCCTCCAAAAAAGACCCTGCCGACCATAGTGCCGCAATGTCGGGCACGACAGGGAAAATTTGATCACTCGTAGCTTTTCAGCGTCGAGATGTAGACACTCTGTATCAGTGCGAAAGCGATCGAGAGCGCGAGGAGGGAGCTTCCCCCGTAGCTCATGAGCGGCAGAGGCAGCCCCGTGATCGGCAGCAGGCCGATGCTCATGCCGATGCTTTCAACGACCTGGAACCACATCCAGGCGGCGATCCCCGCAACGAGAATCTTCGCCCGGATATCCTTCGAACGGAGCCCGGCCTCCAGCATGCGCCAGAAGAGAAGGCCGAAGAGCAGAAGCACGAGCAGGGCGCCGACAAATCCGAACTCTTCGGAAAAGACGCTGAAGATGAAGTCCGTATGGGGCTCGGGGAGGAAACGCAGCTTGCTCTGCAGGCCGTTCATGTACCCCTTGCCGAAGAGCCCCCCCGACCCTATGGCGATCCGCGACTGTATGACGTTGTAGCCGGCTCCCAGAGGATCCCTCCACGGGTCGATGAACACGAGGATGCGCAGTTTCTGGTAGTCCTTGAGGAAAAACCACGCAAAGGGAACGAGCGCCGCACCACCCAGAATGAGCCCCGTGGAGTACTTCCTCGGAGCGCCGGCTACGACAATCGCCGCAAAGGCGATGATTCCGTAGACCAGAGCGCTGCCCGCGTCGGGCTGGAGCAGGACGAGCACCCCCGAGGCGGCGGCCAAAAGAAGGCCGCCGACAAAGGAGGGGCCGTCGTTGGGCGGGAAGCGGCTGAGGTGTTTCCCGAGGACGAGGGCAAGGGCAACCTTACCGAACTCTGCGGGCTGGAGCCTGAAAAAACCGAGATTGAACCAGCTCTGTGCGCCCTTGACCGTCAGGCCGAGAACGATGACGCCGAGGAGAAGCACCAGAGCCCCGGCGTAGATCCTGTAGGCCAGGGAGAAAAAGCGCTCGTACCCGATGTGGAGGACGACGAGGAAGGCGCAGATGGACAGGACGCCCCAGATCCCCTGCCGCAGCGCGAGCTCGCCGCCTCTGAGCGCCCTCCCCGCTCCGGCACTGTAGATGGACAGCATGCCCAGAAGATAGAGGGCGAGCACGGCCACGAGCTGGAGCTTATCAAGGCTGGCCAGACTTTCTCTTAGGGGTGGCCTTCTTTCCTCCATTGGCTGTTTTCTCCTGTTCTTTTCTCTCCTCGGGCTTCCCGGCCGACGAGGCAACCACGCCCCTCTTGATGCGGGTCACGGGGATGTTGGCCACGAAGGCCACCGATCGGTCCTCCCGGTCGAAGTCCATCTCTATCTTGGACAGGTCGACCTCCATGTACTTGGTTATCACGTCAATCATGTCCTTGCGCAGATTATCGAGCATCTCGGGCGTAATGTCCGCCCGGTCGTGAATCAGGACGATCTGAAGGCGTTCTTTCGCGATATTCTTCGAACCGCCCGTCGAGAAGAGCCTTTTCAAAAAATCCCATGCCATGTGTCTGTCCTCCTGTCACTTCAAACCAAAGAATTTCTTGAGAGCGGCGAAGAACCCCTTGTTCTGCTCCTCTTCGAAGCTGGGGAAGGGGATCTCTTCCCCCACGATGCGGGAGGCGATTCTCTGAAAGGCCAGAGCCGCCGGGGAGGAATCGCCGAAGGCGAGGGGTTCGCCTCGGTTGGAGGATTTGACGACGCTGTCGTCCTCCGGCACGATGCCGATGAGGTCGATGGCCAGTATGTCGAGGACGTCGCGGACGTCGAGCATCTCCCCCTCCCGCACGAGGTTGGAGCGCAGGCGGTTGACGATGAGGCGAATGGGGGCTTTCCCCATGGACTCGAGCATCCCGATGATCCTGTCGGCATCCCGGACGGAGGGCACCTCGGGGGTGGCGATGACGAGGGCTTCGTCGGCGCCGACGGCGGCGTTCTTGAAGCCGCCCTCGATGCCCGCCGGGCTGTCGAGGAGGATGAAGTCGAACTCCTTGCGGAGCATGTCGCACAACTGCTCCATCTGGTCCGGCGTCACCGCGTCCTTCGTCCGTGTCTGGGCAGCCGGGAGCAGAAAGAGTGTATCGGCCCGCTTGTCGCGGACCAGCGCCTGGTTGAGCCTGCAGGTCCCCTCGAGGACGTCGATGAAGTTGTAGACAACCCTGTTTTCGAGCCCCATCATCACGTCGAGGTTCCGAAGGCCGATATCGGCGTCGACGGCTACGACACGGTGCCCCATTTTCGCGAGCGCAACCGCAATGTTCGATGTGGTCGTGGTCTTCCCCACACCGCCCTTGCCCGATGTGATCACAATAATTCTTGGGTCCACTGGATTTCCTCCCTTATCTATCGTCTGCCTCTCCGCCCCGTGATCGCACAGGGCGGAAGGGACGTTCGTCAGAGCCTCAGCTTCCGTACGACGAGCGAGTTCTCTTCAACGGTAATGATAACAGGTTTTCCCCACCATTCCATATCACTGTTGAGGGAAGCGCTCACCTTCGTACCGATGCGGATGTGATTGGCCTCGAACAGGCCGGCGACGACGGTATGTTCGCCGCTCCCGTCCAGTCCCCCGTGGGCTGTCCCCTTCAGCCTGCCCCAGATGCAGATGCTGCCCCCGGCGAGGACCTCCGCTCCGTCGTTGACATGGCCGATGATGATGACGTCTCCGTCGTGTTCGACCCGTTGCCCGGAACGAAGGGATCGGATCAGCAGCAGCGCGCCGGGCGTCGATTTGTCTTTCTTCCGCCGCTTTTCCGGGACGGGTTCGCCCGTCGAGATCCCCAGCGCTTTGAGGTTCTCGAGGGTGGCGGCATCGTACGCCGTCCACGAGAGTACCTTGATGCCCTTGGGCCAGATGAACTCCGACATCAGCCGAAGAATGGACGGGCGGGAGAGAGGGCGGCCCTGAAGGTCCAGGACCACGCCGAGCCCTCCGCCCAGAGAAAGGGCCTCGGCGGACAGCGTGTCCAGTTTGAGGAACATCTCCTCCTCAGAGATGCCGTCGGGGACGATCATCCGGATGCCGTAGCCTGCCCCTTTCAGGAGAATGTCCTTGAGCTCCTTCGCGCCTCGTTCCTCAATCGGTTCAGGCATGTCTCACCCTCCTCGTCTTGTCTGTCTTGTGCCCGGCTACCTGCCCCTCGATTCGGGGACAAGAAGGTAGGACAGGATCTCCCCCACCATGGGCGAAGCAATGGAGCCGCCGTGGAGACCGGCTTCGATCATGGCGACGGCGACGTATTTCGGATCCTTCGCAGGGGCGTAGCCGGCAAAAAGGGCATGGTCGTCTCCGTGGGCATTCTGCGCCGTACCGGTCTTCCCTGCGACGGTGACCCCGAAACTGGCGGCGTGTCGGCCCGTCCCGCGGCGGACGACATAGTCCAACCCCTTCTGTATGACCTCGAGGTTTTTCTTCGATACAGGAAGTGTAACAGAATTCTGCCCCAGAGTGGAGAAAAAATGAGGTTGGACAAGGATGCCGCCGTTGGCGATGGCCGCATACATCCGGGCGATCTGGATGGGCGTCATGAGCAAAAAACCCTGTCCGATGGAGTAGTTCACCGTGTCGCCGAGATACCATTTCTCCTTGAGGCGCTTCTGCTTCCACTCCGGCCCCGCGATGGTGCCCGAGACCTCACCCGGCAGATCGATCCCCGTCGGGCGGCCCAGCTCGAACAGATCGCCCCACTCCATGAGCTTGTCGATGCCGAGCTTCAGGCCGACCTGGTAGAAATAGACGTCGCAGGAGTTCTGAAGGGCCGAAAGGAGATTGACGGAGCCGTGGCCCGAACGTCTCCAGCAGCGGAAGGTCCGGGGCCCCAGTTTGAAGGAGCCGGAGCACCGAAAGGTCGTGGAGGTGTTCACAACCTTCTCCTCGAGGGCCGCGAGGGCCGTGAGGACTTTGAAGGTCGATGCCGGCGGATAGGCGCCCGAAATCGTCCTGTCCATCATGGGGTTGGCCGGGTCCCGGACGAGAGCGTCCCACTCCTTGGATGAGACCCCCCAGGCGAGGAGGTTGTTGTCGAACGAGGGCGACGAATAGGAGACCAGTACCTCCCCGGTCTTGACGTCCATGACGATGATCGCGCCTTTGTAGTCCTTCATGAGATCCACAGCGAGGCGTTGGGCGCCGAGGTCGAGGGAGAGAAGCAGATCGACGCCCCGCCCCGGCTGTTTCACGGAGAGGTTTTTGACTTTTCGTCCCCTGGCGTCCACCTCCACGTACTCCTCTCCCGGAGTTCCCCTGAGCATCGCCTCATGCTGCCGCTCCACGCCGCCCTTCCCGATGAGGTCGCCCCCGATGTATCCGCTGTCGGACAGGGTCCTGAGCTCCTGCTCGCTGATCTCGCCCACGAAGCCCGTGACGTTGGCCGCGAGGCTCCCCGCCGGGTAGGTTCTCCTCCACACGGGTATCGGGAAGAGCTGCTGGGGAAATTCCGGATCCGCGACGAGGTCGGCCATCTGGGACAGGGTGATGTTGCCCACGATACGGACGACGCGATAGGGAGGTCCGTACTGCTTTTTCAGCGATGCGCCGAGCTCCTCGCCGGTGGCCGGAATACCGTGGCGTGAGAGGAGGGCGGCGAGCGTCTCCACCATGTTCTCCCGCTCGATATCCAGAGGGTACCCCATGATGTCGAAGGTGGTCACGTTGACGGCGAGAGGGGTTCCGTGTCTGTCGAAGAGCTCGCCCCGGACAGGGGGGAATCGGATCATGCGAAGGCGGTTGTTCGAGGCGAGGTGGGTGTAGCGGTCGGAGTGCATGATCTGGAAGAAATAGAGCCCCGCTGCAAGCCCGAGGAAGGAGCAGAAGATGAGGGCGTACAGCATTTTCAGGCGCCGGTTCGAGGTGGAGCGGAGGTCAGGCATTGGAGTTCTTCAGCTTCCAGGCGTAGAGGGCACAGGCGAAGAGCACGATGGGCAGATTATAGCTCTGCTGGAGGAGATAGGTCATAAACACTGTGCCCCCGCGGAGCCCCCACAGAAGAATCCGGAGGAGCGAGACGGGAAGAAGCGCGCACCACAGAATGGCGCCGAAGAGAAGGACCGTCCGTCCGGAGACGGGGACCATAAGCCATATCCATCGAACGGCCATGATGGTGAGGACATAGATCAGCGCCGTCGGCCCCGGAAAGCCCAGCCACCGGAGGTCCCACAACACGCCGCCTATGAAGGCGGCCCAGTAGCGCTCTTCACCCTTCTCCTGCTTCCACATGGACAGGACGACGAGCAGGATGAGAAAAATCTCGGGGATCAGAATTTTTCCGGCCCCGAGAACCCAGAGGAAGTCCTGTACGTACCAGACAATCCCGTAGATCATAGCTTCTTCTCCATCGGAGAGGGCGTTCCGTTCCGTGTGGCGCCGACCGTGACGGGCAGGTATTCGAGGGTATAGAGCTGCGACAGCGTCCCCTGGGGAAGGACGCGCCACGCGCGATAGGAGCCTGCGGTGTCCTGGGTCTCCGCCGCAATTTTCCCCACTGGGATGCCGGGAGGAAGAGCTTCGCTGACCATGGCCGTGCTGACGGTCATCCCCTCGGCAAGCCCCCGGCTCTCGGGAACGTAGAGCAGCCACAGGCCCCCGTCCCCATCCCCTGCGACGACGCCGAGGTCACGCGTCTCCTCGATGACGACAGGGATCAGGGACGACGTCGACGAGATGAGCTCGACCCATGAGGAGCGTTCGCCCACGGAACGGACACGCCCGACAAGGGCACCGTTCTGAAGGACCGAGGTTCCGACGGACACACCGTTCTGCGAACCTCTGTTCATCCGCACCTCGGACCACCACGAAAGGGGCTCGCGCAGAGTGACCCGGGCGTAACCAGTCTTCCGCTCCAGCTCCGCCACGACGGCGGAGGCGGAGTTCATGGAGTGCAGCAACCTGAGGCGGGTATTCTCCGATTCAAGAGAGGCGAGTCTGTCCTGCAGGGTCTTCTGGTTCGTGAACCAGAGGGAGAGCCGTTTTAACCCCCGCTCCAAGGCGACTGCCGGGGACTCGGGGTACGAGAGGACAGTGCCGACGACGTCCACCGCTCTCCTGAAGACCTGTCTTTGCGGAGCCGCCGCCAGAAGCAGCAAACTCAGGATCACGGCGATGAAGCCGTGAATCCACTCTCTGGTGTGCAAGTCGTTTCTCATGTCGTGCTCTCTCCGGCGTAGGTCACTTGACCCCCTTATCCACGGAAAGCAGAATGCGTTTCATGTCGTCCAGGTTCTCCAGAATATTGCCCACGCCGCGCGCGACGGCGTTCATGGGCTCTTCGGCGACGATGACGGGCGTGCTCAGGGCTCTGGAAAGACGGTCGGCCAGTCCGCGCAACAGCGAGACGCCGCCGGAAAGGATGATCCCCTGGTCGACGATATCCTTCGCGAGCTCCGGGGGCGTTTGTTCGAGGGCGACCTTGACCATGTCCTCGATCTTCAGGACGATGGGCTCGAGGGCCTCCCGGACCTCCACGGAGCTGACGACGTCGGATTTCGGCAGCCCGTCGGCGAGGTCCCGCCCCTTTACGGACATCTCCAGCTCCTTCTCCAGTGGAAGGGCGGATCCGATGGTGATCTTGACGTCCTCGGCCGTTGTCTCCCCTATCAACAGGGCGTACCGTTGGCGCAGCATGGCCACGATAGCGCTGTCCATGTCGTTGCCCGCGGTCCGAAGGGAGTTCGTCACGACGATTCCGCCGAGGGAGAGCACGGCCACCTCGCTCGTCCCTCCGCCTATGTCGAGGATCATGCTTCCGCGAGGCTCTTGTATGGGGAGACCGACGCCGAGGGCTGCGGCGATGGGTTCCTCGACGACGTAGGCTTCACGGGCCCCCGCTCCGAGGGTGGCGTCGATGACGGCCTTGCGCTCCACCTCGGTGACCTGGGCCGGGACGGAGATCACCACGCGGGGCCTCGAGAGAGGTCCGCTCGTACCTCCGGCCCTGGTGAGGCAGTACCGTATGAGCTCTTCGGTCATGTCGAAGTTGGCGATCACGCCATCCTGCAACGGAGAGATCGTGGAGACACCGACGGGGGTTTTGCCCGCCATGGCCTTCGCATCGCTGCCCACGGCGATGACTTCCGTCATGCCGCCCTTCGGTTTTTTCCGAATGGCCACCGAGGAGGGTTCACTCAGAACGACCCCTTTGCCCTTCACATAGACGACGATATTGGCCGTTCCAAGGTCAATTCCCACATCTCCGCCGAAAACGCCCGAAAAAAATCTGAACACAGCCGTCACTCCTCGCTTTCTAGGCTTCTCAGGAAAGAGGTATCGCCAAGAACTTTCCGTTTGCCGCTACAAAATGCCCCAGAAGCCAAATATCCAGCAGCTTCGCTCTTCCGAGGAGGAATTGGGTCAACTGCCTGTCCTCTTCGCTTGGTATCATTGTCCCATCAGGGTGGTTATGTATCAAGACCAGGCCGGAGGAATCCAACCGCACCGCCCGTCGCAGAAGATATTTTACATCAAGAAAGGCTCCGTCCAATCCTCCGTAGGAGATCCGGTCCATGGTGATCACGGAGCCGTTTTTCCGGATATGGAGCGCCACGATATACTCCCGCTCTTCGGAGGCAAGCTCCGCTGCCACGGAAGCGACGGCTTTCTGCCAGGACTCCTTCGCCGGGACGGGAAGCTGGGCGCTCTGCTCAGCGGCCATCCGCCGGCCGAGCTCCACCGCTGTGATGAGGACGGCCGCCTTCGTCTCTCCGAGGCCCTGAAAGGCCATAAGCTCATTCTCCACGGCCCTGGCAAGGCCCGTTATGCCGCCGAAAGCGGCCAGAACCTCCGTTGCGAGCTCGAGCACGTCCTTGCTCCGGGTTCCGGTCCTGAGAAGGATCGCCAGAAGTTCAGCCCCCGACAGACTCTCGGCTCCGCATCGCCGAAGCCGCTCCCTCGGCCGTTCGTCCTTGGGCAGAGATACGACGCGCACTACAACCAGCCCCCGGCTCGGCCGGGCCAGAAGGGGTTCCTCCTGCGTTCCTCTCCTATGGTCGACTCCGGCCCGTGCCCCGGAAGGACCATCAGGCCATCGGGGAAAGCGGAGAGCCGTTCGATGGACCGCTCCAGCTCAGCGGAGTCGCCTCCGGGAAGATCCGTTCTCCCTACGCTTCCGGCGAAGAGCGTGTCGCCGGTGAGCAACAGGGCGTCCTGATCCTGGGTCGCAAGATAGCACGTTCCACCCTTCGTGTGGCCGGGCGTCGCGATAACCTCCACGCTCATACGGCCTACGGCGATACGTTCGCCGCCTTCGACGTACGTCAGGCCGCGCACCCCGGGGAAGTCGTACCCCGTCATCGCCAGGACCTGCGGATTGGGGGACTCGACCATGGGGGCATCGTGCCGGGAGACGATCACCTTTTTCGTGAGGAGTTCGACGGCCTGAGGCACGCCGCCGATGTGATCGGGGTGACCGTGGGTGAGGAAGACGGCCTCCACGGTGATATGCTCTCTCTTCATGAAATCCATGATCCCGTCCAGGGCGGCCGCCGGGTCGACGACAAAGCCCGTCCCCGAATCGTCCCAGACCAGGTAGGTATTCGTCCAGAGCGGGCCGAGCGGAAAGCGCTTGTGTCTCATGACGGAGCCTCCTGTTCATCGTGTTTGGCTTCTTTTTCAATGAAGATCGTCACGGGGCCGTCGTTGGCGATCTGCACCACCATGTGGGCCTGGAACGTTCCGCTTGCGACGGGGATGCCCCGTTCCGCCATCGCACGTTTAAACTGCTCGTAGATCGCCTCGGCGTGTTCAGGCCCGGCGGCCGCACAGAAGGAGGGGCGACGACCCTTGCGGCAGTCCCCGTAGAGCGTGAACTGGGAGACGATGAGCGCTTCTCCTTTTATGTCGAGCAGAGCGTTGTTCATCTTCTGCTGCCCGTCCTCGAAGATTCGCAGGTTGACTATTTTATCGGCCATCCACGTCACCTCAGCCGCACCGTCGGTTTCGGCGACGCCCAGAAAGATGCAGAGCCCCGGGCCGATCGTCCCCACCACGGTGCCCTGCACCGAAACGCTCGCAGAGGATACTCTCTGAACCAATGCCCGCACGCCCCGTCACCCCCTGGTAACCTGAATCATTCCCTTGACCGCGTTGATCTTCGCCACGATGGCGTAGAAATGCTCCAGGTCCCGGACCCGGACCTCGATCTTCATCCGAGCCAGGTTGCCGCCCACGACCCCGGCCTTGACGCCCGACAGACTGCCGTCCGCCGCGCCGATCGCCTCCGCCACGTCGCCGAACAGACCGTTCCTGTCCGTCCCCTCGAGCTTCAGACGGGCGGTGAACCGCTTGTTCCCCGTGTTCCCCCACGAGACGCCGATGATCCGCTCCTCTTTTGCGGTCTTCACGTTCTCGCAGTCCGCCCGGTGGACCGTTATTCCCCGTGTCCGGGTGGAGAATCCGACGATGGGGTCGCCCGGAACAGGGTAGCAGCAGTTCGCGAGAACGACCTGAACGCCCTCCGCCCCCTCGACGATGATCACGGACTCCCCTTTTTTCGCCGTGAAGGACGTCTGTTTCTCCGCCTCCTGAGGCATGGGCAGAGGTTGTGCCGGTTGCTGCTGTGTCTGGACCTTTCCTGCAAGGCGCTGGGCGATGAGGGAGACACTCTGGCCTCCGCCGCCTATGGCGGCGAGAAGATCCTCCCCGTTGCCCTGCCCTGCGTCCTTCGCTATCTTGTTGAGAAGCGGGGTCAGCTCCTCGAAATCCTTGAATTCGGGCGTACCCCGCCGGTGCACTTCCCGTTCAAGGAGGTCGCGCCCTCTCTGGATCTTCTCCATGCGCTCCGACTTCTCGAGGTTTCGGAAGTAGGATTTTATCTTCCCTCTGGCCTTGCTGCTCCGCGCGAACTTCAGCCAGTCCCTCGAGGGAGCGCCCTGGGCCGACGTGATGATCTTGACGATGTCGCCGTTCTGCAGTTCGTGCCCCATGGGCACGATCCTGTTGTTGACCATGGCTCCGACACACTGCATTCCGACCTGCGTGTGGATCGCGAAGGCGAAGTCGAGCGGCGTCGATCCGTTCGGAAGGGAGACCACCTCGCCCTGGGGTGTGAAGACGAAGACCTCCGACGAGAGCACGTCGTCCTTCAGACGATCGAGGAACTCCGAGGAGTCGGACGTCCCCTCGTGATCCGCCTCGAGGGCCTGCCGTATCCATGTCAGCTTCGTGTCAAGATCGTCAAGCCCCCGTCCGCCCTCCTTGTACCGCCAGTGCGCGGCGATTCCGTACTCGGCGAGGTAGTTCATATCCCAGGTTCTGATCTGAACCTCCAGAGGTTCGCCCGTGGGGCCGAGGACCGTCGTGTGAAGGGACTGGTACATGTTGTTCTTGGGGTTCGCTATGTAATCGTCGAACTGCCCCGGGATAGGCTTCCATATGGTGTGGACCAGTCCGAGAACGGTGTAACAGGTGGTGATGTCCTCGACGACCACTCGGATGGCCAGAAGGTCATAGAGCTGCTCCACGGGGACCTGCTTGCGATTCATCTTCTCGTAGATGCTGTAGAAGTGCTTGGCCCGTCCCTTGACCCGACAGCGGATGCCCTCCTCCTCCAGCCGCGCGGTCAGGAGTTCCATGGCTTGTTTCACGATCGCCTCGCGGGCGGGGAGTTTTTTTCTGACTCGCCGCCGGATCTCGTAGTACATCTCCGGATCGGCGTACTTGAAGGCGAGGTCCTCGAGCCCCCGTTTCACCTGATAGATGCCGAGACGGTGGGCAAGAGGGGCATAGATCTCCAGCGTTTCCTGCGCGATGCGCATCTGTTTGTCCTTGCGCAGGGCGCCGAGGGTGCGCATGTTGTGGAGCCTGTCCGCAAGCTTTATGAGCACGACCCGGATGTCCTTCGCCATAACGACGAACATCTTCCTGAGGTTCTCGGCCTGATAGTCCTCGAACGTCTTGAAGGGGAGCTTTCCCAGTTTTGTGACGCCGTCGACGAGGGTTGCGACCTCGGAGCCGAAGGTGCTCTTAATGCTCTCCTCGTTCGTCTCCGTGTCCTCCAGGACATCGTGAAGAAGGGCCGCCATGAGGGTCACGGCGTCGAGCTGCATGTCGGCGAGGATGACGCCCACGCTGATGCTGTGGACGATGTAGGGGTCCCCCGACGATCTCTTCTGGTCTTTATGGGCGGCGCTCGCGTACACCAGAGCCTCCCCGAGCTGCATGAGCTGGTCCTTGCTGAGGTAATGGACGACCTTTGACCACAGTTCATGCCAGGCGAACTTGACGGTCTTCCTCCGGGATTCGGCCGATGTAGCTGTCCCGGAGGAGGCCCGAAGATTTTCGGTCGAGGGCGCCCTCCTTCTCCTCTGTTTCCCTTTCAGTCCCGGAAAGGGGGGTCAGTTCGTGGAAACGATCCTGTTCTCTCTCTTCAAAGTCCATGGTTCCGGCTCCGTCAGACGACGATGTATTCCACCAGGTACTGGAGGCGCTCCACGCCTCTCCACGTGTCGATGCGCGGCCGGTAGAGGATTCCTCGCGCTTTGTCGAACCACTCGCGAAGCTTCTCTCCGTCAAAGGCGAGAATCCGGCTGCCGTCCATCTCAATCTGGACGTGGCGGCCCGTCTTCCCGAGGGGGAGAAGACCCCATGCCCCGTCCGCGGGCGCATAGAAGAGAGGGGACGGATTCCCGTTGCCGAAGGGGCCCAGAAGTTGCAGCTCTTTCCACTCCTTCAGCGTGATGTCCCCGGGCAGGCGTTCAAGGGCGTCCAGGAGCGGTTCCTCCACCTCCACCGCGGCGAGGGATTTCTCGAGGTACAGGGCGACGCCGTCCCAGTTGTTTCTCGAGACGGAAAATCCGGCGGCGAAACGATGTCCTCCCCAGGCATCCAGACGGGACGCGATGGGGTTCAGTATCTCCATGGCGTCTCCCCCTTCGGGAACGCGAAGCGTCCCCCGTATCCCTCCGCGGACGGGTGCAGCGAGGACCACAGGCGTGGAGAGCTGGTTGCAGAGTCTGCTTGCGACGCTGCTGAGAACGCCGACAGGCCATGTCTCCCCGAGGGCCACGTGGTTGAAGGGAGAATCTCTGAGAAGAAGGGATGCCTCCTCCGATATCCGCCCCGAGAGGGCCTGCCGTTTTTTATTCAGGAGGATGAGGTTGTCCACCTGCTCCTCCTGTTCACGGCCGTTGCGCAACACCGCGACGGCCGTATCGGCGAAGTCCATCCTGCCGGCCGCATTCAGACAGGGGATAACTCTCATCGTCAGGGTCTCCTCCGTCAATGTCCCAGGCGTCATGCCGAGCTTTCGGAAGAGCGCCTCGAGGCCGGGTTTCGGAGCCCTGTTGAGAAGCGCCAGGCCGTGCCGGACAAAGGACCGGTTCAGCGCAGTGAGGGGCATGCAGTCGGCCAGCGTCGCGAGGGCCGCCAAATCAAGAGCCCTCCTCAGGTCCTCCTTCGCCACGATGTCGTAGATCCACGCCCATGCCCAAAGGACCGTCGTGGCAGACAGGCTCTTGCCCACATCGCATCCAGCGCCGTCATGAGGGTTGACCACCGTAGGATGAAAAGGTTCACCGCCCTCGGGGAGGTGATGGTCGAAGACGAAGACGTTCAACCCGGCATCAACGGCGCGCTGGAGAATGTGGGTGTCCTTGGAGCCGCAGTCGGTGACGATCAGCGTATCCCATCCGTGGGGAAGAAGCTCTTCCAGGACGGACTCGTGCAGCCCGTAGCCCTGTTCGTCACGGTGCGGGATGAAAAAACGGGCGCTCGTGGCTTTCGTCCGGCACAGCTCCAGCGCCAGAGTCGTGGACGAAACGCCGTCCACGTCATAATCACCGTACACGAGGACATTTCCGAGGTTCTCAGTGGCCTTCCACCGCTTGGCCGTGTCCGCCGCGTTTCGGCCAAGGCGAACGGGCTCGAGCAGGGCCTCCAGCGGTTGAGCCAGTGCGGCGCGAAGGTCCTCCACCGAGTCGGCCGTCATGTTGCGGCTCTCGAGGACGGACGCCGTAAGATGAGAGCACTCCAGATATTCGGCCAACGCGCACGCGGCATGGGACGGCCTGAAGATGTTCACTCGAGCGGAGGGACAAAGCGAGATCACGACAAGATATCCTCGTCGGTCGCAAGGACGTGTTCACCGTTTGCACTCGGTTCATAGGTCGTGATGGGTTCTGTCTCGACGATCGGTATTGGTTCGGGCTCCACTGATGCCCGGACAGGAGTTTCGTGGTCCTTCGCCGCCGTGCGGAGAAAGGCGAGGCGTTCGTCCTCGAGTTTCTTGATCTTTGTCTCCTGCTCCTTTATCTGGTGTCGGTACTTCCCCCGAATTTCGAGGTGCGCCGACAAGGACACGATCCACATAAGGACACACCCCGCCGCAAAGACGGCCGCCTCCCATATGCCCTGGGGCACCTCCCGGGACCAGAGCAGAAAGCGGACGGTTATGTCCCCGGGGTTCTGAAATGCGTACACCGCCGAAAGCAGCACGGAAAAAGCGATGGCAAGGGCATAGCTTCTCACGGAACATTCCTCCTTCGCGCCGACGTGGCGGATTTGCCACGGCAATCCTACTTAGGCTGCCTGTTCACGAAGGTCAGGCATTCCTATATCCGTTCATTGTAGTCGCTGCCGTTTAAGAAGTAAACCGTTCGCCGCGGGGGACGAAAAAAGCCCCTCGTGACGAGGGGCTTCGAATCATGCGAGATCCTTCCGCGGAGAACGTATCCACCACTCCACGAGGACGCCCGTGGCGATGAACAGGGTGCTGAATATTCCCGCTATCAGGCCGATGAGCATGGCGAAGGAGAAGGTCCGGAGGACTTCCCCGCCCAGGATGTAGAGGCAGAGGACCGGCATGAGGGTGGTCAGTGAGGTGTTGATGGTCCTGGACAACGTCTGATTTATACAGTCGTTGACAAGCTGGAGGATCCCCTTTGTCCTGAGTTCCCGCCAGTTCTCCCGCACTCTGTCGAAGATGACGATGGAGTCGTTCAGGGAGTACCCGACGATGGTCAGGATGGCGGCGATGAACGTCGAGGATACTTCGATATTGAAGAGGCTCGTCGCACCCACGGTGATGAGGACGTCGTGGACGAGGGCGAGCACGCTGACCATGGCGATGCGGAACTGGAAACGGACGGTCACGTAGATGAGAATGCCCGCAAGAGCCAGAGAGAGGGCGATGTACGCCTCCCTGCGAAGTTCGGATCCCACGACGGGGCCGACCTTCTCGAGACGCGTCACCTGCATGCCTGGGTACTGCGTCTGCAGCGCGTCCACTACGTCCTTCCGAACGTCGTCGTCGTTGGCGTTCATCCGGATGATGAGCCCTGTGTCGCTGTATGCCTGAATGAGGGCATTCCCCTGCCCCTTCGACGTGAGGATATCGCGGACGGCCCCGACCTCGACGGCCTGAGGGAATTCCACCTGGACGACATTGCCGCCGGTGAAATCGATGCCGAGGTTCAGCCCCTTGGTGAAGAGCAGCACAATGCTGCCGATCATGAGGAACGCACTCAAGGCTATCGCCACTTTACGCCATTTCATAAAGTCTATGTATCGTACTCTCATTGACTATGCCCTCCGACCATTAAAAGCGGAAGAGTAGTGCGTCCCGCTGACGGTTGCGTCCCACGAGCAGCTGCAGGATCGCCCGCGTCACGACCACGTTGCTGAAAACGCTGGCCACTATGCCGATGCTGAGCGTGACAGCAAACCCCCGGACGGGGCCGCTTCCGAAGTAGAAAAGCACGACACCGGCCAGAAGGGTCGTGATGTTGGAGTCGATGATCGCCGAGAGCGCCTTCTTGAACCCGGCCTCCATGGCGGCCAAGGGCGTCTTCCCCGCCTCGATCTCCTCGCGCATGCGTTCATAGATGAGCACGTTGCCGTCGACGGCCATTCCGATGGTGAGGACGAGGCCGGCGATGCCGGGCAGGGTGAGCGTCGCCTTCAACGAGATCAACCCTGCAAAGCACAGGAGGATCGTCACGAAAAGGGCCATATCCGCTGCAATGCCGAGGAACCGGTAATAGAGCAGCATGAAGAGGAAGACGAGGATCACTCCGAGCGTACCGGCCTGTATCCCGGCTCTGATCGAGTCCTCGCCGAGGCTTGGGCCGACAGTCCGGTTTTCGATGACTTCGACGTCAACGGGGAGCGCTCCGGCCCGAAGCATGATTGCGAGACGGCTTGCCTCCTCCGTGGAGAAACGCCCGGATATCTGGGCGCGCCCTCCGGCAATTCGTTCCTGAACAACGGGGGCCGATATGACGGCGTTGTCGAGCACGATGGCGATTTGCTTTCCGACATTGTCGTTCGTAGCCTGCTCGAAGAGACGGGCACCTTCAGAGTTGAACTCCAGACTGACCACGGGACGGCCGAGCTGATCATAATTCGTCTTCGCGTCCACCAAGTCCTTCCCGCCGACGAGCATCGCGCCGAGGAGATAGTACCGGTCCTCGTCGCCCTGGGCGATGACCGCCTCGTTCACGGAAGCTGCCTTGGCCTCGAGGCTCGCTTTCTGGACTTCGACGGCGGTCTTTGCCTCGTTCCAGCGTTTCTGAGCCGTTTCGAACTCCGCGTCATTGCCGTAGTTCGAGCGGATCGGTCCGGGCGGCACCGCCGACGTCGCCTCAAGCACCTGCCTGAACTCGAGGAAAGCCGTCTTCCCTATGAGTTCGAGCGCGGCGTTCGGGTCCTGTATCCCGGGCAGATCAACGATCACCCGGTCGGCTCCCTGTCTCTGGATTACGGGCTCCGCGACGCCGTATTGGTCGATCCTGTTTCTGAGGACGGCAAGGAGCTTGTTGATACTGTCCTCCGTCACCTTGTTACTTCCGCTTTCCTTAGCCTGAAGGACGATGTGCGCTCCCCCCTTCAGGTCCAGGCCAAGATTAATTCTGCCCTTAATGGGGAAGATCGCAATCAACGCCACGACAACTACGGCAGCGACGATCCCAAGTCTCCACCGGTCTCGTCTCAACATACATCGTCCCTCCTGAATATGCCGCTCAAACGAATGAACGCCTTCGGCACGTAATATTCCGGTACTTGTACAGCAATTGGTACGGGCAGGACAAAGACCTATTTCGTTTCAGCGTCTTTCTCCTCGGGCGCTCCCTGAGCGTCGCTCTCCTTCTGCGGCTGAGGAGCGGGTTGAGATTGTGTCCGTTTCGTAGCCACCGCCGATTTCAGGACCTTGACCTTTACGCCGTCGGCTATTTCAACGATGAGGCTGTCATCCTTGACGTCGCGGATCGTCCCGAAAAAACCGCCGATGGTGACGACCTGATCTCCCCTGCCAAGGGAGTTGAGAAGCTCGTTCTGTGCCTTTTGCCGCTTCTTCTGAGGCCGAAGGATAAAGAAGTAGAAGATGACGGCAAATATTGCGAGCGGGAAAAGCATTCCCATGGCGCTACCCTGTGATGCTGCTTGCTGACCCATGTACAAACCCTCCTCTAGGTATATGTGTAGGTGTATGTGATCCTCCGTGGTGCGATTATAGCTGGTTCTCTCTGTACTTGAGATAGAAGAGCAACTTTTCCAGTTCGAGCGAGATATCCACGGAGCAGAGAAGAACTCCGGCGGGCAGGACAAGAGTGGCGGGCGAGAAGTTGAGAATGCCCTTCACCGTCCCCGCGGCCGTAGCCATATCGACAGCTTTCTGTGCCGTCTCGGCCGGCACGGTGAGGACAAGTACTTCGATGCGCTCCCGCTTCATGATCTTCGGCGCGTCGGCAAGGTCGAAGCAGGGGATGCCGCGGAAGGACTTCCCTATCTTACCAGGGTCGATATCGAACAGGGCCCTGAAGCTGTACTTTGCGTCCCGGAAGGCCTTGTGCCTCAGGAGCGCTTCGCCGAGCCGCCCCACGCCGGCGAGCGCGATTCGGCATTCCTTCGGCAAGGCGAGGATCTGATCGATATGATTATAGAGGCGATCGACGTGGTAGCCTACACCTCTCTTGCCGATCTCTCCGAAGTAGGACAAATCCTTGCGCACCTGACTCGCCTTGAAGGAGAGGGCATCCCCGATCTCCTTCGAGGACACCACCGTCCTTCCGCTCTCCAGAAACTCTTTGAGCAGGCGGTGGTACTGGACGATGCGTTCGATGGTGGGTTCCGCTATTCTCATGGACGGCGCCTCGCGATCCGAAAGAGGTCTCTTCTCCATCATCCTTTCCAGGCGATCACTTCAATCTCGACGAGTGCCCCCTTCGGGAGGGCTCCGACTTCGATGAAGGACCGGGCGGGCGGTTCCTGTTTGAAGGTCTCGGCGTAGATTTCATTCACCACCGCGAAATCTTTCATGCTTTGGGCGAAGACGGTCGCCTTGATGACGTCCGTCATTGCGTACCCGGCCGCTTCCAGAACGGCGTGCACGTTTTTCAGCACCTGCCTGGCCTGTTCACCGACTCCCCCCTCCACCATGGCGCCCGTCGCCGGGTCGATGGGGATTTGGCCGGAGCAGAAGAGAAAATTACCCGCCTGTATCGCTTGATTGTAGGGTCCGATTGCCGCAGGTGCCTTGTCCGTGCTGATGATCCTCTTCATCTGTCGTTCCTCTCCTTATCTGTTAGGATTGCCGCGAAACTCGGAAAGGCGGGCGTAGGGTGCATAGTCCATCGCCTCGGCGATTCTGAGCAGCTGATTGTATTTTGCGACCCTGTCCATTCGGGCCGGCGCTCCCGTCTTGATCTGCCCGGCACCCGTCGCCACGGCGAGGTCGCTTATGAAACTGTCGTCCGTCTCTCCGGATCTGTGGGATATGACCGTGCCGTACCCGTGGCGTTTTGCCAGGGCGATGACGTTCAAGGTCTCGGTGAGCGTCCCTATCTGATTGAGTTTGATGAGGATGGCGTTGCCTATTCCCTCCTTGATGCCTCGAGTCAGTTTTTCGGGGTTCGTAACGAAGAGGTCGTCCCCGACGAGCTGAATTTCCGTTCCAAGTGCCTTGGTCAGGGACGCCCAGCCCGTCCAGTCGTCCTCAGCCATGCCGTCCTCGATTGAGACGATGGGGTACTCCCTGCAGAGGGTTTCGTAGTACGCCACCATCTTGTCCCCGTCGAAGGTTTTGTCCTCCCCCGCAAAGGCGTATTTCCCGTCCTTGAAGAACTCGGAGGCCGCCGAATCGAGGGCCAGGCCGACATCCTTCCCCGGCGCATAGCCCGCTTTTTCGACGGCTTCGAGAATGAGGTCAATGGCCTCTCTGTTGCTTCTGAGGTTCGGGGCAAATCCGCCCTCGTCGCCGACGCCCGTGCCGTAGCCCTTCGAGTGGATCGTCTTTTTCAGGACATGGTAGATCTCCGTCCCCATCCGCAAGGCTTCAGGGAAGGTCTCGGCGCCGTGAGGGACGATCATGAACTCCTGGATGTCGAGGTTGTTGTCGGCGTGGGCGCCGCCGTTGATGACGTTCATCATCGGCGTCGGGAGGGAATAGGGTCCGAGTCCGCCGAGGTAGGCCCACAGAGGCAGGTCGTGATCGTCCGCTGCAGCTCTGGCTGCGGCGAGGGAGACGCCGAGAATCGCATTCGCCCCGAGGATTTCTTTATTCGGCGATCCGTCGAGAGCGATCATCGCGCCGTCCAGGGACACCTGATCATCGGCGTCCATTCCGAGAATCTCCGGTGCAATCTGGTCATTCACGGCATGGACAGCTTTGAGGACCCCTTTCCCGTTGTAGCGCGGCCCTCCGTCCCGAATCTCCACCGCCTCGTAGGTCCCCGTGGAGGCGCCTGATGGCACCGCCGCCTTGCCCGTGGCCCCGCTGTCAAGCCACACTTCGACCTCAACGGTCGGATTGCCCCGGGAGTCGAGGA
Source organism: uncultured Synergistales bacterium (assembly GCA_937897575.1). Classification (GTDB taxonomy): domain Bacteria; phylum Synergistota; class Synergistia; order Synergistales; family Aminobacteriaceae; genus CALCQG01. The sequence goes on along the minus strand of CALCQG010000129.1, from coordinate 605 downwards.
TCTCCCGCCCAAGGGCTCCGATGATGCTGCTCATCGTCATCAGCTCCTTCTGTCTCGATCGTGTTCCTCCCAGGGGCTCTTTGAGGAGTCCACTCTTTTCTCGCTCTGAACTGTGTAGCCATTCTCGGGAGCGCATTTTTTAAGCGCAAGCTCATCGTCGCACAGGACGACGACGGTCAACAGCCTCGACTGATAGGCGATCTCTATGACGTCACCCGCACGGACATCTGTCGCAGGCTTGCACACCCGTCCATTGACGCGGACGGCTCCGACGGTCGCCATTTCCTGTGCCGATGTCCGCCGTTTGACGAGACGAGTGCTTTTGAGGTATTTATCCAGTCTCATCGTCACCCTGCCCTCCCGCACGAACCGATGAAGAGTATAACAAATAAGGGGAGCTCATTTCAATAATTTCACAAAGATCGTTACAGGGCAAGAAAGCCTCTTCACGGAGTTCGTGTCCTGTTGAACGGGTCTTCGAACAAGAAATGCGCGACCATCTGGGGGCACATCGATTTGTCCAATACGAGGCGTGCTATTTTCATGGGACATCCATCGGGGCATAGGAGATCGGAAGAGCGTCGTGTAGGGAAAGAGTGTAGATC
>CALCQG010000128.1 GCA_937897575.1 uncultured Synergistales bacterium | reverse complement strand
CGGTATGTAGACGGGATACCCCCATTCCGTTGTCTCCCCAGTCCCCGCAGAATGGTCTCCTTCGCCATGACCTCCACGAACCGGGACTGATCGTCCCCCGTCTCGTCGCAGTGGATGTCCACCAGCCGGTCGAATTCCTCGGCCAGATCGAAGGCCAGCTCCACGGAGCGCACGCCGTCCTCTCTGGTCAGCTCGTTGTGCGGGATGGCCCCCACGCAGTCGCACCCCATGGCCATGGCCCGTCTCAGGTTCCCCTCCCCTTCGGGGAAGGTGAACACGCCGTCCTGAGGGAAGGCCACCACCTGAATGTCCGCCACGCCCTCCATCTCGCCCTTCAGCTCGAGCAACGCCTCCACGGCCAGAAGTGACGAGTCCGTCGTGTCGGCGTGGGTCCGGATGGCCTGCACTCCCGAGGCCACCTCCCAGAGGACGGCCTCCCTGGCGTTCCGGAGAAGTTCCTCTTTTGTCAGGTTCTGTCTGCGCTCGCCCCAGATGGCGATGCCCTCCAGCAGCGTCCCCGACATGTTGGACCTGGGGCTCCCCTCGGAGAGCGCCGCGTCGAGATGGAGGTGAGGGTCGATGAAGGGCGCCGACACCAGGTTTCCCCCGGCGTCGATCTCCTTGTTCCCATATTCTTCTATTCTGTCTTCTATCGCGACGAACACTCCGCCGTCCACGGCGATGTCCTTGACTCCAGGGTTTCCGCGCAGACGTGCCCTCCGGACGATAAGGTGCATGGTCTTCCCCCGCCCCTTTTTTTATGATATTATGCAACCGGTTACACAAAACTGATCAGGAGCGCCGCGCAAGGCGGCCAAGGGCTCCGCGGTCAATGATACACCATCGGTCCATGAAATTCAGCGTCGCGCGTCGGAGGGGTTCGGAGAGTGCTTTGTTCGTTCGACCTTATCGGGAGGTGGGGTATGTGAGGAAGTGGCTGTGCGCTGCCGTCTGTGCCCTGGCGGTCTTTTTCTTCGCGAGTGATGCCGCTGTGGCGAAGGAGTACAAGGAGTTCAAGCTGGCGGCGATTTTCCAGACGCCCATCGAGGAACCATGGGACGGCGCGATCCATCAGGCGTGCCTTCAGGCGCAGAAGGAGCTCGGCATCACCTACGAGTTCGCCGAAAAAGTGGGCGCCGCCGACTTCGAGCGGGTCCTCAGGGAGTACGCCGAGCGCGGGTTCGACCTCATCGTGGGCGACGCCTTTCTCGCCGGGGAGGAGCCCACGCGGCGCGTGGCCAAGGACTACCCCGAGGTCGCCTTCGCCTTCGGCTCCGAGTTCGCCCCCCAGGAGCCCAACTACTCCGTGTTCGACAACTGGATTCATGAGCCCTCCTACCTCTGCGGCATCATCGCCGGACGCATGACGAAGACCAACACCCTGGGCATCGTGGCGGCCATCCCCATCGCCGAGGTCAACCGGCTGGTGAACGCCTTCAAGCAGGGCGCCCTCTCGGTGAACCCCGACGTGAAGGTGAAGGTGGCCTACATCGGCAGCTGGTTCGATCCCCCCAAGGCCAAGGAGGCCACGCTGGCCCAGATCGAGGCCGGGGCGGACCTCATCTTCGCCGAGCGCTTCGGGGTCTTCGAGGCCGCCAAGGAGAAGGGCGTCCTGGCCTTCGGGAACATGACGGACCAGCACGACCTGGCCCCCGAGGTGGTGGTCACCGGCGCCGTGTGGGACATGTACCCCACGGTGAAGCACTCCATCGACGCGGTGCGGGAGGGCCAGTGGACGGCCGGGAACCTGAAGGAGTGGTCCATGATGGCCAAGGGAGGAGCCTCCCTCGCCCCCTTCCACGACTTCGAACAGAAGCTCCCCGCTTCGGTGGTGGCGGAGGTCCGCGACCTCGAGGCGAAGATTCTGGCGGGGCAGTTCGAGGTCCCCGTCGTCGAGACGGAGCTCAAGACGGATTGAACGAATCGCCGGGGACCCGGAAACATCGGGTCCCCGGTTTCTGGAGCCCCAGACCCCCTGATCCGGTGCGATACGCCATAAATGAGGTGACTTCATGCCAACAACAGTCATGACTGAAAGGATCGCCGTGCGCTCCCCGCAGAAAAGCCCCGCCGTCCGCGCCTCCTTCCCCGTGAAGGCCAGAGAACAGGAGCAGGTCCCGGAGCCCGTGGTGGAGATGCGGGCCATCCGCAAGACCTTCCTGGACGTGGTGGCCAACGAGCGGGTGAACTTCTCCCTGCGGCCGGGGGAGATCTGCGCCCTCCTCGGGGAGAACGGCGCCGGGAAGACCACCCTCATGAACATCCTCTTCGGGTACTACGCCGCCGACGAGGGGGAGATCCTCATCCACGGCAAGAAGGTCTCCTTCGCCTCCCCGAGGGACGCCATCGCCTGCCGGATCGGCATGGTCCACCAGCACTTCACCCTCGTCCCCTCCCAGACCGTGCTGGAGAACGTGGTGGTGGGCTCGTCGGGCGGACGGTTCTTCCTCGACATGAAGAGGGCACGGGAGAAGCTCTGCGCCCTCCAGAAACGGTTCGGCCTCGCCGTGGACCCCGACGCGCCGGTGTGGACCCTTCCCATCGGCGGACAGCAGAAGGTGGAGATCCTCAAGGCCCTCTACCGGGACGCCAGGATCCTCATCCTCGACGAGCCCACGGCGGTCCTCGCCCCCCTGGAGACCAGGGAGCTCTTCGACACGCTGCGCACCCTGGCAGCCGAGGGGTGCTCCATCGTCTTCATCTCCCACAAGCTCTACGAGGTGATGGAGATCGCCCACCGGGTGGTGGTCCTGGCCAAGGGCGTGATCTGCGCCGAGCGGTCCGTCTCCGAGACGGACGAGCGGGAGCTCGCGAATCTCATGGTGGGGCACGAGCTGGCCGGGAAGACCGCGACGGCGCGGAAAGCCGGGGCCGCGCTCCTCTCCGTGTCCAGGCTCACGGTGCGAAACGACAAGGGGCTCGACGCGGTGAAGGACCTCTCTTTGGACGTCCACTCCGGGGAGGTCGTGGGCCTCGCCGGCGTCTCGGGCAACGGTCAGATGGAGCTCGCCGACGCCCTCTTCGGCCTTCGGGTCCCCACATCGGGGACCATCGTCCTCGACGGCGCCGCGCTCCCCGACGGAAACCCCAAAAGCCGGGTGGACCGTCACATGGGCCGGATCCCCGAGGACCGCATGACCACGGGGCTCATGCTGGACCTCTCCGTGGAGGACAACCTCGTCATGGAGCACCACGGCGACTTTCGCCGCTCCGGCATGCTCGACCGGGAGGCCATAGGGGACCACGCCGAAGGGCTCATGTGCGACTTCGGCATCAAGGCGGACGGGCGGAGGGCCCCCGCCAGGACCCTCTCGGGCGGCAACCTCCAGAAGATCATCCTCGCCAGGGAGCTCTCGGCGGACCCCAAGGTCGTGGTGGCCGCGCAGCCCACGCGAGGCCTCGACGTGGGCGCCATAGAGTACGTCCACGGCCGGATCCTGGAGGCACGGGACAGGGGCGCCGCGACGCTCCTCATCTCGGAGGACCTGGACGAGATATTCGCCCTCTCGGACCGGATCGCCGTCCTCTATGAGGGGCGCATCATGGGCATCGCGGACAGAAAATACGCCACCAAGGAGCAGATCGGCCTCTGGATGAGCGGCATCCGGGACGTGCTATGCGCCTAGTCCTCAAGAAACGAGCCCCCCTCCCCCCGTGGATCCGCCTTCTCGTCCCCCTCGGGGCCATCCTCGTCACCCTGCTTCTCTCGGCCGTCCCCATCCTCGCCGCCGGAGGGGCGCTCTGGCCCTCCTACGCCTCCCTCTTCAAGGGCGCCGTGGGGACCCGGTACAACTTCCTCGAGACCTGCGTCAAGGCCGCCCCCCTCACCTTCACGGGGCTCGCCGTGGCCTTCGCCTTCAGGGCCAAGTTCTGGAACACCGGGGCCGAGGGGCAGCTCCTCGCGGGGGCCATAGCGGCCACCGCGGCGGGGGTCGCCTCGTCCAATCTGCCGCCTCTTCTCGCCCTGCTCTTCGTCTGCGGAGCGGGGTTCCTCGCGGGAGGGGCCTGGGCCGCCATCCCCGCCGTGCTCAAGACGAAGTACCGCGTGGACGACGTGGTGACCTCCCTGCTGCTGAACTACGTCATGTGGCACATCATGGGGTACCTGCTCTTCGGCCCCCTGCAGATGCCCGGTTCGAGCTGGCCGAGGTCCGCCGCCATAGCGGAGTCCGCGCACTTCCCCATCCTTCTCGCCAAGTCGAGGTTCCATCTGGGCATCGTACTGGCCCTGGCGGCGGTGTTCGTCGTCTGGTTCATCAACTCGAAGACCGTGTTCGGCTACCAGGCCCGGGCGGTGGGGGTCAACCAGAAGGCCGCGGCCTTCGCCGGGATTGGCGTCAAATCCGTCATCCTGAAGACGGCCCTCCTCTCGGGAGGGCTCGCCGGCCTTGCGGGCGTGGGTGAGGTGGCGGCGATCCATCACCACCTCCTCATGGACATCTCGCCGGGCTTCGGCTATTCGGGCATCGTCATCGCCATGCTCGGCCAGCTCCACCCCGCAGGCGTGGCCCTCTCGGCCTTCTTCTTCAGCGGCATCGCGGTGGGCGCCCAGTCCATGAGCCGGATCACCGGCGTCCCCACCTACATCGCCGACGTCATCCAGGGCATGGCCCTCCTCGTGATGCTCGTGGCCCTGCTCCTCACGGAGTACAGGATACAGGCGGTGCGGGACTGATGGACCACATCCTCTCTGCCACGTTCCTCACCGGGCTGCTCGCCGCCATGATGCGCATGGCGACGCCCATCATCTTCGGAACTCTCGGGGAGATCCTCAGCGAGCGGGCCGGGGTGCTCAACCTGGGCATCGAGGGCATCATGCTCATGGGGGCCATGTCGGGGTTCCTCACCACGCTTCACACGGGGTCCCTCTGGCTCGGCGTGGCGGCGGCGGCCCTCTCGGGCGTGCTCCTCGCCCTCCTGATGGCCCTGCTCACCGTGACCCTCGGGCTCTCCCAGCACGTGTCGGGGCTGGGGATCACCCTCTTCTCCACGGGGCTCGCCATGTTCATCTACCGCCTCTCCGTGGGGTCCCCGGTGAATCCGCCCACGGTCACCCCCTTCACCCAGGTCGCCCTGCCGGCGCTCTCGTCCATTCCCATCCTGGGGGAGGCCTTCTTCACCCAGTACGCCCTGGTCTACGTCGCCTTCCTCCTCATCCCCGTCCTATGGGTCCTTCTCTACAGGACCACCTGGGGGCTGGCCATCCGGACCGTGGGGGAGAATCCCTTCGCCGCCGACACGGTGGGGATCAGCGTCCCTCTCGTTCGAACCCTCTGCCTCGCCGCGGGGGGCGCCCTCATGGGCGTGGGGGGAGCCTTCCTCACCCTGGCCCACCAGAACATGTTCCTCATCGACGTGGTGGGCGGCCGGGGGTGGATCAGCATCGCCATGGTGATCTTCGGCAACTGGGACCCCGTCCGGGGAGCCGCCGGCGCCCTGATCTTCGGCCTGCTCGACGCCTTCCAGCTCCGGCTTCAGGCCCTGGGCGTCGATCTGCCCTTCCACCTCTTCCTGGCCCTCCCCTACGTCCTCACGGTGGTGGCCCTCGTGGGCGTCTCGCGAAAATCCTCGGCCCCGGCGGCGCTCCTCAAGCCCTACCGCCGGGAGGAGAAGGGGTAAGAACAGGTCACAGCCTTACAAAGGACGAGCCCGCGGCGCAAAGGCCGCGGGCTCGTTTGTCATCTCTTTGCCGGCGCTCCGCCGTCATTCGTACATGATCATGGCGGAGCGGAAGGACTCGATCCTCTTTCCGGCCTTGTCCAGGGTCACCAGCAGCTCCATCCCCTCGTCGGCGAAGAACCACTCCCGCCCCTTTTTCTCCGTCGGCTCCCCGAGGAGGCCGCGAAGGTCCTGCACGTCGCCCCCCACCGTCAGAGCCCCGAACGAGAGCGTCTCCCCCGTGACGGCGGCCGACTGAAGGATCCCGTCCCAGAAGACGAGCTCGCAGCCGTCGTAGGTGGCCGTCATCGTCTCCACGACCGTCTCGTACTCCGGGATGTCGAAGCTCGCCTTGTCCACCCTCTTCGGCGCCCCCAGCTTCTTCTCCGCCAGGGCGGGCGTGATGCCGCAGGCGAAGCGGACCTCCAGATCGAGCCGTTGAAGCGCCGTCTCGGGGGCGGCGACGTCGACGGATTTTTCGTCCATCCACCCCTCGCCGAAGATGTCCGACTCCACCCGGTACCACAGGCCGCCGTCAGGGGCCGTCGTCTGCCCCGTCACCAGAAGCTCCCTGTAGCTGTTCGCCTCGTCGAAGGTCCCCAGGACGGAGGACGACGGCGAAGGCTCGGCCCTCTGGACCACGCCGTAGTCCGTGATGCTCCCGTACATGAGGACATCCGCCGCCTCGCCCGTGAGAGAGCAGGTCGGTCCCGTCAAAATCAGGAAAGAAACCCCCGCAAGAATACCCCATCGCCTCATGCCCTTCTCCCCTTTCCTTCGTTCATGACTACCAGCCCCGTCCGCCGCCGCCACCACCGCCGCCGCCGGAGAACCCGCCGCCACCGCCGCCACCGAACGCCCGGCCGCCCGAGTAGGATCGGGCCTTCGCGACGGACGCCGCGTGGCTCGCGACGGCGGACTGGACGTTCCGCGTCAGGGAGCTGGTGAAGCCCGGCATGGAGACGATCGGCCCTCCGCCCATGGGAGGAGCGTACCCCTGCTGCCACGTCGGGCGGTAGTTCGCCCGTTCCAGCACGGCGCTGAACCGGTTCGCCCACGTCTCGGCCAGGCCGAGGGCGAAGGCGTAGGGCAGCAGCTTTTCGAAGAGCGCCGGCGTCTCCTCGGGCGGGTTGAGCATGGTCAAGCGGCCGCTCTCCGCCGTCCCGATGTACATGGCGAGCCCCTCGATCCCCTCCGCCAGCCGGGCGCCCTCCTCGGTCCTCGAGGGCATGATCCGGGCGAAGGTGAGGAAGATCATCACCGCCGCCGAGAGCCCCAGGACGAGGACGGGGTCGGTCCGGGCCATGGCGGTCAGGCTGACGGCGCCGCCGAAGGCGAAGACCACCGACAGGGCGAAGCCCAGCACCGAGGAAAACCGAAGCCGTTTGCCTCCTCGGAAAATCCGGAGGGCTCCGTCTGCGGCAACCCAGACGGCGACGGCACAGAGGACGATCAGCAGCACCACGACAAGGGCGGTTGCAGGCTCGGGGAACGGGGCGAGGGGGGTCCCGATGAACCAGAGCGCCAAGGCCATGGGCACGAAGAGCAGGGCGCCGAGCAGGGTGGTCTCCAGGTTCGACCGCTTGTATCGCACCGCCCGGCCCTCGTAGAACCCCTTCAGCATCTCCCCGGCGTCGTGGAACGTCGCCCCTCCCGATTTGTCCGCCGGGACGCCCGCGCCCTTGTCCCCCCGCCGCACGGTGTCGAGAAGGACCCGGAGGGGGTCGGACAAACCGAAGGCGTCGGACGGCTTCTCCGAGGGGTGGAGCACCGTCGTCCCGTCGCGCTCCTCGAAGGAGACGGCCCCCCGCACCGCGAGCTGGAGGAGGTCGGCGGCGAGGATCTCCGTGGACCATCGGCCCATCCTGAAGTAGCGGGCGAACCCTGGTTCGATGCCGCCGGGCGGCTCGAAGAGGGGGATGACGGGGCGGCCGGCGGGGTCTTTGCCCTTCCTCTTCCAGGCGGGGTAGAAGTAGGCCAGAAGCAACAGCGGGAAGACGCCGACGACGAGCAGCCGGAATCTGGCCAGCAGCCCTCGCAGACGCTCCATGACCGTGGGCTCCGGGGCCGTGACCGCGCCCTTGTTCCACGCCACGGCGACGGTGAATCCCTCGCCCGGCTCGAGGCGCCTCGTGGTCTCGAAGGAGCCGTCACCCCGGCGGACGAAGCTCTTCCCTCGCTCGCCCCGCCGGCCCGTGTACGCGTCGGATTCAACCGCCGTCGCGCCGTCGGGGAGGATCACG
>CALCQG010000127.1 GCA_937897575.1 uncultured Synergistales bacterium | reverse complement strand
AGGCAGCACGGCGTCCCCGGAGTGTGGGACGCAGACACGAGGGCCATAACGACTCATCTTCGGGAGAGAGGGAGCTGCAACGGGGTCGTCGTGCGCCCATCGGACGGAGAGCGCCTCTCGGAGGCCGACAGGGCGGCAGTGGCCGCGTTCTTCGACAGCGTGCCCCCCATGGAGGGGCGAAATCTCCTCCCCACGGTTGGGACACGGCAGACGACAGTCCTGTCCTCCAACGGGGCACCCCGGTTCGTCGTGGTGGACTGCGGCGTGAAGCGCACGATCCTTCGTGAGCTGACCCTTCGGGGGACCGCCCTCACGCTGATGCCCTGGTCCGCGTCGGCCGAGGACATCCTCTCCGCGGCGCCTGACGGAGTGCTCGTCTCCAACGGGCCCGGCGACCCGGCGGTCCTCACGTCCGTCGTCGACACCATCGGCGAGCTCCTGGGCCGGCTTCCCGTCTTCGGCATCTGCCTCGGCCATCAGATCATCGCCCACGCCCTGGGGGGAGGGACGCGAAAGATGAAGTTCGGCCATCACGGCTGCAACCACCCCGTGCGGGACGAGCGCACCGGACGGGTCCAGGTGACGAGCCAGAACCACGGATTCGAGGTGGCGGAGGAGCGTCTGCCCCCCGACGTGGCGGTGTGGTTCCGGAACGCCAACGACGGCTCCGTGGAGGGCCTTCGGCACAGACATCTGCCGGTGCTGTCCTGTCAGTTCCACCCCGAGGCGGCGCCGGGTCCGCGCGACTCGTCCTGGATATTCGACGAGTTCGTCGCATCGGCGAAGGCCTTCGCCGACGAGAGGAGGGGGGCGTGATGGGCGCCAGGAGGGATCTGAAGAAAATCCTCGTCCTCGGGTCGGGGGCCATCGTCATCGGTCAGGCCTGCGAGTTCGACTACTCCGGCGTTCAGGCCGTGAAGGCCCTCAAGGAGGAGGGGTACGAGGTCGTCCTGGTGAATCCGAACCCGGCGACGGTCATGACCACCCCGGGTATTGCGGACGCCATCTACCTCGAGCCTCTGAAGTCCCGCTACCTGGAGGAGATCCTGCAAGCGGAGCGCCCCGACGCCCTGCTGCCCACCATGGGCGGGCAAACGGCCCTGAACCTCGCCCTGGAGCTCTCGGACAGGGGGATCCTGGACCGATGGGGCGTGGAGGTCATCGGGGCCTCCATCCCGTCCATACGCCTCGCCGAGGACAGGGGCGAGTTCAAACGCGTCGCCGCTTCAGCGGGCCTTGACACGCCGCGGTCGGTGATGGTGCACTCCGTCTCGGAGTGATCCGGCCGTCCTTCACCCTGGGGGGGCTGGGCGGCTCCATCGCGTCGACGCGGGAGAGCCTGGCCGACCAGGTGGAGCACGCGCTCAGGGAGAGCCCCGCAGGCTCCGCCCTCATCGAGGAGTCCCTCATCGGCTGGAAGGAGTTCGAGATGGAGGTCATGAGGGACAAAGAGGACAACGCCGTTGTGGTCTGCTCCATCGAAAACATCGATCCCATGGGCGTCCACACCGGGGACAGCGTCACCGTCGCCCCCATCATGACGCTCAGTGACGCCGAGTATCAGACCATGCGAACCGCCGCCCTGACCATCCTCCGTGCGATCGGGGCCGACTGCGGCGGTTCGAACGTGCAGTTCGCCGTGCACCCCGTCACGGGGCGGATGGTGATCATCGAGATGAACCCCAGGGTCAGCCGGTCGTCGGCTCTCGCCTCCAAGGCCACGGGGTTCCCCATCGCCCGGGCGGCGGCCAAGCTCGCCGTCGGGTACACCCTGGACGAGATCGTCAACGAGATAACCGGGAAGACCGTCAGCTGCTTCGAGCCGGCCCTGGACTACGTGGCCGTGAAGGTCCCCCGGTTCGAGACGGACAAGTTCCCGACGGAGTACGACCAGCTCGGGACCCAGATGAAGTCCGTGGGCGAGTCCCTGGGCCTGGGACGGACCTTCATGGAGGCCGTCAACAAAGCGATCCGGTCGGCGGAGATCGGCTTCGACGGCCTGCACGAACTGGACATGGGGTATGACGGCCTGGACTGCATGCTGACGACGCTCCACCCGAAAAAACTCTTCGCGGCCTACACGGTGCTGCGGCGG
>CALCQG010000126.1 GCA_937897575.1 uncultured Synergistales bacterium | reverse complement strand
TACCCCTCTTGTCCGGGTGTGCAGCGGATATAGCCGAACCCCGTGTTCGCCGTCTCGGGGCGGATGCCGAAGGTCACGATATGGCCCTCGGACGCCGGGGCGAACCCCTGCCGCACGGCCCGTTCGAAGGCCTCTTCGTCCGTGACGAGATGGTCGCTTGGAGCGACGAGGACGAGATCGTCCTCCGTGCCCCCATGTTCGAGAAGATAGGCGAGCGCCAGAGCGATGGCCGGGGCGGTGCCCCGTCCGACGGGTTCCTCCAGGAGTGCGTCCCGCGTCACGGGCAGCACCTGCCGTGCCTGATGAAGGGCCAGGGCTCCGTCGCGCTGCCCCGTCACGATGACGATCTTCTTCCTCTCCGAGACTTTGGCAGCCCGGAGCAGGGCCTGCTGCAACAGCGTCCGGTGCCCCAGTAGGGTGTGAAACTGTTTGGGCAGCTCCTCCCGGGAGAGGGGCCACAGGCGGGACCCCCTGCCCCCGGCAAGAACAACGGAATAGACGGACATGTACCCCCCTCCTCCCATGCAGAATCAAGTATCCTATAATGGAGAATATTTTTCTACCACGTCGTTCGCGGCGGTCTCCCCGGGAGAACTTCTCCGGGCGACGGGGGAGCGCGTTCGGGAGGTCGCCATGGAAATGGGGCAAAGGATCGGGATCAACCTGCTGTTCATGACGGAGGGGTGGCTGCCAACGGGGATAGGAAAGCACACGACGGACCTCCTCGACGGTTTCGAACGGCTGGGTGTGATGAGTGAGTGCACGCTCTTCGTGCGGGAGGACTTTGCTCCCTTGGCGTCGAGGCGCTTCCCCGGGGCGGAGGTCGTTGCATTGCGCCTCTCGCCCGTCCTGTGCGCTCTCGAGCGGCGAAGGGTGCGAGGCGCGGGCATTCTCCAGGCTCGCTCCCTCTTCCAGCGAAAGCTCCCTCCGGCGGTGCGGGAATCGGGGGCCGCAGTTTTGCTCCACCCCTTCAACGACAAGTTCGCACGGATCGTCCCGGGTCTTCCGAACATCATGGTGATCCATGACCTCTTCTATCGCCACTACGGCGACTCCCTTCCCCTCTTTGTCCGATGGATAACCGGGATGGGGCACGAGCACTTTGCCGCGAAGGCCGACCGGCTGGTGGCGCTCTCGCAGTTCGTGCGGAGCGATATTCTGTCCTGTTTCCCCAATGTACTGTCCGACCGGGTAGTAGTGGTGCCCAACGCCATGGCCATGCCCGAACGGGCCGACATTCGGCCCTTTGTTCCGCCGGAGGTGCGTAAGCCCTACATTCTGTGCGTCAACGCCTTGAGGCGCCACAAGAATACGATCACCCTGCTGAAGGCCTTCCGCCTCCTGTCCGATCGAATCCCCCACTCCCTCGTGCTTTTGGGGAGCGCGGACAGAAGCGGTGTCCGGGAGGAGACGGAGATGCAGCAGTACATCGCAGCCGAAGGGATGGGAGAACGGGTGACGATCCTCGAGAGCGGCCTGTCGGACGACGAGCGGAACGGCCTGTTCGTCGGAGCCGACCTCTTCGTCTCGCCCTCCCTGTTCGAGGGGTTCGGCCGCACGCCCGTTGAGGCGGCCATGGTCGAGCTTCCCGTCCTCACCACCAGGGAGGCCAGTTTGCCCGAGGCGACTATGGGGTTCCTGTTCTCCTACGAGCCCTCACGGGACGAACACGCCTTGGCCGAGGCCATCGCCGGAATTCTCGCGGACCCGCCGTCTCGAGAGAAACGCCGACAGGTGGCCGGTGCCCTAAGAAGACAGTACGCTCCGGAGCGAATTGCCGGTCTGTACCTGAAGCTCTTTCGGGAAGTGACGGAGGAGCGGCCGTGAAGGTCGGCATCGACGGGACCTTCATAACACCCGTGCACCAGGGCGGGAAGGACCAGGTGATCCTGAATCTCCTGAAGGGCTTCGAGGCGATAGGCGCATCGGGCTCCCTCATCGTGGCCTGCGACTCGAGGGCCGAGGGTCTCTTCGCGGCGTCGGCGCCATCGGCCCGGAGAATTCCGATAGCGATGGGAGGGCGCGACGGCCGTCCCGCGCCTTTGGTCAGGAGGAACTGGGCCAGGACCTTCGAAATCCCGGGGAAACTTCTCGGCGCCGGGGCGGAGTTCATCCTCTTCCCGTCGTACAATACGAGTCTCCGGAGGCTTCCCGTCCCTTCGGCGGTGATCCCTCACGACCTGCAGCCCAAGGTTCGCAGGGACTCCTTCTCCTTCAGGGGGCGGGTGGGCAAAAACGCGTACCTTGCGGCGGACTTCCTGTTCCGTGACTCCATCATCGCCGTATCGGACTACGATGCGGGCACTATCAAAGAGTTCTACCCGCAGTACGCCCGCAAGGTGGTGCGCATCTACAACCCCATAGCCCTCTCCCCGGAAGCCGTCCCTTCCCCCAAGGAGCCCCTGATCCTCGCAGTGAACACCCAGTTCCCCCACAAGAACACCATGACCCTGATCCAGGCCTTCGAACAGCTTCTGGATGTCTTTCCTCACCGGCTGTTCCTCGTCGGCCGTCCCTCGTCCTACGGGACCTCTCTGATGGAGTATGTAGAGCGCCGCCCGAGGCTCTCCGGCCGGGTGGAGTTCCCCGGCTTTCTGTCCGACAACGATCTGGACCGGCTGTACAGGACCTGTGACCTCTACGTGAATCCGAGCCTCTTCGAGGGGTTCGGCATGACCGCCGTGGAGGCGATGATCAAAGGTGCTCCCGTCCTGGTGGCTGACGTTGCCGCCAACAGGGAGGTCACCGCCGGGCTGTGCGGCTACTACGCCCCCGCGGAGAGCAGCGACGTGCTGGCGTCCGCCATGGCGGACACGCTGCGAAGACCCTATGACCCGGGGGAGGCGGAGCGGAAAGCCCATATCCTCCACGGGCGGTACAACGCCTCGACAATCGCCCGGGAGTACTGGGCGTTCTTCGAAAGGACGCTTCGACGGTCATGAAGGTCCTGTACTCGGACCCCATGTCCTACCGGAATTTGGCGCTCTATGACCGGTCTCTGCTGAAGAACCTGGACGCGGACATCCAGGTTCTGTTTTGGGGGAACGAGCGGTACGAGTTTCAGGATGGGCCGTCGGTGAACCGGATCTATCGCTATTCCGGGAAACCCATGCCGCTGAAGGCGGCGAGCTACCTCCTCTCCCAGGTGAAGCTTCTTTGCGCTCTCCGCCGTCATAGGCCGCAGGTGCTCCATGTGCAGTGGACGAGGATGCCGCGGGTGGACCGATTGGTATTTGCCCTGGCCAGAAGGGTCTGTCCGAGGCTGAAGGTGGTCTTCACATGCCATGACGGTCTTGGCCTCCACGGTACGAAGATGCAGTCCCGCGCCGTGAAGGAGCTGTGCCTGTCTGCAGACAGGGTGGTGGTCCACACGGAGACCACAAGGGCGGAACTTACGGAGCGCGGCGGCATCCCACCGGAAAGGGTGCGGGTGGTCCACCACGGCCCCCTGGCGGTGGACGACCTTCCCCGGGACGGCGGAACGCTCTTCTTCGAGAAGGATCCGTCGAAGGTGGTCTTCGGGGTGCTTGGGATCATGTCGCCCTACAAGGGGACCGACATCGCCGTGGAGGCGTGGCGCAGCTCGGAGATCCTCGCCGGGGCGGATGACGCGCTCCTTGTCGTGGCGGGGGAGCCCGGCGGGGTGTCGCTGCCGGAGGATCTGCCGCGGAACGTGACGGTGGTGCCGCGGAAGCTGACCAATGAGGAGTTCGCGTCCCTGCTGCGCAGCGTGGATATTGTGGTCATGCCCTACAGGAGGATATCCCAGAGCGGGCTGCTGCTGTCGGCCCTGGGCGCGCGGAAGCTCCTCCTCGTCTCCCGCGCCGGAGAGCTTGACGCCCCCTTTCTGTTCGGCCGCCCGGGGTGGGTGCTCGAAAAGACCGACGTCCCCTCCCTTCGCTCCCTCCTTGAATCGATCGTCACCGAGGTCAGAGAGCGCGGGTTGCCCGCGGTGGACGAGGCCGTCTGGGAGGCACTGGATCGGCACTACAGCTGGAAAGAGGCCGGACGCCTCACGAGCGCGCTGTACCGCGAGCTGGCTCAGGAGAAGTGAGCGAGGGACCTTCGTCCCTCCATGTTTCCGGAAAAATTCCCTGCACACTCATGGGGAGATGCTCCTGCACTCTTCCGAAAATGTCGCCGCCCCAGGAAAATCGGGCGTACTTGCTCCAGACCACCTTGGACCGCTCCGCGAACAGCGCCATGGAAAAATGGCGCTCGACCCGCTCCCGACACCTCGTACCCAAACTATGACGGTTCTCGGGGTTCATTCGGTACAGGGCCTCCCACCCCTCTTCGAGGCGGCCGGGGCATGGACGGCCTCGTCGAGCCTAAGACCTCGGAACTCCTTGCCGGTGGCGTCGGTCCTCCTCCCAGTCACTTCCGCCGCCGGGCCACCACCGTCGCCCGCTTCGCCCCCGCCGACACCTTGTCCGGCCGGGCCGTCGCCACCCCGCGAGATCTCCCAGGGAATGAATGAGCAAGAGAGCCGCAGCCCCTCTTGCTGGAAAAACGCCGTGACCCCCTTTCCTCGGTCTGTACGCCCACCGCAGCTCGTTGACGATCTTCCGGAAACTTGGGAAAATATTATGCATATGCTTTGACGGGGCGAAGCGGGCCTCGGAGACGGTGATGTCATGGCAGGCGTAGCGCTGCATCTGAAGAGGGGTTGGACCGGCGGCAGGGCACAGGTTCGGGGGACGGTCTTCCTGGGAGGTCGAATGCTCTCGGGGCCGGCGCTGTCGGATCATGTCGGCGGCCTGATCGGCCGTGAGGCGGTGTTCTCCTTCCTGCGGCAGGCCAACGGATTCTTCAGCGTTGTCTGCTGGGACGGACGGCAAGGGTGGATGGCCGTAGACCGGGTGCGAGGCTTGCCCCTGTTCTACGGGCATAAAGACGGAAGTCTCTTCGTCAGCGATGACGCATACCAGGTGTTGGAGTATACGGGGGACCGCTCGGTGGACGGAGAGGCCAGGAAAGAGTTCCTGTGGCTGCGGTCCGTCACCGGCCGGGACACGCTTTTCAGAAGCGTGAAGCAGGTTCAGGCGGGGGAGGTGGTCTTCCTCGAACGAGATGGCCGGGGCGATATATCCAGTACTCAGGAGGACTATTACATCTATCGCCATGAGCCGTCGTTCGAAGGAGACGAGGACGAGCTGGCGGAGACCATGGACAGGGCTCTGGAGTCGTCCTTTCGCCGTCTGACGGAGTACGCCGCCGGACGCCCCATCGTGGTCCCCCTGAGCGGGGGGTATGACTCGCGCCTCACTGTGACCATGCTGAAGCGCCTCGGCTACCCGGATGTCCGGACGTTCACCTACGGATCTCCCGGGAACAAAGAGTCGAAGTGGAGCCGGTTCGTGGCGGAGGCTCTGGATCTTCCGTGGCACTTCGTGCCCTATGGTCCCGGGGACTGGCACCGATGGTACCGGAGCCCCGAGATGAAGGGGTATATGGAGTACGCATCAGGTGCGAGCTGGTTGCCGATTATCCAGGATCTTCCGGCGCTCCTCGATCTGACGCGCCGGAGCGTTTTCCCTGAAGGGAGCGTCTTTGCTCCCGGCCACACGGTCGTGGTGGACCGCATCACCGACAACCTGGACGAGTTCTGGGAGAAAAGAGGGATCAGAGGAGAGGTGGCGTTCTGTTCTCTCATCCGGGATCTCTACTTCGCGGTGAGAAAGGATGTCCCCCTCGAGATCAGTGCCCGCGGAATCCGGCCGCTCGTGGAGCGTTACGCCCCGAAGACGAAGGAGGACTGGGTCTGCCTGGCGGACACCTGGGTCTGGAGAGAGTGTCAGGCCAAGAACCTCATCGCATGGAACCAGCTGTACACGTTTTTGGGACACACCTGGTGGCTGCCCCTTTGGGACAGCGAGTACGCGTCGACATACGCGGCGGCACCGCTCTCCCTCGTGGCTGATCGGACCTTCTATGTCTCCTATGTCCGGCGACGATTTGCCCAGGCGGCGGGGTTGCCTCTGGGACGGACCCCCTTCAACGCAACGGACGCCCAGCACAGAAGAAAGCGTATCAAAGACGCAGCGAAGCGATTCGTCTCCCCGAGGGCCATGCGACGTATCACGGGTCTCTTCGGGCGGTGGGTAAAGCGTGACCCTTTCGAGATGGCGGGCCTCTTTTCGAAGGAGGAGCGGGCTTTGCTGGGTAGCGGGTACTCCGATCTCGGTCTTCGGGCTCTGGACTTTCTGCAAAGCCTGGAGGAACGGCTGGGAGCGGAGCGAATGCCAGCCCGCGAACGCGTACAAGAAGACTGATCCAGGGGCTCTTTGTGACGAAACTTCTCAGGGATTGTTCGGGCGAGAAGAAACAGGTTCGAGGCATGGCCTTTCGGAAGAGGTCCACGTTCTCGGGGCTGGTCTACCCTCGTCTTTTTGGTGAGCGGCAGATCGTGGTGGGTGTGAGAAGCAGACAAGGGGTGCTCTTTTCCTCTTTGAGAGCGAAAGGGTGAGGCAGGTGGATCTTCTCGTGTTCTGGGACCGACCGTGGGCCCGG
>CALCQG010000125.1 GCA_937897575.1 uncultured Synergistales bacterium | reverse complement strand
GTTCCACGAGGCCTGCCAGTTCGTCTGGTTCGTCCAGCTCTGCGCCGTCCTCTCGGAGAACCCCCTGGCCCTCAACCCGGGACGGTTCGACCAGTACATGTACCCCTACTTCAAGGCCGACGTGGAGGCGGGGCGGCTCGACGAGACGAAGGCCCAAGAGCTCGTGGAGTGCCTGTGGCTCAAGTTCTCCGAGTGGGTCTGGACCATCTCGGGCAACACGGCGAACTACTTCGCGGGGTACAACCAGTTCCAGAACCTGACCGTGGGCGGCCGGAAGCGCGACGGCAGCGACGGCACCAACGAGCTCTCCTACATCTGCCTGAGGGCCACGGAGAGCATGAAGACGCACCAGCCGGGGCTCTCGGTGCGCATCGCCGCCGATTGCCCTGAGGAGTTTCTCATGGCCGTGTCGAAGCTTGTGAGCACAGGGATGGGCTTTCCGGCGATCCATAACGACCAGGCGGGGGCTCAGATGCTCCTCCAGGCCGGATATGAGCCCGAGGACGCCAGGGATTGGAACAACTGCGGCTGCGTCGTGCCGCACTTCCGGAAGACGGGGGAGTGGACCTCGGCGGTGAACGTGAACTTCGGCGCGGCACTGGAGTACGCCCTGAACGAGGGGAAGAGCCGCCTCACAGGCGAGCTCATGGGCCTGCCCGAGAAGCCGCTGGCGGAGTTCCGGTCCGTCGGCGAGATACAGGAGGCCTTCGAGCGACAGCTGGCCAACCTCATCGACCATTCGGTCATCAGCAGCGTGGTGGCTCAGAAGCTCCACATGGAGATGGTCCCGCGCCCCTTCCTGTCGACCTGCGTGGACGGCTGCATGGAAAAGGGGCTGGACCTCTCGAAGGGCGGCGCCGTGTACAACGTGGGGCCGGTGCTCACCGGCATCGGACTCAGCGTGGTGGCCAACGGCCTGGCGGCCATCGAGAAGCTGGTCTTCGAGGACCGCTCCGCGACTCTCGGCGAGCTGGCCAAAGCCATGGACGACGACTGGGTCGGTCACGAGGACCTTCGCAAGAGGGCGCTCGCGGCGCCGAAGTACGGGAACGATAACGAGGCGGTGGACAGGTACGCCCGGGAGATCTCGGACTTCTACTACCGGACGACGCGACGTCACAAGGACGTCTTCGGGTCGCCCTTCAACACGGCCTTCATGGGGATATCGAACTACGTCCCCACGGGGAAGGTGGTCGGAGCCCTGCCCTGCGGCCGGAAGGCGAGAGCGCCGCTCACGGAGGGTGTCTCGCCCTTCGCGGGGACCGACGTGTCCACACCCCTCGCGGCCATGCGCTCGGCGGCCAAGGTGAACCACGACGTCCAGACAGGGGGCACGCTGCTGAACCTCCGGCTCAACAAGGAGATGGTGAACTCACCGAGGGGGCTGCGCAACCTCGGCGCCATGATCCGGGCCTACTTCTCCCTCGGGGCGTTCCACGTGCAGTTCAATACCGTCTCCACAGAGACCCTCCGCAAGGCCCAGGCGCACCCCGAGGAGTACAGGGACCTGCTCGTCCGCGTGGCGGGGTACAGCACCCAGTTCGTGAACCTGTCCCCCGAGATGCAGGAGGCCATCATCGCCCGGACGGAGCACGGCTCCTTCTAGACGGCAGTGAACGACGGGCGGATCTGCGTCTCACAGATTCAGCACATGTCCGTCAACGACGGCGAGGGCATCCGGACCACCGTGTTCCTGTCCGGGTGCACCCTTCGCTGCAAGTGGTGCTCCAACCCGGAGACATGGTCCCCCCTTCCGGTGGAGGGACGGCTCCCGGACGGCTCGACCGAGGTCTTCGGCCGGTTCATGACCGCGTCCGAGGTGGTGGAGGAGATACGGCCCTCCATGATCTTCTTCCGCGCCTCGGGGGGCGGCGTCACGTGGTCGGGGGGAGGTCCCTTCCTCTTCCCCGACAACCTTCGTATCCTTGTGACGGCCTGCGCCGAGCTGGGCATATCCCAGGCCGCGGAGACGAGCTGCAACTTCGAATGGGATCAGTGCGAGGACATCCTGGCCATGCTGGACTTTCTGTTCGTGGACATAAAGCATATGGACAGCGCACGGCACAGAGCGCTCACCGGCGTGGACAACGGACGGATCCTCGAGAACATCCGGCGAGTCGGGCGCCTCGGCGTTGAGACGGTGGCCCGGGTGCCGCTCATTTCGGGGGTCAACGACGACGACGAGAACATCCGCCGCACCGCCGCCTTCGTCCGGGAGGCCCTGCCGTCCCGGAAAATGGAGCTCCTGCCCTACCATGACTTCGGACGGGTGAAGTACGTCATGCTCGGCATGGAGAACCTGTGGCACTCCTTCAGCACTCCGTCCCCGGAGCGGATTGCAGCTCTGGAGGCGCTCATAGCGGCCGAGGGCGTGGAGGTCGTGCACTACCGGTAAGGGTATGGGCCTGGCAGCGGCCGTACGGGCCTCACATCTCCCGGCCATCTTCCTGGCGCCTGTTGCGACCTGCATCCCCAGACAGACAACAGCTCCGGCGCTCATCATCAAGGCGCGGGAGAACACGCAAATATAACCCGCAGGATCGCACGGCAGCAAAGGGTGTTCTCCCCGCTTGCTCTTCGGAATAGACCTCTTCAGAAGCTGTTGATCTCGTTCAGCGCGTTCATCTCGTCGAGGACGAGGTTCTGGATGTGCCCCTCGAGCTGGCTCCGGGTGGGGGCCAGCCGTTCCTCGAGGTGGGCCCGGAGGTTCGTCGACAGCTCCTCCTGGAGCGCGGCGATCCGTCCTTCGTCGATGAGAAGGCCGGCTACCGCGGGCGGCAGGTTCAGATCCTCCACGAAGGTCCTGGCCTTTTCCTTGCCGTACCGCGCCAGCAGATAGGCGATCGAGGCGCCGAGGACGCCGCCCAGGACGAAGCCCACGGGGCCCGATGCGATCAGGGCGGTCCCCGCCCCGCCGCTGAGGACGGCGGTCACGGCGGTGAGAAGGCCGCCGAGCACGGTTTGGAGCGCGTCGAACATCCCCTCGACGCCGATGGCTCTGGTGGACAGGATGGTGTCGCTCCTCTGGGCCGGGTCCGCGGAGAGGGGGAAGTCCCGTTTGGGCAGCGCTATGCCGTGGGCCGAAAACCATTCGGCGAGGAGCTCCCTGGCCTCGCCCCGAAGCCCCGAGAGGAGCAGGGGGAGGGCGTCGCCTATGGTTTTGCGCAGGTCCGCCTCCCGCAGCGTCACCTGTTTTTTCAGCTCCTTCCGCAGGGAGGAGAGGGAGCCGCCCTTCGCCCTGAAGCGTTCCAGCACGGGGCCGACACCCTGCTGAAAGATCGTCGCCCGGCTCCAGGCGACGATCCTGTCCTCCACGAGGGCACACCGGCTCTCGAGGAGGGGACGGATCTCCTCGTCGATGAAGACGGGGAGCTCCTCCCTCAGAGCGTCCCGGACCCGGGCGAACTTCCTCTTCAGGGCGGGCAGGACGGAGATGCCCATGGAGATCACGGCGTAGGGGCGGTCGCTGCGCAGGATGGCCTGGTCTTCGAGATGGGGGAGCTCCTCCTTCAGGATGTCCGGCACGAAGGGCCAGAGGCTGCTTCCGCCCGACAGGATGACGATGGTTATCCGCTCGTTCGCGATTCCCTTCGACCGGAGCCCCTCCGTCAGGCTCTTCCTGAACCAGAGGAACAGGTCCCGCTCCCCGTCGGAAAGGGTGTTCCCCGCGCCGGCGCCGAAGGCCTGCCGGATGAGGCGCGACGGGCTGTAGTGCGTTCCTCGCTCGACGAACTCCTCCCAGGTGAGGTCCGTGAAGCGCCCGTACCTGGGGAAGACTTTCGAGACGGCGGTGGTCCTGTCCCGCGCCTGGGACCGGGAGAAGAACTCCTTCGCCTCGCGGCAGAGGTAGGTCCCGACGAAGTAGGAGGCCCCCCGTGCCTTCAGATCCTCCTCGAGCCCGGGGTTCTGGTCGAGGAGCCACTGGTGGAAGAGGTCGTCGAAGAGGCGCCCCCCGAGGAGCATGTCCCCCCAGGAGTGGGTCACCCGGCCGCCCTCGAGCAGGGCGAAGTCGCAGGTCCCTCCTCCGAAGTCCACGACGAGGACGCCGCCGAGGGCTTGGTCCACCGATATCTCCCGCTGCTTGAGATGATAGAGAAGGGCACCCTTGGGCTCGTCTACGAACTCGGGCGTCCCGTACCCGGCCGCCTCGGCAACCCTTTTCAGGGCTGCCCTGTATCCGTCGTCCGCCTCGCTGGGGACGCCGAAGAGGACCTGGCGGACGGAAGGGTCGACATCGAGGCGCTGCCTCCCCGCCTCGGCGAGGACGGCGGCGAGGTAGTCCGTTGCGGCGGTCCGTGCCTCCCCGGACAGGGCGATTTCAGGCTTGAAGTTCGTGACGAGGCGGAGTCCCGCGCGCTCCCCGGTCGTCGCCTCGCCAAATTCGTCCAGGGCCGTCTGGCCGATGAGGGGATCCTTTCCGTCGCGGTAGAGGATGGCCGTCAGAAGGCCATCCCGACCGTCGCCGAAGTCCACGCTCACGGGAGACGGGTCCTCCGCCGGGCACTTGGAGAAGTAGGTCTTCGTCGTCCCGAAGTCGACGGAGAGCACGGGGCGGGGGGTCACGACCGCACCCTCCGCACGAGCCCCTTCGACACCACGGTCTCGTCCCTGAGGACGGGTTCGCGCTCCACCGTCACCCTGTCCCCGGGCTCCACGAGGCCGAAGGGCGTGTACCGGTCGGCCATGGGCTCCTCCCAGACGAGGGTGCCGTCCGTCGTCTCCTGCCAGAAGCCAAGATTCTGCACGTGCCGGGCCAGCTCGTCCAAGGCCGGGGCTCAATATCTTTTGCAAGCTTTTGAGCTCCGTCCTGCAAGGCCAGCACCTTCGAGGCGAGCTCCGGGAGGTCCGACGCCTTGCCGCTGAGCGCGGGGGCCTGAGGCACGCCGGCCACGAGGGCCACAGTCCTGGCCGCTCCGTCGGCCCAGGCCGTCAGCGCGTGACGGATGGTCTCCCGGTACCCTTTCTCGTCGTAGCGGACCGTTCGTCTGCCCGCGATGACGAGCAGGGCGATAAGCGCGGGGTAGAGGAGGAGCCGGACGAGGGATGAGCGACGGTGGCCGAGGAGGGACCAGCCCCGGAAGAGCAGCAGGTCGCCGCCGAGAAAGACGATGACCTCCCGGACGGTGCCCAGGCCGAGGAGGACCATCAGGCTGCGAAGGACCCACGGGCGCTTCGGAAGGTGAAAGGACGCAAGGGTCAGGGCCAGGGCGCCGAGGGGGGCTCCGGCCAGGAGCCCGGCCTCGCGGCTGCCGAACAGCATGGCCGTCAGGGGCGAGGAGATCGCCATGCCGATGAGGGCGCCCAAGGCCGCGAACAGGGCGACCCGCAGCGGTGGGATATGGTCCTCGAGCACGGGGCCGGGGAGGTCGAGAGGGGGCAGCGTGTCCTCCACGCGGAGGGTCAGGACGCTGCGCCGCTCCTCGTTGAGCGTGCCGTCGCCGAGACGTTCGAGGAGCGGGGGAAAGAGCGTTTCGACCGTCGCCTGAGCCGCAAGGGCCGATGCGTTCTCCACCTGGTTCCCCGTCGGAATTCCGTCGGGGAGGGCGGAGAAGAACCGCTCCGATCCGGCGGCGGCGGCTTTTTCAAGAAGATCGCCGTCGGGTTCCGGGCTCCTGTTCAGTGATCGGGTCTCTTTCATGAGTGGACTCCGCCTCCTTCATCGTTGAGAATAGAGTAGTCCCAAGGGGCAAGAAGAGCAAGGCCCGGAGCCGGGATTCTCCGTCCCACCGTGGGGTGTGCGACACGGATACGCCTTTTAAGACAAGCATATCAGTGTATTGACAATACTGAGAGATGGTATTATATGGAGGCAACGGGACAAATACACGGAACGGAGGTGGAGAGATGAGCAGAGACGGATGGAACCCATATGTCGCCGGATCCCTTACCGGCCTTGTCTCCGTGGGGTCCGTATGGTTCGCGGGGAAGTACTTCGGGGCGTCCACGACCTTCGTCCGGGCGGCGACGGTTGTGGAGCAGGCCGTCGCGCCGGAGCACGCATCGACCCTCGACTATCTCGTGAAACATGCGGCGAAGATGGACTGGCAGGCCTATTTCATCGTGGGGATCTTCCTGGGGGCCCTTGCGGCGGCGCTCCTGTTCGGGGACTTCAAGGTGGAGGCCGTCCCTCCCATGTGGCGGAGGCGGTTCGGCAATTCCTCGGTCAAGCGCGGCGTCGTGGCCTTCATCGGCGGCGTGATCGCCATGTACGGGGCCCGGCTGGCCGACGGGTGACCCAGCGGACACGGGCTGAGCGGGACGCTTCAGCTTGCCGTCAGCGGGTTTGTCGCCCTTTTCCTTTTCTTTGCCGCGGGCGCGGTCGTCGCGAGGATGATCTACGGAGGTGATCCCAATGAACAGTGATCTCGTCTACGGACTCGTTACGGGCGTCCTGTTCGGCTTTCTGCTCCAGCGCGGCCGGGTCATACGGTACGACAAGCAGATTGCGGCGCTGCGCATTCAGGATTTCACCATCTTGAAATTCATGCTCTCCACCGTCGTGGTGGCCATGATCGGGACCTACTTCCTCTACGACCTGGGGGCCGTGAAGCTCTCCATCAAGCCCATGATCGTCGGCGGCGTGGTCGGAGGAGGGATTCTCTTCGGCATCGGATGGGGGCTTCTGGGCTACTGCCCCGGGACATCGGTCGCGGCCCTCGCCGAGGGCCGGCTGGACGCCCTGTGGGGCATCGCCGGCAGCGTGGCGGGCGCCGCGCTGTACGCCGAGACCTTCCCGTGGATTCAGGCGAAGGTCCTGACGATCGGCGACTACGGAAAGATCACCCTGCCCCAGGTGTTCGGGGTGAACCACTGGGTCGTCATCGCGGGAGTGACGGTTCTGGCCATCCTCTTCTTCCGGTGGGCGGAGAAAAAGGGGCTCTGAGCCGGGGAACGGCCACGGCAGAACGAAAGGGCAGGGGAGAACCCCTGCCCTTTTTTATCGGACAATATCGTGCCCCCTCGACATAGTCGACCCGACGAAGGGCCCCGCGGACCCCTGGAAGGCATGACCCCCTGCGACACGTCGCCCGATGGTGTGTCCCGTCGTCGCTAGGGGCGTTCCAGCCCGATCACCGTCGGTTCGTGGCCCGCATATCTCAGAAAATCACCGACGATCCGCGCCGTCTCGATCTTCAGGTAGCCCGTGTTCGTCCCGTCGCTGCACCCGTACCACGTCTCGTCGACCACGTCCTTGTCGAACACGACGCGCACCCTCCGGTCCACGTCGAGCAGCACGCTGAAGACGGTTGCCGCCCCGATCTTCGTCCCGAGCATCTCCTCCATCCGATCGATGGGCGCGAAGGAGGGGCGTGCGACGCCCAACGCGCCGGCGAACTCCCTCGACGTGAAGGGTTTGTCGCCGCAGGTGACGAACAGGTAGAACTCCGTCTGTTGCCTGTTGCAGAGGAAGAGCGTCTTCACCATCTTCATCCGAAGCTTCTGATCGACCTGAAGGCAGTCGTCCATGGTGACGATCTCGTCGGTCTCCACGCGCTGAAAGGGAATCTGCAGCAGCTCCAGCGCGTCGTAGGTCATCCTCTGCAGCGGCGACAGGAAGTGATCCGGCGGAGTGGTCCGTATCTCGCTTATGAACGGCATGATGCTCCTCCCTCTTTCTCTTGGCAGTGTCCGTTGACCGCCGCAGGGACGGGGCGGCGGACGGGCGGCCCGATCGTCGAGCGATACGCATAGGATATTATAACGGACCGAGGCACGGTCATCGCACGATCTGCCCGACGGAAGGGCAGCCCGTCCTGACGTGGCGTTGACCTCTCAGGACGGAAGAGCGCTCCCGTCCGTATCATGCCATCATGCCCCGAGCGGAACCGGGGTACGCCCAGTTGCGGATGTAGCACGTTTTTCGCAGGCCATTGACAAAGGTCCTCCTCTCACGTAGAGTATCCTATCGGAACTAAAGTTTATTTTATATGTAAAAATATACTTTGATTTAGATTGGAAGGGTGCGATCGGTCATGGCGAGGTGTTATCTGGTCCTGGAGGACGGGGCGGTCTTCGACGGGCTGTCCTTCGGAGCCGCCCCCCTGAGGGCGGACGATCTGCCCGTCGGCGGAGCCGACAGGGGTGTGGGCGAGGTGGTCTTCAACACCGGGATGTGCGGGTATCACGAGATGTTGACCGACCCGTCCTGCTCCGGTCAGGTCGTGGTGCTGACGTCCCCTCATGCCGGGAACTACGGATGCAGCGACGAGTGGTCCGAGCGCGGCCCGGACGACAGCGGGCTGCCCGAGGTGAAGCTCGCCGGGTTTGTGGTCCGGTCCTGCTACTTCGGCCCCCTTCCCCCGGGGCGTCGGACGCTGGACGCCTACCTCA
>CALCQG010000124.1 GCA_937897575.1 uncultured Synergistales bacterium | reverse complement strand
GGACGGGGGAGGTGTTCCACTGTGTCAGCCGCTGGGCCGAAAAGGGGACGGACGAGGCCCAGAAGAGAATTCCTCCGACGGCAAGGGCTGCGACGAGACCCAGGACCGCAAGACGGCGGAGGAGTCTGTCCACGCGCTTCTACCGGATCTCGATCTTGCCCGTCGCGGTCACGGAGGCGATGTCCGGGGCGTACATCCCCTCGCCGGCCAGGGGCGGAAGGACGAAGGTCCCCCTGCTCACGGCCCGGAGGAGGTACTTGTAGGTCACGGGGCCATCGGCGAAGTCGATGAAGAGAATGAGCCGGTCGTCCCGCATCTCGGAGCGGATGCCGCCGGAGGGTTCGTCGTCCCCGCCCCCCGTGAGCCGCGGATTCTCTATCTCCATGCCGCCCGGCAGCATGTCCACCACCACGATGTTGCGCATGGGCGCGGCGGGTCTGACGGTCAGCGTGACCTCAACCCGGGTGCCGTGGGCAATGGGTGTCCCCGGCGTCAGTGCCTTGCCCTTCGTGTCCTGCCACGCCCGCTTGACCGTCAGGCCGTTGTTCGACGGAGCGGGTGCCTTCAGAGGAACGCCCGACGAGGTCCACGCGTAGTAGGCCGAACCCTCGCCCTCGATGGTGAGGGTCAGATCGCCCGCCGGCAGATTCCTGAGCTCCACGGAGGCGGCCTTTTCGTCGGTGAAGGACGCCACATCCTTTCCCGCACCGTCGGTCAGCCGGCCGGTGAAGGGCTTTCGGGCATCCCTCGTCTTGACGAGCCACCGTCCGAGGGCCAGGACGCCCATGGCGTTGTCCTGCGTGGTGTTCCATCGGTTCGCCGACGCCTCGCCGATCAGCCCCTGGGCAAGCTGTGCCGCAGCGGAGGAGAGGGGGTCGACGGCGGTCCACATGAGCAGCTTCAGGGCGTTTGTCCGGGAGGCCGTCTCGAAGGTCGTCTCCCCGCCCTGAAGACCGGGCGCGCCCGTGCCCAGAGCCTTCAACGGCTCGGGCGAGTTCTCCGCCAGCGCGTAGGCGCCGGCCAGGAAGATGGCCCCCGAGCTTCTGAGGTGGGCATCGTTCTCCTTGATGTAGGCCATCCAGCCGAGGGGTGCATCGCCGGCCAGGGCGAGGACGTAGGAGGCGTAGGCCTTCACCGTCAGGTTCTCCGAGAGGGCGGCCTCTCCGTCGCCTTCGGGCGCCAGGGGCAGGAGGCGACGCAGATAGCCGAGGGCGTTGTTCACCAGGTCGTCGGACAGGGCCGCGCCGCTCTTTTTCGCCTCCACGAGGAGATGGGCGGCGTAGACGGAGCCCCAGGGATAGGCGGTGGCGTTTCCGGGCCAGGAGGCGAAGCCACCGTCATAGAGCTGCATGGCCGATATCTGGCGAATCCTCGTCGCAAGGGCGGCCGAACGGCTGTCCTCGTTCACGAGTTCGGGGTCCACGTCGGCCAGTATGTCCGGAAGGACGAGCAGCGGCCATGCGCCCGAGACGGTCTGCTCGAGGCAGCCGTAAGGGTACTGCCGCAGGAAGGACACTGCGCCGAGGAGCTGGAGCGAGGGAAGGCCCGAGAGGACCAGGCGCCCCTCCTCCGTCCCCGGGAACCACTCCCTCGGGATGGTGACGGTGGCGGGAGCGTTCGCCTTCGCCGTCCCCGATCCGGAGCGGCTGATTCTCGGGTAGGCGGGCCGAACGGGAAGGTCGAGGGTCTGCACGGAGCGGCCGCCGTTCCACTCCGTCGTGACGGTCACCGCTCCCCGCCCGGCTTCGCCGGCGGCGGTGAAGGGGACCTGGAACAGGGCGTTGTCCCCCCGCTTCGGCAGGGTGGCCGAGAAGGTCTTCTCGCCCGAAAGGCCGAGGGCTCCGTCCGCCGCAATGGTCACGGTGACCTGCCTCTCCTCGTCGGACGACGAGAAGAGCTTCAGGGGCGCCTCAAAAGCGTCCGCCGGCGAGACGGCTCTCGGGAGGGAGAGCTCCGCCGTGACGTCCCGGGCTATGGTGACCTGCGCCTCGCCCTTGCCGAAGAGGTCCTTCGAGGCGGCGACGGCCATGAGGCGTCCCTTGCCCGTGAACTCGGGGATGGAGAGGGTGGCGGAGAACTGCCCCTTGTCGTCGGCGGTGAAACGTCCCGAGACGATGGAGAGGATGACGAAGGACCGGGCGGCCATGGGCGACATGCCCATCCGCAGGGCCGCCTCCATGGCGGCGGCGCCTCCGCCCGCCTTCAGGAGCGGCGTGTCCCGCCCCTCGAGGGGAAGAAGGTTGTCGTACAGGTCGTAGCCCGAGGCGCTTCGGGCCCTCCGGCCCATGAAGAACTCCCAGGGGTCGGGCGTGGCGAAGCCCGTGAGGGCGAGGACGCCTTCATCCACGAAGAACAGGACCACTTCGCCTGCTCTGGGTGCCCCGGACCCGTCGGTGATCGTCCCCTGAACGGTGAGGGGTTCGCCGGGCTGGGTGCGTTCAGGCGCCGACAGAGCCACGGAGAGCCTCTTCTGTCCCTGCTCCACGAAGATGGGTGCGATGCCGATCGCCCGGTGGCTGCCCCAGGGCTCGCCGGCCACCACGGGACGGACGACCCAGGCGGTGACGTACCCGTTGGGGACCATCTCCTGGGTCACGGGGATCTCGACGGTCGCACTGCCCTTGTCCAGCGTTACGACGCTCCGGAAGAGCTCCCGGTCCGTCTCCACGGTGATGAGCAGATTCCCCGGGAAGGGGCTGCGAAGCGTCACGGCGGCCTTGTCGCCGGGGGCGTACTTCTCCTTGTCCAACGCTATGGTCACTCTGTCCGGCAGAGAGGAGCCCGAGCTCTCCTGGGCTCCGTAGGGGGCCCAGACGAACATGGTCGTGGAGGCCGTGCTCCCCGACGCCTCGTCGGTGAACCGAAGCAGATATTCGCCCTGGCTCTTCGGCGTGAAGGAGAAGGTGCCGACGCCCTCCTTCAGATTGACGGCCTCCTCGGTCTGGGGGACGAACTCCTTCTGCTCCTGATACCGGCTCTGGTTGCCCGTCCGGACCAGGTTGTAGTGCCGCTGCACCATGAAGAGGGACGCGGTGACGCGTTCCAGATCCGAGGGCTGCCCCTCGGGCGTCACGGCGGCCACGCGGACGGCCGTCTCCTTGCCCGTGTTTCGCTCGCCCTCGGGCGACTGAATCCCGAGGTAGACGGGGTAGGGGTTGAAGGGGATGTTCAGGGACGCGTTGACCCACCGCCCGCTCTCCTCCATGACCCTCGTCAGGACAGTGAGACGGACGGCCGAGGGCGGTGCCCACCCCTCGGGAGGCTCGTAGGACAGGGTACCCTTGCCGTCTCCGTCCAGAGTGCCGCCGTCGAGGGGCTCGGATACCGTTTCGAAGGTCTTCGTGCTGTCGCCGAAGACGAAGGCCCGCCACTTCTCATGCTGGAAGGGGATGGCCCTGGCCATGATCTCCCCCTCGAAGGGGAGCCCGGCGGCCGGCGCGCCAAAGAGGTACAGGGAGGAGAGGTTCACCGTCAGCTCCTCGCCCGGTGCCAGGGCCGCCCTGTCCGAGGTTGCCTTCACCTCGAGGCGAGGCGCGACAAAGTCCTCGACGAAGAACTCCGTCCGCCCGAGGACCTCGCCGCCCGGAAGCTCCACGGTGGCGCTGTACTTTCCCGTGGGTGCGGCGGCCGCCAGAGGAAGGGCGAAACTGCCCATCCCCTCGGCCGTGAGCATGGCCGTGCCTCTGGCCACCTCGCGCCCC
Organism: uncultured Synergistales bacterium; assembly: GCA_937897575.1. GTDB lineage: Bacteria > Synergistota > Synergistia > Synergistales > Aminobacteriaceae > CALCQG01. The sequence continues at coordinate 50,396 of CALCQG010000124.1, read as the reverse complement.
ATGGAGGAGCGGACGACGAAGAGCAGGGGGAAGGCCTCGGGGGGCATCCATTTTTCGTTCCGGACGATGGCCGAGAGGTCCACCGTCTCGCCGGGGCGGAACACACCCCTCGGCGCGAAGAGCATGGCGTCGTACCCCTTCTTCCAGGCCCGACCGCCCGTGTCGAAGCTGTTGTCGGCGAGGAGGTCGTTCTCCAGGCGGAGGAAGGAGAGATCGTTCCGTTTTTCGACGGTGACGAGCCACGGGGTGAGCTGACTGTCCCAATCGCTCGTGCCGCGCCAGGCCCACAGACCGGACTCGTCCGTCTCGCCCGAGATCAGGACCTGATTGCTCTTGGAGTAGACCCGGACCGTGGCTCCCGGCACCGGCTTCATGCCGAGGATCGAGTTGACCCAGACGGTGATCCCGTCGGGGAAGACCCGGGCCACGACGCCGAGGTCCGTCACGGCAACGAGCTGTTCCACCTCGCTCCAGTACTCGCCATCACCCAGGTTGGCCGTGAGCAGGAAGACGCCCTTGGCGTCGCCCGCGAACTCGCGGAGGTCGATGGCTCTCCGGGCCGCCTCGTTCAGCTTGCCCTGAGGGTAGGCCTTCTTGGAGGCCACCAGCCGGGCGAGCTCCCTCGGGACGGAGTATCCGGACATGGCCACGGGGATGTTGTTCTCGTACACCCGCCAGAGGTTGAGGGATATCTCGTCGGTGTTGATCGTCTCGATGGGGATCCTGAGATCGCCCGCCGGGGACAGGACGGAGCCGCCGGTAGGGAAGGTGACGCCCGGCTCCATGTCCGGGAAGATCACCGCCTGGGTGAAGTCCCGGGCCAGAGCCGTCCCGTAGGAGGAGGGCAGCCCCTTCTTGATGGTCACCGTGACCCGCTGTCTCGGCGCGAAATCGCCCACGATGGAGAAGCCGTTGTACTCAGGCTCCACGGTGAAGGAGCCGGCCGGGGAGAGCTCGACATACTGCCGGACCGACGCCAGATCCGCCCCCACGGACGTGGAGACCCGGATGACCCCCTGATCGGCGGAGCGGCTCTGGGCGAACAGGCTGGTTATTTCGATCTGCCGCGTGACAGTGACGGGGAACTGGCCGGTGGTCGTCGTCCCGAGAGGGCCGGCGTCGCTGGTCAGCCCGGGGGCCACGACGGCCGTAAACTTGCTCGCGTCCGACGGATAGAAGGCGACCTGGACCATGGACGCCGGCGCGTTGCCGAACACCGTGTACTCCACCGTCCCCTTCTGCTCGTTTAGGATCGTCAGGAAGCCCCTCAGACGCTGCGGGGTCACGGGAAGGTTGAAGTTCAGGTCGAGCGTGGCCCGGTCGTTCGAGAAGTCGGACTGCCGGACGGAGAGAAGCTTCAACGCCTCGGTGGAGAACTCGAAGGTCTGTCTGCCCGAGAGCCGGCGCCCCTGAAGGTCCCGGAGGGCGTCGGACACGGTGCAGCGGAAGAGGGTCGCCTGGGGCAGCGCGCTTGACGGGGTGAAGACGAAGGTCTTCTCGTCGGTCCACTTTCCCTCGCCGCGAAGGCGGGGCGAGAAGGTCAGGGGGAGCTTGTCCGCCGCGACAGGCCTGCCCACGGACTCCTTCGCAGCCGCAGGCTGGGAGAAGACGACGGTGACGGCCGGTTTTCCTTTGACTATCCCCTGCGGGGTGAAGGTGGCGACGGAGAACTCGCCGTCCTGAACGGCGCCCTCCACGCCTCCGACCCCGCCGAAAAGAATCAGCGCCGCGAGAACCATCAGAAGCAGACGTTTCATGAGTGATCTCCTCCCCTATGCTGTTCGTTCCCTAGCTCTACGGATCAAGTATATATCATAAACCGGCTCGATGAAAAAGGATGGGAGCCGGGATGGCTCCTCTCGCTCCCATCTCGGGAAACGCCGTGGACACTCAGAGCACGGCGTCTCCTGCCTCGGGGTGGGAAAGACCCTCCCTGATGATCCGGCCGAAGAACCGCCGCCGCTTTCGTAGCCGGATGCGGGTTCGAGCCCTCCTGGGGCGGACGTCCGAGAGCGCTCCGGGATCGGACATGTCAGCGCCTTGTGAGAGGGGAGGAGAGAGATGATTCACGAAGAATGAGAGCGAAAGAGAGAGAAAAGATGAAGTACAACGCACTTATGGACAATATACCGCCCATTCTCTCTTTGAATCGAAGAGTAAAGCAGATATAATCAAATTGGTTAATATTGGTCAATAAGGAGTGAGTGCCATGGACCTGTCGAAACTGACGAAGAAATCCCAGGAAGCCCTGTCCGAGGCGCAGAACAGGGCCGTCACCTACGGTCACAGGGAGGTGGACGGGGAGCATCTGCTGCTGGCCCTGACGGAGCAGACGGGCGGTCTTGTCCCCCGGTTGCTCCGGAAGATGGAGATCGACCCTGCAGGACTTGCCCGCAGAGTCGAGGAGGAGCTTACCCGGCGGGTCCGGGTCTCGGGGCCGGGCGTCGAGCCGGGGAAGATCTATCTGTCCCAGCGGCTTTCGCGTCTTCTCATGAAGGCGGAGGCCCAGGCGAAGCAGATGAAGGACGAGTACGTCTCGGTGGAGCATCTGATGGGCGCGCTCATCGACGAGGGCACCGCGACCGCCGCGGGCAGAATTCTTGCCGAGAGCGGCGTGACGGAGGAGAAGTTTCTCACCGCCCTCACGGAGATGCGGGGCAATACCCGGGTCAGCAGCGATGCCCCCGAGGAGACCTACGAAGCTCTGGAGAAGTACGGGCGGGACCTCGTGGCCCTCGCGCGCTTGGGCAAGCTCGACCCCGTCATCGGACGGGACGAGGAGGTCCGGCGCGTGGTGCGCATCCTGAGCCGGAAGACGAAGAACAACCCCGTCCTCATCGGCGACCCCGGCGTGGGCAAGACGGCCATCGTCGAGGGCCTCGCGAACCGGATCGTGAAGGGGGACGTCCCCGAGGGGCTGAAGGACCGGGCCATCTTCGCCCTGGACATGGGAGCCCTCGTGGCGGGGGCGAAGTTCCGCGGCGAGTTCGAGGAGCGTCTCAAGGCCGTGCTCAATGAGGTTCGGGAGAGCGACGGCCGCATCATCCTCTTCATCGACGAGCTGCATACCATCGTGGGCGCCGGCGCCGCCGAGGGCGCCATCGACGCGGGCAACATGCTCAAGCCCATGCTGGCGCGGGGTGAACTGCACTGCATCGGCGCCACGACGGTGGACGAATACCGGAAGCACATCGAGAAGGACGCGGCCCTCGCGCGGCGCTTCCAGCCCGTCCTTGTGGAGCAGCCCACGGTGGAGGACACCATCTCCATCCTCCGGGGCCTGAAGGATCGCTTCCAGGTCTTCCACGGCGTGAAGATCCGGGACAACGCCCTCGTGGCCGCGGCGGTGCTCTCCAACCGGTACATCACCGACCGCTTCCTCCCCGACAAGGCCATCGACCTTGTGGACGAGGCCTGCGCCATGATCCGGACGGAGATCGACTCCATGCCGTCGGAGCTGGACGGCGTCTCGCGCAAGGTGATGCAACTCGAGATCGAGGAGGCCGCCCTGAAGAAGGAGAAGGACCCGGCGAGTGCGGTGCGCCTGAAGGCCCTTCAGGACGAGCTGGAGGAGGCCAGGGATGAGCAGGGGCTCCTGCGTGAGCGGTACGAGTCGGAGAAAAAGGGCATAGGGGAGGTCCGGGCTCTCCGGGAGCGAATCGCAACGACGCAGCGGGAGATCGAGAAGGCCGAGCGCGAATACGACCTGAACAGAGCCGCCGAGCTGAAGCACGGGACCCTTCCCCGGCTCGAGGAGGAGCTCAGAGCGAAGGAGGAGGGCATCCAGGGCGGCGAGGGGCAGAAGATCCTCCGGGAGGAGGTCACGGAGGACGAGATATCGGAGATCATCAGCCGGTGGACGGGCATCCCCGTGACGAAGCTTATGGAAGGCGAGCGGGAGAAGCTGCTGAAGCTGGCGGATATCCTGCACCGGCGGGTCGTCGGGCAGGACGAGGCGGTGGAGCTCGTGGCCGATGCCGTCCTTCGGGCGAGAAGCGGCATCAAGGACCCGAAGCGGCCCATCGGCTCCTTCATCTTTCTGGGGCCCACGGGCGTCGGGAAGACGGAGCTCGCGAAGACCCTCGCCGAAGCGCTCTTCGACAGCGAGGAGAATCTGATCCGCCTCGACATGTCGGAGTACATGGAGAAGCACTCCGTGTCCCGCATGGTGGGAGCGCCCCCGGGGTACGTTGGGTACGACGAGGGCGGCCAACTCAGCGAGGCCGTCCGGCGCAAGCCCTACTCGGTGATCCTCTTCGACGAGATCGAGAAGGCCCACCCTGACGTCTTCAACATCCTGCTCCAGATCCTGGACGACGGGCGGATCACCGACAACAAGGGGCACGTGGTGAACTTCAAGAACACGGTGATCATCATGACGAGCAACATCGGCGCACCCCTGCTCCTCGAGGGCATAACGCCCGAAGGGGAGCTGCGGGAGGGCACGGTGGAGGAGGTCATGGCGGAGCTGCGAAGGCACTTCCGCCCCGAGTTCCTGAACAGGGTCGACGACGTGGTCCTCTTCAAGCCCCTCACCATGGAGGAGATCGGACATATCGTGCGGCTGCTCGTGCAGGGGCTTCAGAAGAGGCTCGCGGAGCGGAACATCACCCTGGACCTCACGGAGCGGGGCGAGAAGTTCATTGCCCGGGAGGGGTACGACCCCGTCTACGGCGCCCGGCCGCTGAAGCGATTCATGGTCCGGAACGTGGAGACGCCCGTGGCGAAGATGATCCTGTCGGGGGAGGCGGAGGAGGGGTCCGTCATCACCGTGGACGAACGGGACGGGCACCTCGCCCTCTCGGCGAAGAGATAAGCCATGGCCGCACCGAAGGAGAGAGAACGAGACGTTGTGCGGGGAAGCCTCACGGGCTTCCCCCCCTTTCATGGTGAAGGAGAGCGGACGCTGGGGATTCTCGAGAGAGAGGGCCTTCGCCTCGAGACGATCCTCTCCCGGGGGCATGTCTCTCCCCCCGGTTTCTGGTACGATCAGGACGAGGACGAGTGGGTGGCGGTGCTCCAGGGAGAAGGAGAGATCGAATTCGACGGCGGCCGGAGGGAGCGGCTCCACCAGGGGGACTGGGTCCTTCTGCCGGCCGGCCTTCGTCACAGGGTGAGCCACACGTCGTCGGACCCTGCGTGCCTCTGGCTCGCGCTCTTTCTTTCGCCGAGAGGCTGAAGGGCGTTGCAGCATTTTCGGTGTATGCAATACACCTTGCATAAAGCGCTGCGGTGCTCTATGGTATGAGGTGTAGTGACGAATCCCGATACTCGAGGTGAAAACCCCATGCCGCCCACGCTCCGGTATAGCGGTGCATATACGGAACGCCCATGGTTCAAGCTCTCGCTGCTCTCCATAGGGCATTTTTTCAACGACCTCTACGCCTCCTTCTTTCCCACGTTCCTCCCGGGGCTGGTGACGCGTCTGGGGTTGTCCATGGCTCAGGCGGGGTTCTTCAGCACCCTTCTCGGCGCCATTCACATCGTGTTCCAGCCCGTAGTGGGCTATCTCTCCGACCGGTCGTCGAACCCCTGGCTCATCATTTTCGGGCCGATCCTCACATGTCTCGGAGCGTGCCTGATCCCCCTGTCCCCGACCTATGGGGCGGGGCTGCTCTTCGTATCCATTTGGGCCCTGGGAAGCGCCATGTTTCACCCCCAGGGGCACGGCGGCGTGGGGCACGTGGTGCCCCGGGAGCGCCTGACGGTCTCCCTGGCCGTCTTCGCCGTGGCCGGGACCGCCGGGACCACGCTGAGCCCCCTTCTTGCCGTTGGGCTCGCCGAGACGGTGGGACTGAAGCTTATGCCCGTGGTGAACTTCATTCCCGTGGCGCTGTTGGGGTGGTACATCTGGCGGACCATGCCGTCCATCTCCCGGGAGGGCGAGGAGGCCGTCGTCCCGCAAAAGGGGCTTTTCGCCACGCTCACGTCGGTGTTCTCCGTCATCTACCCCGTGTGGATCATCTCCACCATCCGGGATGCGGTGAGCCAGGGTGTGCGCATCTTTCTCCCCCTCCGCCTCGCCTTCGAGGGGCGAGATCTTGCCTTCATAGGGACCGCCCTCTTCCTTCTGATGGCTGGGAGCACCGTGAGCATGGTGATCATGGGCAGAGCGGCGGACAGATGGGGAAAAAAGAGGGTGCTGGTCTTCGCCATGATGGGGACTCCCGTTCTCCTGCTCGCCGGGCGGATGTTGAGCGGCTGGGGGGCCATCCTGTTCTTCGCTCTGGGGACCGCCGCCATCAACGCCACCATGCCGGTGACGGCGGCCATAGCACAGGAGCTGACCCCGAACTCGAGAGGCATGGCGAGCTCCGTCGTCATGGGTCTTTCATGGGGCATCGCCAACATGCTCATGGGCCCCTTCGGCAAAGTGGGGGACCTTTTCGGGGTGGATGCCATCCTCCTCATCGTCGCCCTCCTCCCGCTTCTCTGTCTCCCCATGCTGTTCACCAAAACTTTCCAAGACGCCAAGTAGATCGGACAAAGGGAAACGGGGCGGTCTGGCCGCCCCGTTTGTCATGCTGGTATGTCGTCGTTCTCAACCCGGCCGCTCCGGCGTCACTCGCCGTCCCGCCGCCATTTAGTCCGGCGCCGGTCTCTGTGGAGCTCCTTCGGCTCGATGGACAGGGCATTGCCCTCGAAGAGCCGCGGGATGCCCTCCCTGTCCTCGGGGGCGGACCGCCGGCACAGCTCCTTGCAGGACCCGAGGCACCGGCTTCGGTTGTCCTCGGGTTCCGAGTAGACGCAGAGGACTCCCTCGAAGTTCCGGAGGACGGTCTTCCGGTCGGAGCTCGACAGGACGTAGTTCGGCATGACGGGGATCTTTCCGCCGCCGCCGGGGGCGTCGACGACAAAGGTCGGGACGGCCAGACCGGAGGTGTGCCCCCTCAGGTACTCGATGATCTCCACGCCCTTGCCGATGGCCGTGCGGAAGTGCTCGATGCCCCTCGAGAGGTCGCACTGGTAGATGTAGTAGGGGCGCACCCGCATCCCGAGCAGCCTCCGGTTGAGATCCCTGAAGATGTATGGGCAGTCGTTGATCCCCTTCAGGAGGACGGACTGGTTGCCGAGGGGGATCCCCGCGTCGGCGAGCATGGCGCATGCCCCGGCCGCTTCGGGTGTGAGCTCCTTCGGATGGTTGAACTGCACGTTGATCCAGAGGGGGTGGTACTTTTTCAGCATGGCGCAGAGCTCGCCGGTGATCCGCATGGGGAGCACGACGGGGATTCTGGTGCCGATGCGAATGATCTCCACCGTCGGGATGGCCCGGAGCCGCGAGAGAACGGCCTCCAGCCGGTCGTCGGAGAGGGTCAGCGGGTCGCCCCCGGTGACGAGGACGTCGCGTATCTCCGGCGTCCGGGCGATGTAGTCCATGCAGGCGTCGATCTGCTCCGGAGATCTGGCCTGGTCGTTCTGTCCGGCGAACCGGCGCCTGGTGCAATGCCGGCAGTACATGCCGCACTGATCGGTGACGAGGAGGATGCATCGGTCCGGGTATCGGTGCGTCAGCCCGGGGACGGGGGAGTCCACGTCCTCGTGGAGAGGGTCCAGGAGGTCCGACGGAGCGATGAGCGTCTCCTGGAGGGACGGGATGGCCTGTTTCCGGATGGGACACTGAGGGTCCTTTCCGTCGATGAGGGACGCATAGTAGGGGGTTATGGCCATGCGGAGCGTGTTCAGGCTCTTGCGCAGCGTGACGGATTCGCTTCGGGAGAGAGGCAGGACGCGCCCGAGTTCCTCGGCCGTCGTTATTCTCGACTGGAGCTGCCAGCGCCAATCGTTCCAGTGCTCTTCGCCGACGGCGGAACGGAGGGCGGGGATGTATCCGGCCCTGCCGGGTTCATGGAGAAGGGGCGTCTTCGTCCTCGACGAGGGGGGCTTTTCGCCCTCCGGGAGGTCCTTCGACGCCTCAGGTCCCCTGTTCGGTTCCTTCGCCGATCTCTTTGCAGTAGAAGACAAGGTCATCACCCTCCGAATAGAAGTTCGGTATCCGCCCGCACTCCGTGTACCCGCAGGCCAGGTAGAAGAAGCGCTGTCCGGCGTACTCGTCCCGTCCTGCCGTCTCCACGCGGAGGACGGCCCGCTTCGCCCCTTTCAGCAAAAGGGCGCACATTCTTCGTTCCAGGTGCGCGCCGAGGCCCTTTTTCTGATGCGCCGGGTCCACGGCAATCCAGTAGAGGTCGTAGGCGAACGCCGTCATGGGCGTGGGCCCATAGATGAGGAAGGCGACCGCCGCTCCGTCGCGCTCCTCGGTGAGCAGCCTGTAGTTCCCGTCGGGGTGGAGGGACCACTCCGTCAGGACCTCCCGGAGGACGTCCAGTTCATCGGGGGTGAAGGCTCCGGTCGCGGAGGCCGCGGCCATGCACTGCTCCATCAGGACGCTCGACATCGGCTGTTCCTTCTCCCGTGCTCTTCGAGGGCCAGCTCCAGAAGATGGGCGACCACCCGTTCTCCCGGGATGCCGCCCTCCCGGCACTGCCGCATGAACCCTCCGCCCGGGGTCATGTCGGGGTTGGGGTTGACGTCCAGGATGAAGAGCGTTCCGTCCTTCTCCCTGAGGTCCACCCTGAAATAGCCCCTGCAACCGATGGCCTCGCCTGCGCGGAGGGCCAACATCGACGCCCTCTCACCGTCTTTCGCCCCGGCCGGGGCAGGGGTGAGAGGGTAGAGCGGGCACGCGGGGTCCCACTTCGACGCATAGTCGCGGAAGGGGATGGTTTCCCCCTCTGCGTCGTAATCGATGACCGAGACACCCACCGCGCGGTACGCCCCGTTGCCGATGCAGGAGACGGAGTACTCCCGCCCCGGGAGAAAGGGCTGCACCAAGACGCCCTCAGGGAAGAGGTCCAGCATGCGCGCAAGGGTCCCGTCCAGTTCGTCCGCTCTTCGGACGAGGGAGAAGGGGTGCACGCCCACGCTTCCGTCCTCGCACAGGGGTTTCACGAAGATGGGCAGCGCCACGCCGTCGAGAGCGCGCCTCTCCCACCCTGGAAAGAGCGCCACTCCGTCGGGGACGGGGAGGCCGGCGCTCCGCAGGAGGCGGGCCGTGTCCCCCTTCGACCGGCAGAGCTCGAGGACATGGGCCGGGTTGCCCGTGTACGGGATGCCCGACACCTCGACGGCCGAGCAGAACGCCGCCTCGGCGGCGCTGTCGTCGCCGAATCCCTCGAAGAGGTTGAAGACGAAGCCGGCCCCGGTGGAACGAAGCAGGGCATCCAGGCGTTCGCGGTCTCGCAGGAGGTCGGGGGAGATGTCCAGAGGGACGGGGGTGTGCCCCAGCAGCCGCAGTGCCTCGGTGACGAAGTCGCGGGCCACGGCGACGTCCGCCACGTCGGGCCTCGCATCGGGCTCCAGGGCCACGGGGATGGCGACGACGGTCCCTTTCGGGGTTCCCGCAGAAAAAAACATGGTCACCGGCGTCCCCTCCGGGGAAAGAGGGACCCGTTTTGAATGAGCGCGCCCTGCAGGACGAACCGGACGAGCGGTCCATCACCTCGGCCGTTCAGGTCGCCGAGGTGATCGTCAGTTTTTCTGAGCATTCCTATGAAGCGAACCCCGGGCTTTGTCACTCGAACATCCATCCTCGGACGACAGCTTCGGTGTGCGGATCACGACATGAGCTCGGGGGGAGGGTTGGCCTTGCCCGTCATGTGCTCGATGTCTAGGCGCGCCACCCAGACCTTTCGCGACTCGTCGATCGGAATATAGGGGAAGTGGTAGTGGTTCACCACGACCTCCAGCGCCTTGTTTTTTCCGTCCAGATCGGTGATGTCCGTCACCGTGCCGAACCCCGTGACGCTCCGGTACTCCACGGTGAAGGACGTGCCGCCCGGTTTGGCGATGACCTTGCCGGTGATGCAGACCTGAAAACAGACGGCGGGGTTCGCCGCCAGACAATCCTTCTTCTTCCCCTCAAACGCCCCGTGGAGGTAGATCGTCCCATCCTTGTAGCCGAAGCTCATGGGCACGACGTACGCTTTCCCCTCCAGGTCAACCATGCCGAGCTCCAGCACCGTGGCGTCGTGCAACACCTGCTCTTGCCACTTTCGGTCTGATACTTCGCGGTCCGTTCGTCGCATCTCGTCACTCGCCTCCTTTATGATGCCGGGTGGCTCCCGCTCCCCGGCGGTCTGTCCCCGTCCCTATAGACCGTGTTGAACAGGGACCCAATCCGTTTGGAACGAGGGGTACTGCAAGAGAACTTGGAGAATCGCACTCAACGCTGGGACAGTCCTATTCCGACGAGCTCCGGTGATGACATGTCGGGGTCGTTTCCCGTCCGGGGCGCTGCCAGCCCGTTTCTGGCCAGCGCGCTCTCCAGGATGGACCGGATCAGCGCCGGATACGCTCCACCGTTCAGGCGGTGGAGGATGGGAAGATCGCTGTACTCGGGCGAGAGCCCGGGCAGCGGGTTGATGTCTATGATCCTGGGAACTCCGTCTCCGTCGAGACGGAAGTCGACTCGCGCCAGATCCCGAAGCTCCAGCGCCCTGAAGGCCTGAAGGGCGAACCGGGCTATCTGGTCCCGCAGACCCGAGGGGATGGTGTCCTGCCCTTCATACCGGATGCGCTCCAGATACTGCCTCTTTTCCTCGAGGGAGTACAGGAATTCGCCCCTGGGCTCGACGGGGCGGATGCGCATCATTCCCACAACGGACGGATGGGAGCAACCCACGATGCCGACGGTGATCTCCTCTCCGGGCAGGTACTCTTCGACGAGAGCCGGCTGCTTGTATCGCTCCCAGACTCGCCGTATCCTCTCCGCGGCCTCATGGGGCGTATGGGCCACGGAGTCGGAGAAAATTCCCTTGGAAGACCCTTCGTAACGCGGTTTCACCACGAATCGGTCGCATTCGCCGAACAGCGTCTCGAGGCGACGAAGGTCCTCCCCGCTCCGGAAGGAGGCCGAGCGGGGGGCGGGAATCCCGTCGCCGGAGAGAATGTTCCCCGTGAGCCATTTATCCATGGCGACGGAGAGAGCGATGCAATCGGAGCCCCAGAAGGGGATGCCGAGGCTTTCGAGATGGCATGGAACCTGAGCCTCCCGTCCCCGGGCGGTGCCCCGTCCTTCCGCGATATTCACGACGAACTGAGGAGCCTGGCTCTCCAGCCGTGCGTGAAAGGAATCATCCTGTTCGCAGAGGGCGACGTGAAAGCCGAAGGAGGCGACGGTTTTTGCCAGAGCCTCGACGGTGGACAAGGGGTCGTACTCCTCGTACTTGTCGTCGGGCTCGTTGGACTCGACAGGTTTTTTGAGGTTGTAGACGAGGGATATCCTGGAAATGGGTTGCAACGGAACTTCGGGTTCTTGGCAGTACTCTTCGCTCATCGTGGCTCCCTCCAGCGAATTCGGGCAAAAGATACCGCGCATGGCGCGGTGTTTCATAGGATCAGTGTTCTTCCTGCCCGGACTCCGAGCCGGGGTCCTTCTGACGAGCGTGCCCCGGCAAGAACGAGGGCCCTTGCTGGTGCGGATTATAGGCTTTTTGCGATGAAAAGCAAGAGGGTTTCAGGGGGGACGAAGGAGAAAAAAACGGGGCCCGCAGCGCGGGCCCCGAGATCGTTTTCCTTTACGCCACGACCTTGAAAACCTCTTTCTTCGCCTTGCAGATGGGGCACAGATCCGGGGCGTGCCCCTCCTCCACATACCCGCACACGGGGCAGAGGTAGAACGTGGAGTCCTTCCCCTTCTCGAGCGAGGCGATGGCCTTCTCGTACAGAGCTCCGTGGACCTTCTCCGCCTCATTGGCGAAGTGGAAGCCGGCGGCGGCGGCCTTCTGTCCCTCTTCCTCGGCGAATTTCATGAACTCCGGATACATCACGGAGAATTCGTAGGTCTCGCCCTCAAGGGCGGCCTTCAGATTTTCCGCGGTGGTCTTCACTCCGCCCATGGTCTTGAAATGGGCGAGTGCATGGAGCGTCTCGGCCTCGGCGATGGTCTTGAAGAGCTTCGCTACGGCAGGGTACCCCTCTTTTTCCGCCTGAGCCGCAAAGGCGAGGTACTTCCTGTTGGCCTGGGATTCACCGGCGAAGGCCTCGGCCAGACCCTTCATGGTTTTTGTCGACATCTTCGTTCCTCCTTCTGCATTCTGTGATGTATGGTCGTGCGCCCGGGGTCAAAACCGGGATAGAACGCGTACACCGGACGGCCGCACTCGTTTTTGGCGGCCCCTCGCAGATCGGCGTGAAAGAAATGTAATGTAACAACTAATATAAACTGGCCCGCAGGTCCTGTCAACGCCCTACGAAGGCCTCCGGTGGTTTTCAGTATGATATTATTGTACAACTCTCCGAGCCCGTCCGCCTTCGGATCGTTTCCGATCCATGGCGCCGGGCCGATGGGTTCGTCGGGAAACGGACGGGCCTCCCGGTTTGGAAAGGAGGGATTCGGCACGAGAGAGCGTGCCGCCCTTGAACGCGGCGTCGAGGGCGGTTTTTTCATGTCGGACGGCGGATACGCCGGAATATGGAGGAGGATGAACCATGAGAATTCGGAGGGTATTGAGCGTTTTTTTCGTCGTGATCCTGCTTCTCTCCGCAGGGTGCTCGCAGGGGTCGGCGGCCGAGGTGCTTCGTATGGCGACCACCACAAGCACGGACAACACGGGGCTGCTCGACTATCTTGCCCCGAAGCTCCTGGAGGAGAAGGGGATCGAGATTCAGTGGGTCGCCGTCGGGACGGGCAAGGCCCTGGAGTATGGCCGGAACGGTGACGTGGACGTGGTGCTCGTGCACGACCCCAAATCGGAGGAGGCGTTCGTGGCCGAGGGCTCGGGGGTGAACAGGCGGCAGGTCATGTACAACGACTTCATCATCGTCGGACCGTCGAAGGACCCGGCACAGACCCGGGGTCTTCCGGCCTTCGAGGCCCTGAAGAAGATCGCCGCCTCGGGTGTGCCCTTCGCAAGCAGGGCGGACAAGTCCGGCACCCATATGGCCGAGCTCGCCCTCTGGGACAAGGCCGGTCTGCAGCAGCCCGACAAGGAGAAGTGGTACATCCAGACGGGGCAAGGGATGCTCGAGACGCTCACGGTGGGCGACGAGCGCGGGGCGTACGTGCTCACGGACCGGGGGACCTTCATCAAGTTCGAGGACTCGCGCAAGGGGCAATCGGACCTCGTCATCGTCGTGGAGGGAGACGATGCCCTGAAGAACCAGTACAGCGTCATAGCGGTCAACCCGGCCAAGTGGGACAACATCCGCTACGACCTCGCCCTGACCTATATGGACTGGCTGACCTCGTCGTCCACCCAGAGGGCCATCGCCGACTTCAAACTTCTGGGCAAGCAGCTCTTCTTTCCGAACGCCGGACGGTAATCCGGTCCGCCGAACGCGAAGGGGGAGCCTCGGTCCCGAGGCTCCCCCTGGTCCATCCGGCAGGAGCTACGCCGAAATGTCCACCTTCTTCATCCGTTCGACCTGCACCTTCTCGGCCACCTCTACGGTGAGGACGCCGTTTTTGAAGGAGGCCGTCGCGGAATCGGGGTCCACCTCCGCCGGGAACTGAACGGACCGCGAGATCGTCCCGTAGTGCCGTTCCGTCCGGAAGAAGTTCCCCTCATCGACCGCTCGCTCGTCCGATTTCTCCGCCGACAGGGTCATCCGGTCCTCGTAGACCTTCAGATCGACCTTTTCAGGGTCGATGCCCGGAATCTCCAGTTCGGCGACAAACTTTCCGTCCTTCCGATAGAAGTCCCCTCTGGGCATCGCGATGGTGTCCTCCGCCTCGCTGGAGCGCACCTCCGACGAAAAGTCGCCGAAGGCCCTCAGCATGTCCCGCATCATTCTGTCCACCGAGGAGAACGCCTCCATGGGCTGTGCTCCGTCATTGGGCCGTATCGCCAAAAATCTTCGTACCATAGCGCACCTCCAAATTTGATTTTTATTGACCAATCACTGTTAATTATATTCATCAGCATTAGTCAGACAAGCTTTTTGACAATGCGTCCGACCGTTTTATCTCTGATTTCTTGCTCATCTTGCCCTTAAGCTCATACATTCGTCCGTATTCATTCTTTTTTGAAATGAAATCGTCCTATGGAGTACAATACGGCTGTCCGAAGGACCCCGCCGAAGGCGGGGAAGGAACGAAAGGAGTGCATAGCATGAAAAAGGACATTGGCGTCTCTCTGCCCGTCTATCCGGCGCCCTGCTTCGTCGTGGCAGCCTACGACGAGGAGGGTAGGGCGTGCGGGCTCATGGCCGCCTGGGGCGGAGTGTGCTGTTCCGAGCCGCCCTGCATCGCCATCGGCGTGGCGAAGACGAGGCACACCCTCGGTGGCATCATGGCGAGGAGGGCCTTCACGGTGAACATCTCATCGGAGCAGTACCTGGCCGAGGCGGATTATTTCGGCCTCGCCTCGGGAAGGGACAGGGACAAGTTCGCCGATACGGCGCTGACACCCCGGCGCGGCGATCTGGTGGACGCCCCGCTCATCGAGGAGTTTCCCATCTCCTTCGAGTGCGAGGTCGTCCACAGCGCGGATCTTGGCTCCCACACCCTTCTGGTCGGAAAAGTGGTGAAGACCTGGGCGCAGGAGGACTGCCTCGACGGGACAGGGTCCCCGGACCCCGTCAAGGTGCGGCCTCTGATCTTCGCTCCCCGCCGGGCGACGTACTACGCCCTCGGCGGAGAGGTCGGGAGGGCCTACAGTGCGGGCAAAAAATTTCAGCAGTAGCGGTTGCCCCTTTGCGGACATCGGTGCCCGCCCCGTCGCGGATGGGGACGGGATGGCGCCCTCCCGGGGAGCCGTCCCGGCTCGGTGCGACATCCCGGAGAAGTACCTCTGGGACTTGCACGCCATCTTCCCCTCGGAGGAGGCCTGGGAGGCGTCCTTCAAAGCGGTGGAGGAGGCGACGGGTGAGCTCGCCCGATGGCAGGGGCGTCTCTTCGAGTCTTCGGACTCGCCGCTTCGCTTTCTGCGGAGCGAGGAGGAGACGTCTGAACGCCTCGGCAAGGTGTACGCCTATGCCGTGATGAAGAGCCACGAGGACACGGCGGACGCCCACTTTCAGGGGTTGGCCGACAGGGCGGGAACCCTTGCGTCCTCCTACTCGGCTGCCCTGTCCTTTGTCCGGCCCGAGATCCTGGCGGCGGGAGAGGAGCGGATCGCCGAGGCCGTGAAGGGGTGCCCCGGGTTGGCGCCGTACCGGCACTTCTTCGACGACCTTCTCCGGTCCCGGGACCATGTGCTGCCCCCGGAGCAGGAGGAGCTCCTCGCCCGGTCAGCCGAGGTGGCGCGGACGGCGGAGAACGCCTTCTCCCTGCTGACCAACGCGGACATGGTCTTCCCCGCCGTCCTGGACGAGGAGGGGCGGGAGACGGAACTCTCGGAGGAGCGGTACTATCTTCTGAGCCGGTCGAAGGACCGCCGGGTCCGCCGGGACGCCTTCACGGGCCTTTTCGAAACCTACGGCCGGTTCAAGAACACCATGGGAGCCCTCTACTCCGGGAGCGTCAAATCGGACATCTTCTATGCGAGGGCGCGAAAGTACCCCTCCTCCCTCGAGGCCTCCCTGGAGGGGGACAACATCCCTCCGTCGGTGTACGACGGCGCGATTGACGCCGTGCACGGCAACCTGGACGCTCTGCACGACTATATGGCCCTCCGGAAGGACGTCCTCGGCCTCGACGAGCTCCACATGTACGACCTCAATGTCCCCCTGGCCCGGGAGCCCGAGGGCGTTATTCCCTACGAGGACGCCGTTGAGACGGTCATCCGCGGGCTGGTCCCCCTGGGCCCCGAGTACGGAGAGGCGCTCCGGCAGGGGTTTCGGTCCGGCTGGATCGACGTGTACGAGACGAAGGGCAAGCGAAAGGGAGCCTACTCCTGGGGGAGTTACGGCACCCACCCCTACGTCCTGCTCAACTACAACGGGACGTTGCGGGACGTCTTCACCATCGCCCACGAGATGGGGCACTCTCTGCACACCTGGTTCTCCCACCGGACACAGCCCCAGGTCTACGCCGACTACACCATCTTCCTGGCCGAGGTGGCCTCCACGACGAACGAATCCCTGCTGCTGGAGGACCTGCTGACCCGGGTGCCCGACGACGAGAAGGCCTACCTCCTGAACTACTCCCTCGACCAGGTCCGGACGACGGTCTACCGGCAGGTCATGTTCGCCGAGTTTGAACGGACGACCCACGCCCTGGCCGAGGGGGGAAACCCTCTGACCTCGGAGGTGCTGAACGGCCTGTGGCATGACATGAACATCCAATACTACGGCCCCGACATGACCCCGGACGACGCTCTGGATGTGGAGTGGGCCCGCATTCCGCACTTCTACTCGGCCTTCTACGTCTACAAATACGCCACCGGGTACTCGGCGGCCGAGTCCTTCGCCCGGAGGATCCTCTCGGGCGACGAGGAGGCCCGGCAGCGGTACCTGAAGTTCCTCTCGAGGGGCAGCTCCGCGTACTCCCTGGATATACTGAGGGAGGCGGGGGTGGACATGGCCACGCCCGTCCCCGTGGAGACGGCGCTTGGGACCTTCAGAGAGCGCCTCGCCCTCCTCAGGAAGCTGCTGAAGCGATAATAAGAGGCCCCTCCCAGGTCGGGAGGGGCCTCTTCGCTATACGGACGGCCTGACCACCGGGCCGTCTTTTTTTGAAAGGGCGAAGAGGACGATGACCGCTGCAGCACTGGCAATGGAGAAGAGAGGCGTGTGGTGCAGCGCGGTGAGCCCGGCGACGGCGAAGGCCAGCCGATGCCACAGGGGCAGCTTCCCTCTGGCGTACCCCACGAGAGAGAAGCCCATCCCGCAGAGGGCGGCGATGCCGCTGATGATGGAGACGATGTTCCCCGTCAAGGAACTTTGCAGAAGAAGTCCCGTGTCGTAACAGAAGGCGAAGGGGACGATGAAGGCCAACACGCCCAGTTTGCAGGCGGCGAACCCCGTCTTGTTCGGGTTCGAGCCCGCTATGGACGCCGCGGCGTAGGCCGCCAGAGCGACGGGCGGCGTAATGTTGGAGATGATGGCGTAGTAGAACACGAAGAGGTGGGCCGCCAGAGGCATGAAACCCATCTTCACGAGAGCCGGGACGCCCAATGCGGCGCCGAGGATGTAGGCGCTCGTGGCGGGGAGCCCCATGCCGAGGATCAGGGCGACGACGGCGATGAGGAACAGGCCGAGGAACGGAATCCCACGCGCCAGGGTCAGCACGGCGCCGACGAACTTGAAGCCGATGCCCGACAGGGCGACGGAGCCGACCACGAGCCCGGCCGTGGCGCAGGCCGTGCAGATGATGGGGATGTTCTCGGAACCGTCGTGGATGGCCTCCAGTATCTTTTTCGGCCCCATCCTGGTCTTCCTGTTGAACAGGGACATGACCCAGGCCGTGATGATGCCGGCGATGGCGCTGTACATGGGCGTGTAGCCGACGAGGAGCAGGTAGACCAGAAGGACGATGGGGGACATGAGGTAGAGCCTCTTGATCACCGACTTCTTATTCGGCAACTCCTCCGGCGAAAGGCCCTTGAGTCCGTCCTTGAGGGCCACGAGGTGCACCATGAGGAGCACCGTCCCGTAGTAGAGCAGAGCGGGGAAGATGGCTGCCACGATGATCTTGTTGAATGGGACGCCGAGGAAGGCCGCCATGACGAAGGCGCCGGCCCCCATGACGGGCGGCATGATCTGGCCTCCCGAGCTGGCCACGGCCTCGACGGCTCCGGCGAAGTAGTCGGGGTATCCGATCCTCTTCATCAGAGGGATGGTGAAGGTCCCCGTCCCGTAGACGTTCGCCACGGCCGAGCCCGATATGGACCCGAAGAGGCAGGAGCTGACCACCGCTATCTTGGCCGGCCCGCCGGGCGCCGTCCCCGTGAAGGCTTGGGCAAACTCCATGAAGTACTCGCCCACGCCGCTCTTCTCGAGGAAGCCTCCGAAGATCAGAAAGATCATGACGAAGGTGGCCGAGACGCCCAGGGACGACGAGAATATCCCCTCGTCGGTGAGGTACATGCCCTCGATGATCCTGGCGTACTCCGTGGGGACCCCCCGCAGGATCTGGGGCAGGAAGGAGGCGTCGCACATGTAGGTGTACACCGTGAAGGTCACGGCCACGATGACGATGGGAAGGCCGACGATGCGCCGCGTGCCCTCCAGAAGGAGGATGATCAGCATGGTCCCGAGGATGAGCTGGATCGTTGTGATCTCGTCCACGCCCTGCATGCGCATCATGATATCGTCGTAGTTCATCATGATGTAGAGGCCGGGAAGGAGGGAGAGTCCCGCCAATATCCAGTCGTACCAAGGCACTTCCGTCTCGGCCGGTTCCCCTTTTTTCTGGGAGAAGGGGTAGAGGATAAAGCACATGGGCAGAACCCACGTGAGATGGATCGCCCGCTGAAGGTAGGCCTCGAAGGATCCGAAGACCGCCGTGTATATGTGAAAGAGTCCCATGGCGAGGACGTAGAGGTAGAGCCCTTTCGCCACAATGCCGTCAAGTTTTCTCATGAAACGAACCCCTCTCGGAAAAATAAAAAGTACGACGAGCGTGTATTTCCATGGATGAAGAGGGCGGGCTTGCGCCCGCCCCTCAGGCTGACCGTTTCAACCGTGCCTCGGCAACGTTACTTCTTCGGTGCGACCTCGCTCCAGCACTTGATCGCTCCGGCATGGCTCTTGATGGGGGAAGCCGGGATGGCCGTGGCGGGGTCGAGCTCCTTCATATCCACAACGGCGGCGGCAAGGCTCTCCTGGTTTTCGTGCATGACCTTGCAGAGGTCGTACACGAGCTTCTCGTCGAGATCGTTGCGCACCACGATGCAGGTGTAGTCCCCGACGACCTTGACCGGTTCGGTCACGGACTTGTAGATCCCGGGGTCCACGGTGAAGGTGACCGTCCCGACGGCCTCGCTGACTTTGTCGAGGGTCGACTGCTCCAGCGGAAGGATGACTATGTCCGTCTGGCTCTCGATCTGCATGACGATGGACGCGATCTTGCCGACGGAGAAGGCGAAGACGTCAAGGTGCTTGTCGGCGATCAGGTCCGCGCCGCCGGAGTAGGAGGCGTACTCCACGGAACCGCCCCAGTCCTTGAAGTCTTTGCGGTAGTCGATGCCGAAGCCGTCCTTGAACACGGCGTTGACGACGAACTCGGAGCCCGTTCCCGTCTTCAGCGTGGCGAAGCGGGTGGGGATCTTCCTGGCGACGATGTCGTCCACGGACTTGATGTTGTTCTTCTCGACGAAGTCCTTCCGGGCGATGAAGTAGGTGTACTGGGTATAGAGGTTCGCCATGATCGTGGCGTTGTTTGACGGCTCCTTGAAGGGATCGCCGCCGGCCTTCTGGGCTACGGCGACCATGGAGGTGTTGGAGAAGCCGAGCTCGCCCTTTCCCTTATCCGCGTTGATGATGTTCGCGACTGCACCGCCGGTGATGCTCGTCGTGGGGATGAGCTTCGATGTCCAGAGGTCGGCCAGTGCGCCGCCCAGGGCGAACCAGTTGCCGCCCGGAGGGCCCGCCATGAAGCGGAGCTGCGCCGGCGTGTCGGCGCCCACGACCGAAGCCGAGAGAAGGGCTGTCAGCACGAGGCAGAGAACAAACAATCTTTTCACGTGAAAACCTCCTTGAAAAAAAGTATGTGGTACAGGTCTGAAAAAGCAATGAGCTGGGGAAATGCATGAAAGCATTATATCCTTCACACCCCCGCTGTCAAGATTTTCCTGTCGCGGCGGCAGTGGCCTATCAGGACAGAGTGGCGGCGCAGTGGGCTTCGATGCGCTTCACCATCTCCCACCCCGCATGGGAGAGCCCCCTGTACGCCGGGAAGAGACACTGAACCTCCCAGAAGAGCTCTTCTCCGTCGGGGAAGGGAATGATGGCGAGGTCTCCGGCGTCGAGCCGACCACGAACGGAGAGGAGGCTCGTGATGGTGATGCCCGCCCCTTCGGCAGCCAGCCTGTTCGCCGTCTCGATCTCGTTCACCTCGATGGAGGCCCCGAAGCGGATCCGATGTCTCAGGATAAACTCGTCCACGTGGTCCACAGGCTGACAGTTTCGGGCGAAGCGTATAAAGGTCTCCTCCTCCGTCGCGAGCTCCGACTCGCCGTTCCGAAGGAGGAGGGGGCTCGCCACCATGACGAGCCGGTCGCGGCCGAGGGTCCTATAGGTTATGTCCCGGTCCCTTGAGTCGAGAAAGGGGCGTCCGAGCACGGCGAGTTCCGCTCCGCCCTCCTTGATGGCAGCGGTGATGCGGTCTGCCGCGATCGTCGTGATGGACAGGGCGATGGAGGGAAAATCTCTGGCAAAGGTCACGACGGGGTGGGGGAGGAGAACGTTTGCGCCGAAGGATGAGGAGAGGATGCTGATTCGCCCCGCCTGCAGGGTTTTGAGCGCCCTGAAGCGGACCGGAATCTCGTCGGCCGCGCGCAGGAGATCGTCGGCCAGGATGTGGAGAGCCCGTCCCTCGGGGGTGAGCGCGATGGTCCGACCCTTTCGGTCGAAGAGACGGACGGCGTACTCTCTTTCGAGGGCCGCGATCTGCTGGCTCACCGATGGCTGGGAGAGAAAGAGTTTGTCCGCCGCTCCCCGGAAGGAGCCCTCTTCCGCTATGGTGCGAAAGACGAGAAGCTGATGCAGATTCATGTCATCCTCCGGATGTTATAGTTTTTATTTATCAATGATATCATTTTTTCTTTCTTGAATCGAATAGTGTCTTTGTTGTATCGTATCAAGTAAAGGGGGGTTCGCCATGTGGCGACCGGAAAAGCACGACCTGATCCATCTGACGCGGGAGCTCATCCGCCGGCCGGGTACGTCGGGACGCGAGGGGGACGTGGCTCGGTTCGTCTCGGACGCCATGCGCTCCATGGGGTATGACTCCGTGACGGTGGACTCCTACGGCAGCGTTTTGGGCAGGATCACCCTTTCCGGCCGGGGCGAGCGGCCCCTTTTCGTCGCTCAGATGGATCACGTGGACACCGGTGACGTGGCGGAGTGGTCCCGATACCCCTTCGGCGCCGAACTGGAGGGCGGTCGGATCTATGGCCGGGCCGCCTCGGACCAGAAGGGTGCCCTTGCGGCCATGATGCTTGCGGGCGCCATGCTCAAGGCCACCGGAGGAGACGAACTCCGCGGCGACGTGACGGTGGCCGCCGCCGTCCATCAGGAGTCCTTCGAGGGCGTTGCCTCCCGCGCCATAGGCGAGGCCGTTGCCCCCTCCTGCGTGGTGGTGGGCGAGGCGTCGGAGCTCACCATCGAACGAGGTCAGCGGGGTCGGGCGGAGATTCGGATCGACACCTTCGGGGCCATGGCGCACTCCTCCCACCCGGAGTTGGGCATCAATGCGGCCGATACCATGACGGCCCTCCTGGCCTTGCTGAGAGAGAAGTTCCAGCCGCCCCACGACGACTTTCTCGGCGATGGCATCCTCGTCCTCACCGGATTGCACACGACACCCATCATGAACAGCGGCATGGTACCGGAGCGGTGCTCGGCACTCTTCGACCGGCGTCTTCTCGCCGGAGAGAGCGCCTCTGGCGTGCTGATGCAGATCGAGGAGATCGTCCGGGAGGCGGAGGGCGTCATTCCAGGCCTCCGGGCGGAGGTCTCCATTCCCGTCATGGAGGACCGATGCTATACGGGAGCCCCCATCAGAGGCAACCGTTATGCACCCGGGTGGGCGCTGCCGCCCGATGCCCCCCTTCTGCGCACCCTGTCTCGCGCTCTGGCTGGCGCCGGCCTGCCTCATGAGCTCTCTTCCACCCCCGGGTTCGGAACGAACGGCTGCTGGTACGCCGCGGAGATGGGCATCCCTACGGCGGTCTACGGCCCTTCGGGCCGGGAGATGGTCCACGGGATGGACGAATACGTCGAGGTCGAGGATCTTCTGTCGGCCTGCAGAGGGTACTACGCCATGATGCGAAGCCTTCTGGAGAATAAAGAGGACATTGGGAGGGGTGGATATGGGACGGGTGACTGAGCTGCGGTGCGTCCTCTGCGACAGTGTCTACGACCCGGGGTCGGTGGAGTATACCTGCCCGGCCTGCGGTCCCGACGGCACTCTGGATATCCTGTACGACTACGGCGAGGCGGTTCGGACCCTCACGCCGGACTCCCTGCGGGGCCGACGGAGAGATCTCTGGCGCTACAGGGAGATCCTCCCCGTGGAAGATGACGCGTACATCCCACCGCTGTCCGTTGGCTGGACGCCCCTCTACAGCGCTCCATCCCTGTCGGAGCGGTACGACGCGGCGGAGGTCTGGGTCAAGGACGATGGACGGAACCCGACGGGCTCCCTCAAGGACAGGGCGAGCGCCGTAGGTGTCGCCAGAGCCTTCGCCGCCGGGAAGAGAACCGTCGCCTGCGCCTCCACGGGGAACGCCGCCAGCTCCTTGGCCGGTTTCGCCGCCGTGGCGGGGCTGCAAAGCGTCATCTTCGTCCCTGAAAGCGCACCCGCCGCAAAGGTCGCCCAACTTTTGGTGTACGGGGCCACGGTGATCCTCGTCCGGGGCCATTACGGCGATGCCTTCGCCCTCGCCGCGGCGGCCATAGAGCGCTACGGGTGGTACAACAGGAGCTGTGCCATCAACCCCTACCTCGTTGAAGGGAAGAAGACCTGCGCGCTGGAGATCGCGGAGCAGCTGGGATGGGACGTCCCGGACAGGATCTTCATCGCCGTCGGAGACGGATGCTGCATCAGCGGTCTGTACAAGGGATTTTGGGAGCTCCTGCGGATGGGGCTCGTCCGGTCCATCCCTAAAATCGTCGGCGTTCAGGCCGAGGGGGCGAGTCCTCTGTACGATGCCGTTCGCTCCGGACGGGACTTCGTGGCCTTCGGCCCTGCGAACACGGTGGCGGACAGCATATCCGTGGGCGAACCCCGTAACTGGGCCAAGGCGCTCCGGGCGGTTCGCTCCTCCCAGGGCGACATGATCGCCGTGTCGGACGAGGAGATTTTGTCGGCGATCCCCGAACTGGCGAGGTCCTGTGGGGTCTTCGCAGAACCCGCCGGCGCAGCGGCCTTCGCGGGGTTCAGGAAGGCGTCCCGGGGCGGCGCATTCGCGGGAGAACGGGTGGCCATCGTGGTCACCGGCAATGGATTGAAGGACGTGCAAAGCGCCCGCAAATCGGTGGGAGACCCCCTGGTGGTGTCCCCGTCGCTGGAGGAATTGACGAACATACTGAAAGGAGAGGGTGCATGTGCTTGACAAAGGGCAGGAGTTCCTGAAGAGTACCGATCCGGAGATATTCTCGATTGTGTCGGAGGAGTTGGTCCGACAGCGGGAGGGGATCGAGCTCATCGCGTCGGAGAACTTCGTCTCCCGAGCCGTCCTTGCGGCCGCGGGGTCGGTTCTGACGAACAAGTACGCCGAGGGGTACCCCGGCGCCCGGTACTACGGCGGGTGCCACGTGGTGGACAAGGCTGAAGTCCTGGCTCAGGAGCGGGCGAAAAAACTTTTCGGCTGCGAACACGTCAACGTCCAGCCCCACTCGGGCTCCCAGGCGAACATGGCCGTCTACTTCTCCGTGCTCCAGCCCGGGGACACAATCCTCGCCATGAATCTGGCCCACGGCGGGCATTTGACCCACGGCTCCCCGGTCAACTTCTCGGGAAAGCTGTACAACATCGTCCCCTACGGTGTTGACAAGGCCACGGAGCGGATCGACTTCGCCGAGGTGGAGCGACTCGCTCTGGAGCATCGCCCGAAGCTCATCGTCTGCGGCGGTTCCGCATACCCCAGAGAGATCGATGCGGAGCGCTTCCGGGCCATAGCGGACAAGGCGGGAGCCCTTCTCCTGTTCGACATCGCCCATATCGCGGGGCTCATAGCGGCGAAGTGCCACAAGGACCCCGTCCCCTTCTGTCACTTTCTCACCACGACGACCCACAAGACCCTGCGCGGCCCGAGGGGCGGCATGATCATGACCACCGGTGAATACGCCAAAGGGGTGGACAAGGCCATCTTCCCGGGCATGCAGGGCGGTCCCCTGATGCACATCATCGCGGCGAAGGCCGTGGCGTTCAAGGAGGCTCTCGAGCCCTCCTTCGCCGACTACCAGCGGAAAATTGTCACGAACGCCAAGGCTCTGGCGGAGGAGCTCCTCGCCTTGGGACATCACCTCGTCTCGGGCGGCACGGACAACCACCTCATCCTCGTGAATCTCTCGGAGCTGGGCGTCACGGGCAAGGACGCCGAAGCCGCCCTGGGCAAAGCGGGCATCACGGTGAACAAGAACGCCGTGCCCTTCGATACCCAGAGCCCCTTCATCACGAGCGGCATACGGATAGGGACGCCGGCGGTCACCACGAGGGGATTCGGGACCGACGACATGAAGACCGTCGCCCGGTGGATCGACCGCGCCGTACGGAGTGTCGGGGACGACGGAGAACTCGGACGGATCGCCTCGGAGGTCCACGAGATCTGCGGGAAATACCCGCTCTACCCGGGGCTTGAATAACGAAGCAAGGAGGCGATACGGGACATGATCGATCTCACCATGAATGAGGCGAATCTGAAACGCGCCGTTGAGATGGCGAGGCGCCGGAATGTGGTCATCCCGACCTTCCGGCAGATGAAGGACCCGGAACGATGCACCCCGGCCTTCATGAAGGAGCGGCTGAGAGCGACGGGGCTGTGGGACGTGGACCCCGCCAACCTCTTCCGCATCACGTGGAAGAACGAGCCGACGAAGACGGGTGGCCTCTTCGGCCCGGTGAATGCCCTCGAACTGCCGTCGGCCCTCACGGGCGTCGATGCCCGCATCATCGCCTTGGTGGGCAAATGGTTCCCGACGGGCGCTCACAAGGTTGGAGCCAGCTTCGCGTGCCTCGTCCCCCGCCTCGTCACCGGACAGTTTGACCCCACCCGCCAGAAGGCCGTCTGGCCCTCCACGGGAAACTACTGCCGGGGTGGGGCGTACAACGCCCAGCTTCTGGGGTGCGACTCCATCGCCATCCTGCCCGAGGGCATGAGCCGCGAGCGGTTCGAGTGGCTCGAGACGGTGGCGGGCGAGATTATCGCTACGCCGGGGACGGAGAGCGACGTCAAGGAGATCTACGACAAAACCTGGGAGCTGCGTCGTACAAGGGACGACGTCATGATCTTCAACCAGTTCGAAGAGATGGGAAACCATCTCTGGCACTACGAGGTGACGGGGCACGCCATGGAGGACCTTCTCCACAAGGTCCTCGGGCCAGGAGACCGCTTCGCAGGCGTGACGGTCACCTCCGGATCGGGGGGGACCACAGCTTGTGGCGACTATCTCAAGGAGGTCTTCCCGACGGCGAAGCTGGCCGTCGGCGAGGCGCTCCAGTGCCCGACCCTTCTGGAGAACGGCTTTGGATCCCACCGCATCGAGGGCATCGGCGACAAACATGTGCCGTGGGTCCACAACGTGAAGAACACAGATATGGTCATCGCCGTGGACGACGAGGACAGCATGGGGTTCATCCGTCTGTGCAACGAGCCCGAGGGAGTGCGGTACCTCGAATCCCTGGGCCTTGAGAAGGACTGCCTGGACCAGCTGCCCCTGATGGGCATCTCGGGCGCCGCCAACGTCCTCATGGCCGTCAAGATGGCCAAGTACTACGAACTGACGTCACGAGACGTGGTACTTACCGTGTTCACCGACTCCATGGAGATGTACGGCTCGCGGCTTCGCGAGATGGGTGAGGAGCGGGGGCGCCCCTACTCCGAGCGGGACGCCGCCGTGGATCATGCCCGTCACGTCCTGGGTGTGCGGACGGATAACCTCCTGGAGCTTTCCTACACCGAAAAGAAGCGGATACACAACCTGAAGTACTACACGTGGGTGGAACAGCAGGGCAAGACCTCCGAAGAGCTGAACGCCCAGTGGTACGACGATGGATACTGGGCTGGCATCCATCGGATGGCCGACGCCATCGACGAACGGATCGACGATTTCAACAGACGGACGGGGCTTCTGGGATGAACGGGGGATCATGCAGTTTCTTGAACTGAAAAAGCGTCAATGCGTGGCATCGATCGACTCATGCGTATACTTTGAGAGGGTGAAGCGTATAATTTCGTAAAAAAGAGTCTGCATTGATCTCAGCGATCGGTTCGCAGACCGGGAGGAAGTATGTACGTGTCCCTGTATGACCCATGGGGAGAGTGTCTTGTGCAAAGAATGAATCGACCACAGCTTGTCTCTCCGAAAAGGTTGTGTACTGCAGAGACAGGATTTATCTTCGAAGCATTGATTGTATGTTGGAAAGGAGATTGTACTCTCTTTTCTCGTCCTGTTTGATATGATACTGGTGTGGGCACATCCTATCAAGGTCGGAAAGTGTGGTGCGCTTGATTTCAGTGCCCCGTTCGCGTAGTGTCGTATGAGTGCGAGACAACAGCAGAGCGGTACGGAGGAAGACAGGAATAATTCGCATAAGAAGGGGACGTGTTCTATGAGGGTACCGAGCGATATCGAGATAGCGCAGAGCGCGAAGCTGCAACCCATCGTCGAGATAGCGTCGAAGCTGGGCATCGGGGAGGACGAGCTCGAACTGTACGGCAAGTATAAGGCCAAGGTCTCTCCGAAAGTGTGGCAGCGGGTGAAGGACAATAAGGACGGGAAGCTCATCCTCGTCACGGCCATTACGCCGACCCCTGCCGGCGAGGGGAAGACCACGACCACCGTAGGACTCGCCCAGGCCCTGTCCAGAATAGGGAAAAAGGCATGCTTCGCCATCCGTGAACCGTCTCTTGGTCCCAGCTTCGGTGTCAAGGGCGGTGCGGCGGGCGGTGGGTACAGTCAGGTCATCCCCATGGAGGACATCAACCTCCACTTCACCGGCGACCTGCACGCCATCACGACGGCCCACAACCTCATCTCCGCCATGGTGGACAACCACATTCAGCAGGGGAACGAGCTGAACCTCGACCCCAGGCGGATAACCTGGCGCCGGGTGATGGACCTCAACGAACGGGCTCTCAGGAGCATCATCATCGGTTTGGGAGGGAAAGCCAACGGCGTCCCCAGGGAGAGCGGGTTCGACATCACCGTCGCTTCGGAGATCATGGCGATCCTGTGCCTCGCCACGGACCTCATGGACCTGAAGGAACGGATCAAAAAGATCGTGATCGGATACACCTACGACGGAAAAGCCGTCACGGCGGGCGATATCGGCGCGGCGGGCTCGGCGGCAGTCCTCCTCAAGGACGCCGTCAAACCGAACCTCGTCCAGACCCTCGAAGGTGTCCCGGCCTTCATTCACGGCGGCCCCTTCGCCAACATAGCCCACGGCTGCAACTCCATCCAGGCCACGCGGCTGGGGATCAAGCTCTCGGACTACTTCGTGACGGAGGCGGGCTTCGGCGGCGACCTCGGGGCGGAGAAGTTCCTGGACATCAAGTGCCGCATGGGCGGCCTCAAACCCTCGGCGGTGGTCATCGTCGCCACGGTTCGGGCGCTCAAGATGCACGGTGGACGAAAGAAGAACGAGCTTGCCCAGGAAGATCTGGAGGCCTTGGGCAAGGGCATGCCGAACCTGGAGAAGCACATCGAGAACATGACGTCCTTCGGCCTGCCCGTCGTTGTGGCCATTAACCGGTTCCCCACGGACACGGAGGCGGAGCTGGCCCTTGTGGAGGAGAAGTGCAACACGCTCGGAGCCACCGTCGCCCTTTCCGAGGTCTGGGAGAAGGGCGGGGAGGGCGGCGTCGACCTCGCCGAGAAGGTGGTGGCGGCCTGCGACAGACCGTCGAGCTATGCCCCCCTGTACGATGCGTCCATGAGCCCGAAGGAGAAGATCGAGACCATCGCGAAGAGGGTCTACGGGGCGGACGGAGTGAAGTACACGGACCAGGCGGAAAAGGACCTCGCCCAGATCCATGAGCTCGGCAAGGACGATCTGCTCATCTGCATGGCCAAGACTCAGTACTCTCTGTCCGACGACCCCGCGCTGCTCGGCCGGCCGAAGGGGTTCACCGTCACCGTGCGGGAGGTCCGCCTCTCGGCGGGCGCCGGGTTCCTCGTGGCCATCACGGGCTCGATCATGACCATGCCGGGGTTGCCGAAGAAACCGGCCGCGCTGACCATCGACATCGACGAGAGCGGCCGGATCTCGGGGCTCTTCTAGGTGCTCCCATGACGGCGCATATTCTGGACGGAAAGAAGCTGGCCGCCGAGATACGGGTCGAGGTGAAAAAGGGTGTCGCCGAGATGAAGGCCACCACGGGCACGGTTCCTGGGCTTGCCGTGGTCCTTGTTGGGGATAATCCCGCCTCGAAGGTCTACGTCGGCCAGAAGGAGAAGGCATGCCTGGAGGCGGGGTTTGCGTCCTTCCTGCACCGTCTTCCGGCGTCGACGCCCCAGGGGGAGCTTCTCGGGCTCATCGAGCGACTCAACGGCGATCCGTCGGTCCACGGCATCCTGGTGCAGCTGCCCTTGCCCCCGCAGATCGACCCGGACATGGTCATCGCGGCGATCAAGCCCGAGAAGGACGTGGACGGGTTCCACCCCGTGAACGTTGGTCGTCTCATGGCGGGGCTGCCCTGCTGTGAGCCCTGTACTCCGAAGGGGATCATGCGCCTGCTCGAGGAGACGGGGCTCCCCATCGAGGGGAAGGAGGCGGTGATCATCGGCCGCAGTAACATAGTGGGGAAGCCCGTCGCCCTTATGCTGCTGTCGAAGAGTGCCACGGTCACGATCTGCCACAGCAAAACCCGCGATCTGGCGACCCACGCCCGGAGGGCCGATATCCTCGTGGCGGCCATCGGCAAACCGCGTTTCGTGACCGCCGATATGGTGAAGGAGGGGGCCGTGGTCATCGACGTTGGGATCAACCGTCTGGACGAGGGGCTTGTGGGCGACGTGGACTACGGTCCGGTCTCGGAGAAGGCGTCCTGGATCACCCCCGTCCCAGGGGGCGTGGGGCCCATGACCATCGCCATGTTGCTTGAAAACACGCTCCATCAGGCTCGTAAGCCTGAGGCGTGATCTTTGCGGAAGGGAGTCGATCCGGTGGTATTGCTCAGAGAAGAGTCACTCGAGGTCTTCGTTGAACGTCTCGCGGCCAATTCAGCCTCTCCCGGCGGGGGGAGTGCCGCCGCGCTGTCCGGTTCTCTTGGCGCGGCCCTGGTCTCCATGGTCTGCCGCCTGACGGTGGGCAAGAAGGGGTACGAACAGTTCGAGGGGGAGATGCAGTCCGTCCTGCCACGGTCCGAGGCCCTTCGTGACAGCCTGATCAAGGCTATCGACGTCGATGCTGCAGCCTTCGACAGAGTCATGGAGGCTTTCGCCCTGCCGAAGGGGACGGAGGAGGAGAAGGCGACACGGAGCGCCGCGATCCAAACGGCCTTCCGGGGGGCCTGTGAATCCCCGAGGAAGACGGCCCAGCACTGCCTGGAGACCCTCCGGCTCTGTGCCCTCATCGTGGAGAAGGTGAACGTCAACGCCATAAGCG
Source organism: uncultured Synergistales bacterium (assembly GCA_937897575.1). GTDB lineage: Bacteria > Synergistota > Synergistia > Synergistales > Aminobacteriaceae > CALCQG01. Next base: position 21,019 of record CALCQG010000124.1, on the reverse strand, counting down.
ACATCGGCGTGGGGGCGACCCAGGCGCTCGCCGGGCTCGAGGGAGCGGCGATGAACGTGCTGATCAACCTTCCGTCCATAAAGGACGCCTCCTACGTGGAGGAAGTTGCCAACGAAGTCCAGGAGATGCAGGAGGAGGGCCGCATCCTGAAGTCTACGGTGTTGCGCGAGGTGATCGCCCAGATCGAAGGGTGACGGAAGGAAACGGACGATGGTCTTCAGAGGGCGGAGGTCCGGATTCGGGCCTCCGCTTTTTCATGGGCGTCGACGCGGGGATTCGATGCCGGGGTTGTCCCCCTCTCTGCGGATGATATACTTTTCTCAGTCGGGAAAAGAACGGTCGCAGAGGCAGGAAGGGGGCTATGCCGTGAAGGACAGATTTGCGTGCGCACGACGCGAGGCGCTTTTTGGCGTGGCGCTCTTTGTCGGATATTTTCTCTGGTGGTACGGTTTCGGGTACGGGCTGGGGTCCGGCGACCCGGAGAATTACACCTACGTCTTCGGTCTGCCTGCCTGGTTCTTCTGGAGCTGCGTGGCCGGATTTGTCCTGTTTTCCGCCGTCACATGGTTCGTCGTGTCGTTCTTCTTCACGGACATCCCGCTGGACGATGAGGGCGAGGTGGACCCCCGTGCCTGATTGGACGATCCTTGTTCCGGTGGCGTTCTACCTGGTCGTCGTGTTCGGTATAGGGTTCTACGCAAGCAGGACCGCCCCGAAGGACGAAAAAACCTTCATGGAGGAGTACTTCATCGGCAGCAGATCCTTCGGCGGTTTCGTTCTGGCCATGACCTTCGTGGCGACCTACATAAGCGCGAGCAGCTACGTGGGAGGACCGGGAGCGGCCTACAGGTACGGGCTCGGATGGGTGTTCCTCGCCATGATTCAACTTCCGACGGCCGTCCTCACGCTGAGCGTCCTGGGCAAGAAGTTCGCCATCGTGGGGCGCCGGATCAACGCCGTCACGCTGAACGACTTCCTGAGACGACGATACGAGAGCAAGACCGTGGTCATCCTCGGCGCGCTCTGTGTCCTGGCCTTCTTCAGCGCCGCCATGAGCGCCCAGTTCATAGGGGGAGCGAGGCTGTTCGAAGTTCTGATGGGCGTTCCCTACCGCTGGAGCCTTTCCATCTTCGCCGTGACCGTCGTGGCGTATACGACTATCGGGGGGTTCAGAGCCGTGGCGTTGACGGACGCCATTCAGGGCGTGGTCATGCTCGTGGGGGTGGTCATCGCCCTTTTCGGCATCGTGAACTTGGGGGGCGGCATGGAGAGCATCATCATGAGGCTGAAGGAGACGGACCCCGGGCTCATCACCCCCTTCGGCCCCGACGGCTTCATCACGAAGCCCTTCCTGCTCTCCTTCTGGGTCCTCGTGGGGTTCGCCGTCATCGGGCTGCCCCAGTCGGCCGTCCGGTGCATGGCCTACAGGGACTCCAAATCCCTGCACCGGGGGATCGTGTACTCCACCGTCTCCCTCGGCTTCATCCTTCTCGTGATGCACTTCACCGGGGCCATAGGCCAGGCCATCATCCCAGGCCTGGAGGTGGGGGACAGGGTGGTCCCGACCATGGTGCTTCAGGTCATGCCGCCCGTGATCGCCGGGATCTTCATCGCCGGTCCCGTGGCGTCCATCATGTCCACCATCGACTCGCAGCTCATCCTGGCGTCGGCGGCGATCGTCAAGGACCTCTACCTGAACTACATCAACCCCGACGCCGGAAAGAGGGGGCTCATGCAGCTGAGCATCGCCTTCACAGCCCTGCTCGGGGTCGTCGTCTTCATGGTCTCCCTGAACCCGCCGCCCCTGCTTATCTGGATCAACCTCTTCGCCTTCGGCGGCCTTGAGGCAGCCTTCCTCTGGCCGACGGTGCTCGGGCTGTACTGGAGAAGAGGCAACGCAACGGGGGCCCTGGCATCCATGATCGTCGGCGTGGGGACCTACGTGACGATCAGCCAGTGGAAGATCGCCCTCCTCGGCCCGAGGGTCAACGCCGTCGTGCCGACGCTGCTTCTCTCCCTGATCGCCTTCGTGGTGGTCAGCCTGCTCACCCCCAAGCCCAAGGAGGAGATCGTGGACCTCTTCTTCAGGCCCTAGCTCTTCTCTAAACCAGCCGGGGAACACAACACACGATAAGGGGGGATGGACGCCGGCGGGCCCCATCCCCCCTTTGCTCTGCAATGCCGCGCTACGTCCCGGAGGGTTCCGTGCCGGCCTGCCGCTCCGCCGTCCGCAACCGAAGCTGGCCGCAGGCCGCGTTGATGTCCGTTCCCTTTTCACGACGGATCTCGTTCTCGATGCCGAGTCGGGTGAGGACATCGGCAAAGGCCCGGACCCGCTCGGGTTCGGATCGTTCGTACCGTCCGTCCACAGGGTTGTACGGGATGAGGTTCACGTAGACGCCAAGCCCGGACAGGAGGGCCGCCAGTTCGTAGGCGAGCTCCGGGTGGTCGTTCTCCTTCTGGATCATGATGTACTCCAGGGTGATGCGCTCTCCGGTCTTGTCCTGATAGGTTTTCAGGGCCTTCATGAGAGCACTGAGGGAGTACTGTCTGTTCACGGGCATCAGTTTGGTCCTGAGACGTTCGTTCGGAGCGTGGAGGGACACGGAGAGCCGCACGGGGATGGAGAGGTCGGCCAGGGCAAGGATGCCGGGTACGACGCCCGAGGTGGAGACGGTGATGTGACGGGCGCCCATGTTTCGCATCTTCGGGGCGTTCAGGATGAAGATGGATTTGAAGAGGGCGTCGATGTTGAGGAAGGGCTCGCCCATCCCCATGTAGACCACATTCTCGATGTTGGCGCCCATTCTGCGCTCCATGGCGAGAAGCTGTCCGACGATCTCCCCGGCCGAGAGGTTCCGCACGAAGCCCGATGCGCCCGTGGCGCAGAAAGAGCAGCTCAGGGGACAGCCCACCTGGCTCGAGAGGCAGGCCGTGGCGTGGCTCCCATGGGAGAGGAGGACCGTCTCGATGCGCTCCCCGTCCTGAAGCTGCCAGAGGAATTTCTTCGTGCCGTCGCGGGAGGTCTCCTCGCGCACGAGCACCGGCGGAAGGATCAACAGATCATAAAGGAGCTTCTGGCGGAGCTCCTTGGACAGATTCGTCATCTCGTGGACATCGAAGACCTTTTTCTGGTAGATCCACTGACATATCTGGTCCGCCCGGTATCTCGGGAGGTCCCAGCGTCGGGTGCTTACGTCGATCCACTCCTCGTAGGAGAGGTCGAGGGCGTTCAGGGGTTCGGTCATAAAGCGCCTCCTGGTCTCATTCTCTGCCGTTCGCCGTCTATCATGGCACGGAGGACGGCCCGGTGTCAACAGCTGAAAGACGCGCCGCCGGCGGCGCCCCGCAGACGCTCCACGCACCCCTTCGCCAAAGCGTCCGAACCGGGGTGCGTTTCATGCCGATACGACCTCGTCCTGCGACCGTCGGTTTTCCAGGACGTTCTCGCCACTCATTCTCTCCGCCCTCTTCATCGGATCAGGAATGCTCCTTTTTACGAGCCCCGCGCTCTTTCCCCCGCTCCGATCGGAATACGACCTCCGTTCCCCGACGCCCGGGACTCCTTTACTTGACACTTTTCCCGTCGGCGGGTATATAAGAGAGAATCAAGCAGGAGAGCACTGTCTGCTCATCCTGCACTGTTATTGTGTCGTCGTTTGCATTGCCTGCATCGGCTCTTCAGGGTGAAGCAGGTCTTTTCAGGAGGACAAGAATGAGAAAAGGAATTCTGACCACCTACGAAACGCTCCTTCCTCTCACGGAGCGCACGCCGCGCCTTTCCCTCTGCGAGGGGAACACGCCGCTGGTCTCTCTGAAACGTCTCGGCAGAGAGCTGGGTGTCGATCTCTATGGCAAATTCGACGGGCTCAACCCCACGGGGTCCTTCAAGGACAGGGGGATGGTGCTGGCCGTCTCGAAGGCGGTCGAAGAGGGCGCAAAGGCGTTGATCTGCGCCTCGACGGGCAATACGTCCGCCTCGGCGGCGGCGTACGGGGCCGTGGCGGGCATCCCGTGCTATGTCCTTCTTCCGGCGGGCAAGGTCGCCCTGGGGAAGCTGGCTCAGGCACTCATCTACGGCGCGAAGGTCATCGCCGTGCGGGGGAACTTCGACAGCGCGCTGGAGATGGCGCGACAGGCGTCCGCAGAGCGCGGCCTGGCGATGGTCAACTCCGTCAACCCCTATCGCCTGTACGGCCAAAGGAGCGCGTCCTGGGAGATATGCGACGAGCTCGGGGCTGCTCCGGACTGGATCGTTCTGCCCGTCGGAAACGCGGGCAACATCAGCGCGTACTGCGCCGGGCTGGAGCAGTATAAAGAACTCAGTCGCATCAGCCGCTTGCCTCGCCTTGTCGGCGTACAGGCGGAGGGTGCCGCTCCGATGGTGCGGGGCGTCTTCGTCGACGAGCCCGAGACCGTCGCCACGGCCATACGCATAGGCCATCCCGTGAGCGCCGACAAGGCGAGACGGGCCGTCGAGCTGACGGGGGGAGAATTTCTGGCCGTGTCGGACGACGAGATTCTGCAGGCGCAGAAGAGGCTGGCCTCCCAGGAGGGGCTCTTCGCCGAGCCGGCATCCTGTGCCCCCCTCGCAGGGCTCGTCCGGCTCAAGGAGATGGGGACGCTGCCCAAAGGGATTCGAGTCGTCCTCGTCCTGACCGGGAACGGCCTGAAGGACCCCGACGCCGCAGTGCAGACGATCGCCCGGCCGATCGAGATCGACAGCTCCTGGGACGCCCTCTCCGAGGTGCTTCCTCTGTGATCCCCTTTCGGGTTCAGGTTCCCGCCTCGAGTGCAAATCTCGGGTCCGGATTCGATACCGTAGGGCTGTCGCTGTCGCTGTATAACTTCTTCGATGTGCTGGACGTCCTCCCGTCGGGCAGGTATGAACTCGAAGTCCACGGAGAGGGTGGCAAGGCGCTCGAGACGGAAACAAACAGCGTGGTCACAAGCTACGAGGCCGCCTTTCGCCATTGGGGCGAGCCCGCTCCCGGCCTCCGCCTTCGAATGCTCAACGTCATCCCCTTGAAGAGAGGGCTCGGCAGCTCCTCGTCGGCAATCGTGGGCGGCGTCGTCATCGCCAATGCGCTTCGCAGGACCCCTCGCCCCAAGGAGGAGCTCCTTCCTCTCGTCGTGTCCATGGAAGGGCACCCCGACAACGTGGTCCCCTGCTGTCTCGGCGGGATGGTCGTCAGCTGCTGGAACGGCGAGGAGCTGCGCTTCGTCCGGATGCCGCCGCTGCCCTCCGGCATGATGGCCGTCGTGGCCGTCCCGGCCGTCGAGCTGAGCACCACCGAGGCCAGACGGGCGCTCCCGCAGCAGGTTCCGCTGCAAGACGCCGTCTATAACCTCAGCCGGTCGGCCCTCCTGGCGGCGTCCTGGGCGATGGGAAACTGGGACAACCTCCCCTGGGCGATGGACGACCGTCTGCACCAGCCCTTCAGGGCGAGGCTCTTCCCCGGTGGCGAGGCGATCCTCGAGGAGGTCCGGAAAATTCCCCAGTGCGCCGGCGTGGCCATCAGCGGATCGGGACCGAGCATGCTCGCCTTCACGTCCCACGATGCCCACGTGGTGGCGGAGCTCATGTGCTCTATTTTCTCCCGGTATAACGTCCGGTCGCGCTTCTTTGTGCTGTCCGAGAGCGCCGAAGGCGCCAAGATCGTCAAACTGGGCGAGGACAGGCGCGACAGCCTGCTTCTCGGGAAAGGGAGTGGAATTCCTATGGGCTATGGACAGGACCCCTCGGGGCACTGCGTCGTGGAGAGGGTCATCTCCGACCCTGATGTGGCGAAAATAGCGGTGCTCGGCGTTCCCGACGTTCCCGGGATAGCGGCCCGTCTTTTCTCGAGCCTTGCGGCCAGGGACGTCGGAGCCGAGATGATCGTGCAGAGCGTCATGAGGGGCGAGACCAACGACATCGCCTTCATCATAAAGAAATCCCGCCTGGAGGAGGCCATCTCGATCTGCACGGAGTTCTCCTCCGTCGTTCAGTCCCAGGGGGTGACGTTCGATACGGACGTGGCAAAGGTGGGGCTGATGGGGGAGCACCTTGCGGGGTGTCCGTCGATCCCGTCCCAGATGTTCACGGTCCTGGCGTCGAAGGAGATCAACATCGACATGATCGCCGCCGCGTCGACGGTGATGGCCTGCATCGTCGCCTCGAGGGACATGGACAAGGCCGCCAGCGCCCTTTCCGAGGTTTTTCTGGGGTGCGTTCGATGACATCCGCAAAGGGGGCCCTGCGATGAAGCGGTTCAGCATACTCGTTCTCGCGCTCTGTCTGTTTTTTGCCCAGGCGGTCCCTCTGACGGCCGAGGAGCTCCGGCTCACCTCCGAAAAAATGCGATACGATTCAGAGACCGGCAATTTCTGGGCCGACGAGAACGTGAAGGTGACTCGGGGAACGATCAGCGCCACCTCCAAGCGGGCGGAGGGCAACATGAACTCCAAGACCTTCACCATGCTCGACTCCGTCCATGTCTTCGGGACCTGGATGAACGAGCCCATCGACATGAAGGGCAATGTGCTGTCGGGGCAGTTCGGCGACATCCGGGCGTACTTCATGGAGGGCGCGGTCAAAGGGAGCTGGGGAGCGCGGGATGTGGACACCGACCGAATGGAGATGACGGGCGACAAATTCGCCGCCCGTTCGCTCAGGCGCTACGCCGACAAGGTCGAGGGGTACGTGCTCTCGTGCAACACCCTGGACGGGATGATCGAAAATGGTGCCATAGCTTCGTTCACGGCACTGGGGAACGTGCATGTGGTCTTCACCCCCAAGGATGGGGGGAACCCGACGGATCTGAAGGGAGACAAGGCCGTATACTCCAGGAGCAAGGGGCAGCTCGTCGTCACGGGCAACGTGACGGCGCTGCAGAAAGGGCGCTCCCTCAAGGCGAACAACCTCATATACCACACGGTGCAGAATACGGTGGAGGCGACGGGAAAACCGCAGCTCGTCTTCACCATGGACGAAAAGAAACAGCAAGAGAAGAAATGAAGAAGACCATCCACGCCAAGGCGCTCTGCAAATCCTACAGGGGCAGGACCGTCGTCGATCATGTGGACCTGACCGTATCGACGGGCGAGATCGTTGGACTTCTCGGCCCGAACGGGGCGGGAAAGACCACGACTTTCTACATGATCGTCGGGCTCATACGGCCTGACTCCGGCTCCGTCGCCATCGACGAGACGGACCTGACCGGATTGCCCGTTTTTCGCCGCGCCCGATTGGGCGTGGGCTATCTGCCCCAGGAGGCCTCGGTCTTCCGGAATCTCACGGTCAGGGAGAACCTCGAGCTCGTCCTGCAGGAGAACCCGTCGCCCAACGAGGAGTCGAAGGCTCTGATCGACCGGCTGATGGACGACTTCGGCCTTCGAGCCATATCCGATGTCCGGGGGTATGCTCTGAGCGGCGGCGAGAGAAGAAGAGTGGAGATCGCCAGGAGCCTGGTGATCCTCCCTAACTTTCTGCTTCTCGACGAGCCCTTCAGCGGCATCGATCCCATCGCCGTGTACGATATCCAGCAGATCATCCTCACGCTGCGCTCCAAGGGGTACGGCATTCTTCTGACGGACCACAACGTCCGCGATACGCTCGCCATCACCGACAGGACCTATCTGATCCATCAGGGGCAGATCCTGATCGAGGGGCCTCCTCAGGAGGTTGCGGAGAGCGAGGTCGCGCGAAAGTTCTATCTTGGAGAGAAGTTCTCCTGGTAGGGGAGGAAGTTCTCCCACAGGCATTCCGTGATGGCGTCGGCGACAGTCTCGACGGCGCTTCGGACCTCGGGGGAGAGCTCCGTCCCGAGGCCCCGGCGTTTTGGCTGAATGCCGAGGACGACTATCTCGACGGTGTCCTGGAAGGGATGAAGCAACAGGGACAGAGGAAGCCCGTGGGCGCTGAAGTGCACCTCCTCCGTCATGGCAAGGGGGATGCGCCGGATTGCGCCCGGCTCTGTGCCCATCTCCGCGGCGTCGACGACGACGAGCGTCCGGGGAGGGTGTTTCCTGAGAGGAGCGAGCCAGTTCTCCGGCGTCGTCTCGCAGTCGATCGCCTTGATCCCCGCGGGGAGCGAACCGGCAAGGCGGCGGAAAAGGGCGGGGCCGGCGCCGTCGTCGCTCATGAGAGGATTCCCGATACACCAGATAGTCGCCCGTTCCATATCATCACCCTCGATTCCGTCGTCTGATGCGTGCCCATGGCAAGGAGGCTCCCGAAGTGGTGCAGAGAACGTCGACCATGATCCGACACGCGCTCACCATGATGGTGGGAACACTGGCGAGCAGGGTGCTCGGGCTCGCCAGGGAGATTTTCACGGCGGCGCTCTTCGGGGCGAGCGGCCTGCTCGACGCCTTCAACGTGGCGTTCACGCTGGCGAATCTTGCCCGACAGCTCCTCGCCGAGGGGGCTCTGTCCGCCTCCTTCGTCCCCGTCTTTTCACGGGTGCTCGCCGCCAAGGGGAAGGAGGCCGCCGCCCGGTTGGCCCGACAAACCCTGTTCGTCCTGCTTCTCGCCACGTCGGCGGTCGTCGCGGCGGGCATGGTCCTCTCGCCGTGGCTTGTCGCAATCATGGCGCCGGGGGTCGACATGGCGAAGGCGGGGCTTGCCGTCGCGATGACCCGCTTCATGTTCCCGTTCCTCCTCTTCGTCTCCCTCGCGGCGCTCGCCATGGGTGTCCTCAACAGCATGGGCTCTTTTTTCATCCCTGCACTGGCGCCGGCACTCAGTAACGTGGTCTACATTATCATCATCGTCCTCTTCTCGTCAAAATACGGGGCCTGGGGCCTCGTCGCCGCCGTTCTGGCAGGCGGCGCGGCCCAGTTTCTGCTCCAGTGGCTGTGGAGCGCCCACCTCGGCGTGCCCCTCGTCCCGGACCAACCCGACCGCGGAGACCCCGATCTCCGGGTCATGCTGAGGCTCTTTCTGCCGTATGCCGCCGGGCTCTCCCTCAACCAGGTCAACCCCGTCATAAGCCGGATGTTCGCGTCCTTTCTCCAGGAGGGAGCCATATCGGTGCTCAACTACGCCAATCGCGTCATACAGCTCCCCCTGGGGCTCTTTGTCATCGCCGTGTCCCAGGCTGTTTTGCCCCAACTTGCCCGGTGCCCCCTCGACATGAAGGAGGAGTTTCGGGACCTCATGCGCGACGCCCTTCGATTCGCTCTCTTCGTCGTCCTTCCCGTAACCGCCGTCATGGTCCTCCTGTCGTCGGAGATCGTGCATCTTCTCTTCTTCAGGGGGGCCTTCAACCGCTGGGCCTGGGAGGGGACGGCATACTCGCTCGCCATGTACTCCCTGGGGCTGCCCGGGATGGCCTGCTCCACAGTCGTCATGCGGGGGCTCTACGCACGGAGCATGCCGAGGGCAGCCCTGTACGTCACCCTCTCGAGCGTGATCGGGACGGCCCTCTTCTCCTTTCTCCTCATGAAGCCCCTCTCCTACGGAGGGCTCGCCCTCGGGACGTCGTTGGCCTTCACGGCCTCCGGACTGTACGGCATACATTTGCTTTCCCGGTCCCTGGGCACGACGCTCGGAGTGTTCTCTCCGGCCTGGATGAGCAAGATGGGAAGCGCTCTCCTCGGGGTTTCGGGGCTTACCGTTGCGGCGAAGACTTTTCTGCCCTACGCTCCCGAAGCGCCCTTGATCGTGCGGGTGTTCTGGACGGGTGGCATACTGCTGTTTGTGGCCTGTGCCTATGCGGCGACGACGGCGCTGCTGCGTTTTCCGGAGTGGCGGTGGCTGAAGGACGCGTGTGTCCGCAAGGTCGGTGGAAAGAGAGAAACAGGAAAGGATGATCGCTCATGACCCTTTGGAAAAGAGCAGGTAGGGCGTTGGCTGCACTGGTCGTACTGATCGTGCTGTGCGGGCAGGGGAGAGCGGCGGAGCCCCTTCGATCCCTTTTGGAGAAGAGGACCGCCACAATCTGGTACGAGGGGCAGACCTTCGAGGGGCTCGTCCTCGGGTCCCGGGCGAAGTTCATCTTCGTGTACGTGGACGGGAAACTGACGGAACAGGCATGGAAGGACCCGGAGACGCCCGAGTGGATCCAGCAGGGGACCGGCGCCTACGGGACGGACCTCGCCCGGAAGAAGAGGCTGTTCATCATACGGGTGGAGACGAACAAGAACCTTCACCTCGATCCGTCCATGATCACCATAGGGTCCCATGTCCTGACGTGGGAGGATATCCTGACGAACAAGGCCTATGTCCCCATGGGGGACGTTCCGCCAGGGCTCGCGGCCAGTTTCACCGTGGCCATCCCCGCGTCCGCCGTGAAGGGCAACAGGATTCCGATCGCCGTAGACGCCTATTCCGCGGAGCTGAAGACACCGTGACGATGAACGGATCGAAGGACGAACTGCTCACCCTCGGCATGGAAAGCAGTTGCGACGATACGGGCGTCGCCCTTCTCAGAGGGCAGCGAACGGTCGTCGCCGAGCTGCTCGCCAGCCAGATAGGCGACCACGCACCCTTCGGGGGCGTCATTCCGGAGTACGCGGCCCGTAAACACCTTGAAGCCTTCCTCCCGCTCGTGGAGAGCCTCTTCGGCGAGGCAGGGATTCACGCACCGGGAGAGCAGATCGGGCTCATCGCCGTAACGGCAGGACCAGGGCTCATAGGATCCCTCGCCGTGGGCGTCACGGCCGCGCAGGCCCTTGCGCTGGCGTGGAACAAACCGATCGTCGGCGTTCACCACCTGGAGGGGCACCTCTTCGCCAACATCGTCTCCCATCCAGACCTTCAACCGCCCTTCCTGTGTCTTATCGTCTCGGGGGGGCATACGGAGATCGTTCTCGTCCGGGACTTGGGGCAGTACGAATTTCTCGGCGGAACGAGGGACGACGCGGCTGGGGAGGCCTACGACAAGGTCGCGAAGGAGCTGGGACTGGGCTATCCCGGCGGGCCGATCGTCGATCGCCTCGCCGCCTCGGGGGATCCCCGCGCCCATGATTTTCCCGTGCCGATGAAGGGACGACCCGAGATATCCTTCAGTTTCAGCGGACTCAAAACGGCCGTGGTGACGGAGATTCACAGACAGCGGGCGATGGGCGCCGGAGTGCAGGTGGAACACCTCTGCGCCTCTTTCCAGAGGGCGGTCGTTGGGTCGCTCATGGATCGAGTCGATCTGGCGGTGCGGAAAACGGGCGTGCGGACCGTCGCGCTGTCCGGAGGGGTAGGGGCCAACAGCGCCCTGCGAAAGGCTCTGCAGGGACAAAAGAACTGGAGGGTCTACCTGCCCCCGCTGAACCGATGTACGGACAACGCGGTCATGATTGCCGCAGCCGGGTACTCCGCATACCGGAGGCAGGGCCCCGCAGGCACGATCGTCGCCGACCCGTCATGGCAGCTCTGGTGAAGAGGCACGAGGGTGAAAAAGCTCGATATTCGACGTTTCTAAGAGAATGTAGTTATTTAGAGCTAAAAATTTAAGATAGTTCTGATTCACGTTGGTTGATATTCTCCTTGGTCCTTCGTATCATCGTACTCGGTCATTTAGCACTCGCGCTCTTTGAGTGCTAGTACTTTGTAGAACAAATAGGAGGGATTGGGGAATGAATTTGAAACCGTTGGGAGACAGAATAGTAGTCAAGGTCATCAACCGCGAGGAGAAGACAAAGGGAGGCATCGTGCTTCCCGACACCGCCAAGGAGAAGCCGACGGAGGGCGAAGTGCTCGCCGTCGGAACGGGCAAGGTGCTTGAGAACGGCCAGAAACTGCCGCCCGAGGTCAAAGTGGGCGACCGGATCATCTTCAGCAAGTACGCCGGGACCGAAGTCAAGCTTGACGGCGATGAGCTTGTCATCTTCAGCGAGCGCGACGTGCTCGCGATCATCGAGAAGTAGCAGTCCAATCCACTAGGAGGTAGAACATATAATGGCTAAAATTCTCGTTTTTGGTGAAGAAGCCCGCAGAGCGATGCTTCGCGGCATAGACAAGGTTGCCGATACTGTCGGCGTGACCCTCGGCCCCAAGGGCCGCAATGTGGTGCTGGAGAAGAAGTTCGGCTCTCCGACGATCACGAACGACGGCGTGACCATCGCAAAGGAGATCGAGCTCGAGGACGTGTACGAGAACACCGGAGCCCAGCTTCTCAAGGAAGTGGCCTCCAAGACGAACGACGTCGCTGGTGACGGTACGACGACGGCGACGGTCTTCGCCCGGTCGATTATCGCCGAGGGCATGAAGAACGTCGCGGCCGGCGCCAACGGCATGCAGATGCGCTCCGGGATCGAGCGGGCCATCGATCACGTGGTCGAGGAGCTGAAGCAGAAGGCCACGCCCGTCAAAAACCGCGACAAGATCGCGCAGGTCGCCGCCATCTCCGCGAACGACAACGCCGTCGGACAGTTGATCGCCGAGGCCATGGACAAGGTCGGAGAGGACGGCGTCATCACCGTTGAGGACAGCCAGTCCGTGGGGACGACCCTCGAGATGGTCGAGGGGCTCCAGTTCGACAAGGGCTACATCAGCCCCTACATGGTGACGGACCCCGAGAGAATGGAGGCGTCCTTCGAAGATGCCTACATCCTCATCCACGACGGAAAGATCAGCAACATCAAGGATCTTCTCCCCACCCTCGAGAAGGTCGTCCAGACGGGGAAACCCCTCGTGATCATCGCCGAGGACGTGGAGGGCGAAGCGCTCGCCACCCTCGTCGTAAACAAGCTGCGCGGCGTCATGCAGGTTGCGGCCGTGAAGGCCCCCGGCTTCGGCGATCGCAGAAAGGCGATGCTTCAGGATATCGCCATCGTCACCGGCGGACAGGTCATCAGCGAGGAGATCGGCATTAAGCTCGAGAACGCCGACATCGCCATGCTTGGAAGGGCCAAGAAGATCCGCATCACGAAGGAGGAGACGACCATCGTCGATGGCGCCGGCGACTCCAGCGAGATCAAGAAGCGCTCCGCCCAGATCAAGAAGGAGATCGAGGACTCCACCTCGGACTACGACAAGGAGAAGCTTCAGGAGCGTCTTGCCAAGCTTGTCGGCGGTGTTGCCGTGATCCAGGTCGGCTCCGCCACGGAGACGGAGCAGAAGGAGCTGAAGCACCGCATCGAGGACGCCCTGAACGCGACGAGAGCGGCCGTCGAAGAGGGCATCGTGGCTGGCGGCGGCGTCGCCCCCGTCAACTGCGAGGCCTCCCTTGAGAAGTTCATTCAGGAGCTCTCCGGGGACCAGAAGACCGGTGCGCTCATCGTGATGAAGGCCCTGACAGCCCCGCTGCATCTCATTGCGCAGAACGCAGGGTACCAGGGCGACGTAGTCGTGGAAAAGGTCCGCGGGCTGAAGGCCGGCCACGGTCTGAACGCTGTGACGGGCGAGTACGTGGACATGACCGATGCCGGGATCATCGATCCCGTCAAGGTGACCAGGAGCGCTCTTCAGAACGCCGGATCCATAGCGGCCATGGTCCTGACCACCGAGGCCATCGTCGCCGACAAGCCGGAAAAGAAAGAGCCGGCGATGCCGCGCGGCGGAATGGGCGGCATGGAGGATATGTACTAGAGCTTCAGCGCTGAGAAACAGCCCCCGGTTACAACCGGGGGCTGTTTTTTTGTCGGTGGCTTCTTCCCGTGAATCCGGGACAGAAACAGGCCTGCCGCAAGAGGCTCCGGTGACCCTTCGGAACGAGGCATGTCAAAAGATCGTCCTCTCGATACGGTGTTGGTTTATCAAACATATGTTACATGGGATTCAAGTAGTTCATGGGCGTCTCTCTCGGAGACCTCCACCCCAGGGGTCTCATGGGAAAGTTGTTGTACCGTCTGTTGTGCGCTCTCAGCTGCCGTGAAAAATCCTCCAGTGAATGGAAACTGTGCCTCCCATAGAAATACTCATTGTCCTTCCGGTGGGAACGCTCCACCTTCCCGTTATGCCGCGGCGTGTAGGGACGAATGAGATGATGGGCAATACCCAACCTCTTCAACGCCTTCTCAAACAAACTCAATCGTCCTCTATGGGACGTGAACCGATTCGTGAACTCACACCCGTTATCCGTCTGAACACAGAACACCCTGAACCGGAAGAAACGGAGCATATGCAGAAGAAAACGTTCCGAGTTCGTGGTATTCACCTCGTCAAAGGCCTCCACATACCGGAATCGGGAGTACTCGTCCAGGGCCGTATACTGGTAATACTTTGTCCCGGGAACCACATCCCGGATGCAGCTCCCCGGGACATGCTTCACGTCCACCTGCACTCTCTGTCCGGGGAAGAGGGCAGGGTCGAAGGGGACAGTGGAACGCCTCTTCGGATTCTTCGTCTTGAGACGGAAGAGCTCCAGACGCCGAAGTACCCGGTAGAGAGAGGAAATGGATCGGGAATAGCCTCTTCTGCACAGTTTCACCCACAACACCACGAGCCCGTCTCTCTTGTTCCTGCGATACATCCTCCTGATGTGTCCGATCTCCTCCTCTGAGTGCTGGTTGGGGTGATTATGTGGCCGCCTGGACCTGAAGGCCATGGATTGAGGAGAGCCGTCGTAGCGCTTCATCCATCGGTAGATGAATTGCCTGTTTGTCCTGTATTTGATAGCTGCTTTTGTAACGCCATGTCGCAGAGCATAGCGAACCAGGGACTGTCTGTAGAGCATATCTTGTGTTACGCTGTTCATGGCGGATCGAGACCTCCAGTCTGTGTTTGTTGTGGTGACTTCACAGTACCAGAGAGCGTTGCGGTCCGCCAACCCTTCCCCGAGATCAGAGCACTACTATCTTACTCTCCCTATCTGTAACATATGTATTGAACACCTACAAAAGATCGTCCTCTCGATACGGAACACCGTGGAATGCTGATATTATTTCTGATAAGATATTCTGTTGTGACCACTTTCTGTTTCGGGAGGTATCTCTTCTTTGGACAACATCCTTATTCTCGACTGCGGTTCCCAATTCACCCAGCTCATTGCACGACGAGTTCGGGAGCAGAAGGTCCATAGCGAAATCCTTCCCTGGGATACCGCCTTCGAGGTCATCCAGGCAGCGGGCCCCAAGGGCGTGATCATCTCCGGAGGTCCCCAGAGCGTGACGGATGAGGACGCCCCGTCCGTCCCGGACGCGCTTTTTACAATGGGGGTCCCGATCCTCGGCGTCTGTTACGGCATGCAGCTCATGACGAAGCAGATGGGCGGCTCCATCACGAGCGGCACGTCGCGTGAGTACGGACGGACCGCCATTTTCACGGACGGTCGATCCCCCCTCTTCACAGGGAAAGTACCCGCCTCCTTCGAGGCGTGGATGAGCCACGGCGACAGGATAGAGCGTCTCCCCGACGGCTTCCGCTGCACGGCGAAGACGGGGAACGGCGTGTTCGCCGCCATGGAGCATGAAACACGGCCGCTCTACGGCCTGCAGTTCCACCCCGAGGTCGTGCACACGCAATACGGCTCGGAGATCCTCTCCAATTTCCTCTTTGCCATCTGCTCCTGCACACCGGATTGGGATCTGGGCAACTGGATCGATCAGACCGTGGAGGGGATCCGAAGACAGGTCGGAACGGACAGGGTGGTGTGCGGCCTCTCGGGCGGAGTGGACTCCTCCGTGGCGGCCGTGCTGACCGAGAAGGCCATAGGGGACAGGCTCGACTGCATCTTCGTGAATCACGGCCTCCTGAGGCTCCATGAGGAGCATCACGTCCTGGAGCAGTACAAGAGGCTGAACCTCCGCGTCCACTACGTCGACGCCAGCGATGCCTTTCTCGGCGCTCTGCGGGGCGTCACGGACCCCGAGCGGAAGCGGAAGATCATCGGCGAGACGTTCATCCGTGTGTTCGAGAGCGAGGCACGAAAGATCGACGGTGCGAAGTGGCTCCTTCAGGGAACCCTGTACCCCGACGTCATCGAGAGCGGGCACAAGGGAAAGGGGGCCTCGGTGATCAAGAGCCACCACAACGTGGGAGGGCTTCCCGAACACATGGACCTGGCCCTCCTCGAGCCCCTTCGGGATCTCTTCAAGGACGAGGTGCGGGGCACGGGGCGCATGCTGAACATTCCTGAGGATATCATCTCGAGGCAGCCCTTCCCCGGGCCCGGGCTCGCGGTGCGCTGCCTGGGGGAGGTCACCAGCGAGCGCCTCGAAACGCTCCGCTCCGCCGATGCGATCTTTCGCGAGGAGATCGCGAAGTGGGAGGACTATCCGTCCATCTGGCAGGCCTTCGTCGTGCTCCTGCCCGTGCGGACCGTGGGGGTCATGGGCGATTCCAGGACCTACTCCGAGACGGCGGTCCTCCGCGCCGTTCACTCTCACGACGGCATGACGGCCGACTGGGTGCACGTTCCCTACGACATCCTCGACCGAACGGCCAGGAGAATATGCAACGAGGTCCAGGGGATCAACAGGGTCACCCTCGACGTGACGGGGAAACCGCCGGCAACCATCGAGTGGGAGTAGCGCATACCGAGGCTTCGTCGACGGCCTCGAAGAGGGGAGGAGAACCAGGATGCCCGATACGTTCGCAACCAGAAGAAAAAGGGCCCAGGGGTGGCTTGTGCCGTTCTTCCTGGTGCTTTCTTTCATGGCCTATCTGTCCTTCAAGATATCCCTCCCCCTGATAAAACCCCTTGCCTGGGCGACGCTGCTTTCGTTCTCGGCCTATCCCTTCTATAAACTGGTGCGAATGCGCCTCCTCGGTGGGCGGGCGAAGAACCTCTCCGCCCTGCTGACGACGGCGCTCATCGTCGTGCTCCTCGCGCTCCCGGCCGTCTTCGGCGGTTACGTCGCCGCCAGGGAGGGGTTGCGTCTCTACGGAACGATTGCGGACACCCTGGCGACCCTGGACAGCAAAACGGGGGAATCCATCCTGGCGGCACTTCTGCCGGACGTCATCATGAAGGAGCTCACCCCCTGGATGCAGGAGTACCCCATCATAGGGGACCTGCTGAATCAGACCGGACGCTGGATAGGAACGACGGCGATCGCGACGTCGAAAGCGATCGTAGAGAGCACGTTCACCATCGCCTACTCCATGATCATCATCATCATGACGAGTTTTTTCCTGCTCCGGGACGGGCATTTGATCGTGAACTACCTGATGGACATCACCCCCCTTCCTCCGGAGGAGAAGAAGGCTTTTCTCAGTCAGGCGAAGGAGGTCCTCCAAGCGGTCCTCTACGGCGTGATTCTGACGGCCTCCCTCCAGGGCTTTCTCGGCGGCATCGGATGGTGGTACGTCGGCCTTCCCAGTCCGGTGTTCTTCGGGGCGCTCATGATGATCCTGGCCATGATCCCCTTCGTCGGGACCCCGGTGGTCTGGGGCATCGGAGGGATCTATCTCCTCCTCTCGGGGCAGATGGTGGCGGGCATCACCCTCCTCCTGTGGGGTGTTCTCGTCGTGAGCATGATCGACAACTTCGTCCGTCCCGTCTTCATATCGGGTGGGACGAAGGTCCACACGCTGATCACCTTCATCGGCGTGCTGGGGGGCCTGGCCGCCTGGGGCTTCATCGGGCTCTTCCTTGGCCCTGTGGTAATCAGCCTCTTCATGTTTCTCCTGGAGAGCTACCGGACGCTCTGGAAATCGTCCCTTTCAAAGCAGCAAGCGACGACCACCGCGCAGCCCCCTCCGACATAACGGGTTTGCCGGAACGTGTGTGATCCGGGCAGTATGCTTGTTTTTCGAACAACAGATCACTATAATGGCTGTTGCTATTGTTTTGTGAATGCACATCTATTGTTGAATTAACACGTCTTGTCAGTAATTATACGAGGAGGTCGTGGTCATGGATTTGGTGTGGTTGTTGCTCGTCGCGGTTTCAGGTGTCCTGGCGCTTGGCTATGCGTTTCACTCCTACGGGCGAATCAAGGCGTTCGTGGTGGAGAACGAGAAGATCGTCGAACTGTCGGAGATCATACATAAGGGTGCCATGGCCTTCCTGTACAGGGAGTACCGTTGGCTGATCCCCTTCCTCCTGATCGTAGGCGTTGCGCTTTGGTTCATGATCAGCCCGGCTTCCTCGATCTCCTTCGTCATCGGCGGCCTGTGCAGCGCCGCCGCAGGGTACGCGGGCATGGTCGTCGCCACGCGGTCCAACGGACGAACGACCTTCGCGGCCACCCACGGTATGAACAGCGCGCTGTCCATGGCCTTCCGCGGAGGGAGCGTCATGGGCATGTCCGTCGTTGGGATCGGCATCGTCGGCATCATCGTCTGTTATCTTATCTTCAAGGATGCGAACGTCATCGCCAGCTTCGGCATGGGCGCCAGCACCATCGCCCTTTTCGCACGCGTCGGCGGCGGTATCTACACCAAGGCGGCGGACGTAGGCGCCGACCTCGTGGGCAAGGTTGAGGCCGGCATCCCCGAGGACGACCCGAGGAACCCCGCCGTCATCGCGGACAACGTGGGAGACAACGTGGGCGACATCGCGGGCATGGGCGCGGACCTCTTCGAGTCCTACGTCAACTCGATCCTTGCCGCCATGGCAATAGGAATCGCGGCCTACGGCATAAACGGAGTGCTCTATCCCCTCGTTATCTCGGGGTTCGGCATCGTCGCGGCCCTGATCGGGACCTCCTTCGTCAAGGTCAAGGAGGGCGGCAATGCGGCCAAGGCCCTTCGTACAGGCACCTTCGTGACGGGTGCCGTCATGATCGCGGGGGCATTCGTGATCACGATGGTCATGCTCGGCTCCCTGACGCTGTTCTGGTCCGTTCTGTCGGGCGTGGCCGTCGGCGTCCTGATCGGTTTCATCACGGAGCTCTACACGTCAGGGGACTACTCCTCGGTGAAACAGATTGCCGAGGCATCCCAGACGGGCCCCGCGACGGTCATTCTGTCGGGGATCGCCGTTGGGATGAAGTCCACCGTTGTTCCCGTGCTGCTCATCTGTGTCGCGACCCTCGTCAGCTATCAGTTCGGCGGCCTGTACGGAATCGCCTGTGCTGCAGTCGGGATGCTCTCCATCACGGGTATGGCTCTCAGCGTGGACGCCTACGGCCCCATCTCCGACAACGCCGGCGGCATCGCCGAGATGACCCATATGCCGAAGGAGATCCGGGCCATCACCGATAAGCTGGACGCCGTCGGAAACACCACGGCCGCCATGGGGAAGGGCCTAGCCATCGGCTCTGCCGCCCTGACGGCTCTCGCCCTCTTCGCGGGCTATGCTCAGGCGGTGAAGCTGACGACGATCGACCTGAACAACCCCAAGGTCATGGTCGGCCTCTTCGTCGGAGGCATGCTGCCCTTCCTCTTCAGCGCCCTCTCCATCCAGGCCGTGAGCCGGGCGGCCGAGGCCATGATCGACGAAGTGCGGCGCCAGTTCCGCGAGATCCCCGGGATCATGGAGGGAACGGGCCGTCCCGAGTACGAGCGCTGCGTCGACATCTCCACCTCCGCGGCCCTCAAGGAGATGATCGTTCCCGGTCTGCTTGCCGTCGCGTCGCCTGTCGCCATAGGATTAGGCCTCGGCGCCGAGGCGCTCGGAGGGCTCCTTGGCGGCTCCATCGTGACGGGCGTCATGCTCGCGATCTTCATGTCCAACTCCGGCGGGGCGTGGGATAACGCCAAGAAGTACGTCGAAGAGGGCAACTACGGCGGGAAGGGCAGTGCCCAGCACGCGGCCACCGTGGTCGGCGACACCGTCGGAGACCCCTTCAAGGATACGGCGGGCCCCAGCCTCAACATCCTCATCAAGCTCATGTCCGTCATCGCCGTCGTTCTTGCGCAGCTTTTCGTGTAACGAAGGACGCGGTGCAGTACAATAAAGGGGAGGGGGATAACCCTTCCCCTTTTTTTCGTATCGGGAGGTAAAGAGGTGGCCATCGACAACGTTCGTCAGATAAAGGACCGGCTCGATATCGTCGAGGTGATAGAGGATTACGTCCGCCTCAGGAAAGCGGGGGCGAACTTTGTCGGCCTCTGCCCCTTTCACGAGGAGAAGACGCCCTCCTTCTCCGTGTCCCCGTCCCGGCAGACCTTCCACTGCTTCGGATGCGGCCAGGGCGGGGATATCTTCACCTTCGTCATGGAGAAGGAGGGGCTCTCCTTCCGCGAGGCCCTGGAGGTCCTGGCCGAGAGGGCGGGGATTACCCTCGTCGCCGAGTCCAGGTCCGTCGCCCGCAACAGGAGCCTCTTCGACGTCATGGAGCGCGCCTCGTCCGTCTACCGCTCTGCCCTGCGCAGCGCTGGCGGTGAGGCCGCCCGAGCCTATCTCGCCCGGCGAAACCTGCCGCCGGACGCCTGGGACATCTTCGAGCTCGGCTGGGCCCCCTCCTCCTGGGACACCCTCAGCGGCGAACTGGACGCATTGGGCATATCCGCGAAGGAGGCGCTCGACGCAGGGCTTGTCCTCGAAGGGCAGAAGGGGCTCTACGACCGGTTCAGAGGGCGCATCATCTTCCCCGTCCGGGACATCACGGGCAGGCTCCTCGCCTTCGGCGGCCGCCTCGTCGACGGAGAGGGAGCGAAGTACATCAACAGCCCCGAGGGGACCCTGTACAGCAAGAGAAGAAACCTCTACCTGCTCCATCGCGCCAAGGAGAGCGCCCGCTCCAGGGACAGACTCATCCTTGTCGAAGGCTATATGGACGCCATTCGCCTTCATGTCGGCGGGTTTACCGAGACCGCCGCATCCCTCGGAACGTCCCTCACCGAGGAGCAGGCCCACCTCATCAAGCGGCTGACGGACAACTGCTACATATGCTACGATTCCGACCTCGCCGGACAGGAGGCCGCAATCCGGGGGATGTACACCCTCCAGAAGGCCGGGCTCACTGTGCACGTCGTCGAACTCCCGGCGGGGAAGGACCCCGACGATCTGCTCTCCCTGCCCGACGGGGCGGAGCTGTTCACCAGGGCCCTGCAGGAGGCCCGCCCGCTGCTCCTGCACCACCTTCATCTGAGGGCCCCCCTGCTCCGAGAGCCGGAAAAGAGAAAGAAAGCCGTGGACGACATCCTCGCGGGCCTGAGCCTTCTCTCACCTGTGGATGTGGCCCCCTACCTCCCTGCGATCGCCGCCGCCCTGGGTATCTTCCCCCATGAACTCAGCGCCCTTTTGGAGAAAAGGCGCTCGGCCCA